>NZ_ONER01000087.1 GCF_900316895.1 uncultured Methanobrevibacter sp. | reverse complement strand
AATGATGACTTCTTCGATTACTGGGGAGGACTGTCCATGACAGTTGAGGAGATTTCAGGTAAGGCTCCAAAATTCAACGTGCTGATGTATGCCAACAAGAACAGTGCATACATATCCTCTTTGGAAGAAGTAATGTATCAGGAAATCGCCGCAAGATATGACAACCCTGACTGGATTAAGGGAATGATGAATGAAGGTTACAGCGGGGCCCGTTATATGTCTAACAAATTCGTAAGCAATCTGCATGGATGGCAGGTAACAAGGCCTTCAGCAGTTACTGATGACTTATGGAATAGGATTTACAATACTTATTACAATGATAAATATGGAATTGGAGTTAAGGACTGGCTTATGAGTGGAAATAATGCATATTCACTGATTTCTATGAGTGGAACAATGCTTACAACAATCCATGATGGCTATTGGAATGCTGATAAGGCTACAATAAGTGACATTGCAAACACATGGGCACAGGCAACAATCCAAAATGGTGTTGCATGCTGTGACTGCAGCTGTGGAAATATTGCGATGATGCAATGGGCTGTACAATATGTGAATCCAGATATTCTGGCACAATTGCTTCCTAAATTATATCAAGCAACTAAGAATCCAGTATTTAAAAACAATACTCAATCCGTACAGCCTCCGGAAGCGGATTCCAGTACTAATCAAAAGGAAGCTTCCTCACAAAATCCGGTTAAAGGCTCAACTTCATCTTCAACAATTGCTTCCAATTCAAGCTCAACTACCACTCAAGCTACCGCCCAAAATGGGGACAATGCCCAAGGTGAGGCATTTTCAAATGTAGGTGCGGGTTCAGAATCAGTTGAAGCTGGAAGCTCTCAGTCTGAAGGTGCAGATGTTAAAAAATCAGTGGAAATCAATCCGATAACTTCACAGTCAGCCAGTGAGGTGGGATTATCACTTGCAGCAGTTTTAGCTATTTTATGCTTGATTATGGTTGTGGCTGTTGGATACTTTAGAAATGAAGATGATAAGGATAAAGTTCAAGATTTAGATAAATTATTTAATGAAAAATTATAGGTGTAGATAATGGATGCGATTAATATTTTATGGCAGGTCGGAATTCTTTCGGCTGTTTTAATTTTTGGAATCAAGTTGGGCCTTGCAACAGGTCTTGCAAACATGTCAAAAAGATATTTGGCAGTGGTGTCAATCGGATATGGGGCAGGAGTTTTAATCCTAACCGAAATTTCCTCATTTTTCACGGAACAGATTACAGATTTGATTTACACCTATAACTTTGAGTTTTTCCTGATTATGGCAATAATCATGATTCTGGCGGGCATATTTACAATTCGTGAATACAAGGTCTTTGAAAAGAATACGACAGCTGCTACATGCATGGCTATTGTTGCACCATGTCCATGTTGTTTTGGATCAATTATTGTTAGTATAATGCTTGTTGCTCCGACCGTAGGTTTGGGATTAATGAATTTAAGTGTCATTGTAGCGCTGGCATTGGTTTTAACAATTGTTGTAACTTATTATGCATCTAATTATTTGGTAAGGTTCATTAACAAGCCTTATCCAATTGTGCTTGGAAATTTCATGTTCTTTTTAGGAATCTACTTCCTTTTATCAGCATTGTTCCTGCCAAATATCACAGCAATGATTCAGAATCCAATGGAAGCGATTTCAATATCATCCCCATACTCCTTGATTGGGGCGTTGGTATTGGTGCTTGTAATAGCTTTGATTGGTGGAGTAATATCAAGGAGAAACAGTAATTTTAATTAAGGTGATTTAATGGTATCAACAATTCCTGGAAGCGAAATATTAACATCAACATTGAACATGATTTCACAGAGCCTGCAGATTCCCGTAATCATATTTTTGGTGGTTTTTGCGGTTTTTGCAGTATTGGCTATTGGTGGATTGATTTCGGAGTACACTTCAAGAAAGAAAATCACTCCGGACTTGATTGAAGAGCTGATTTATGCAATAGCTAATGCGAGTTCATTAGAAGAAATAAAAAATATTATTCAAAATGCTAAAATTTACGAGTCTCAAAAGGTTGTTCTAATTAAGATATTGCGTTCACATTCCTTAACTCATGATTCAAGGCAAGCTTTGGCTAAAAAGCTAATCGAGTTTGAGGAAAACAAGTTCGCAAAATCAATTGAGAGGACTGATGTTGTTACCCGTATCGGTCCGACCCTGGGGCTGATGGGTACTTTGATACCTATGGGTCCTGGACTTGCAGCTTTAGGTGCAGGTGATGTCAATACATTGGCCAATGCGATTATTGTGGCATTCGATACCACTGTTGTGGGTATCGGTGCGGGGGCTGTTGCTTATTTTGTGTCAAAAGTAAGGCGCAGATGGTATGAGGAATATTTGTCAAACCTTGATGCCCTTGCAGATGCGCTTCTTGATAAATTAAGTCAATAGGAGTTTTGTCTATGGTTCGAGAAAAAGGACGCAAACGTTTTTCAGAAGGCGAAGAGGATCCTATGGCTGGAACATCCAACCTTGTTGATGCAATGCTTGTAATTGCTGTGGGTTTATTGATATTTGTGGTGATAAGCTGGAATATGCAGAGCGTTGTATTTCAGGATAGCCAGCAACAGCCAATAGAGCAGTCATCTCCAGATGTGACTGAAGTAAGTGAAGGACAGACTCTGAATGAAACTCCGGACACTTCAAACAGTTCAGGTCAAGGATATATGGAGATGGGTAAGGTCTATAAGGATCCTTCAACGGGCAAGCTGATTATGGTTGAAGACTAATGAGTAATACTTTTTATTTTTTTGAATTTCTTATAAGTATTACTTTTTTCATTTATTTATGGAATAATTATTACTTTTTTTAAAAAATAACTTTATTTTATATATAGTTTTTGTTTTTAAGCATTAAATGGAAAGTTTTATATTAGTATTACTTTAAAGTAAAATTGTACTAATAAAATTAATATAAATATATATTATTTTATTACATTGATTGGTACGAAAATTATTTTCAGATGGGATTATTATGAGAAATAAAAAAATTTTGTTTATATCTATTTTTATTTTAATGATTGTCCTCTCAATTGGTGCAGTATCTGCAGAAGATGCAGATGATGCAATTGCATCAACAAACGACGACACTGTTTTGGAAGATTCAGAAGCCACTGCTTCCGGTACAGTTTCGGGGGGAGTGGATGTTGTAACCGAAAATCCATGGGGAACACAAGGGCAGCCTAATCATGGGGAATTAAGTTATGATATTCCAGCTGATGCAAAAACAATTAAGAGTGCTGATGTTTATGTGAATGTTTTTGGTACTACAGCTACTGATACTTACGCTACAAATGTAACCACTACCATTAAAACCGATAATGGTGATGAAAGCTATAATGAAATTTTATGCATTGCAAGCGAAAAAAGTTCAACCGTTTTTCCTGTAAACGACCATGTTACTAAGTCTTACCTGGATTATATGATACATTACAATATAACCAGTAAATTGACCGGATTAAATGGTACCACTTTAAAAATCAATGTTGATACAAACAACATGACAGGATTAACCGGAAAATTATTTGATGGTAGAATAAAGTTAATAGCATTGGTTTTAGCATATGACGACGGTGATGACGATATAATTAATTATTGGATTAATGATAACCAAATATGGACAGGGTCCAACACAACATTAACATTCGACACCACTTCAATGTCTGATGTATTGGAAATGAGCTTGACCAATATTGCACTTGATAGCAGTGATGCTACTTATTTCTTAAATGGTAATTTGTTAACAAATCCAGAGTATAAAACCGGAAACTATTATAAGTATAACAAATGGGACGTAACTGATTACTACAACAGCAGCAAAAAAACAGAATTCCTTGGTATTGGAGCTCAAGGCAGTTATGGAGTATCTCATAAACAAGCTTTGGCTGTTTTAGTTGCTAAACCGGGCCAAGTTTCATCTTCAATTGATTCTATAACTACTGAACGTGCTGGTAAAGTATATTCATCAACTCAAATACCTATTGCATATCCTGGCCTCAGCAATAAAATCACCATCAAAGTGACTACTAACAAAAACGGCAAATATGTTGTCAAATTATTAGCTGACGGTGTTGAAGTCAATTCTACTGAAATATCTTTAACAGCAGGAACTACTCCATTAACATTAATTGATAATACAATTAGACCTATCAATTCCTCTGCTACATACGCTGGAACAAGCGGAACTTATGATAAAGTCAATTACACAGTTCAATTGTTCTTGAAAGATGAAAAATTAGCTAATAGCTCTATTGATGCAGTTATATTATACAACGGATACTTCAACAAGGCATTATATGATCAAAACAGTTTAGAATCATTCTATAGTGGAGCCATAACTGGTGATATTGTCATTGATGTATCAGATTTCGTAAATAGTGCTGGAACAAGTGGCAAATATGCAACTGGTACAACAAATAGGGTTGATAACTGGACTGTTAGTTTAAAAGACGGTTCTGTTATTGTTAAAGCATTTATTTATGTTCCATATACTTCTATCACAGGTGATAATATCAACATGCTAAATGCTACTTTTAATAATCAAACTTTAACTCCTGTCGCATTTATTAGAGACCAAACTAATGCGGTTGGCCTTGGCGGTTACGGTATTTTAGTTTATGATGTCACCAGCTTTATTATAAATGGCAATAATACACTTGCATTGAACAGAACACTTTCCGGAGGTATCTATCCAAGTACTTTAATTTACTTAACCAACACTACCGGAAGTAATGTAATCAAAGAAGTTTACATTTCTAATTGTGCAGACGTAGTAGGTGCTTATGGAAATGGTGATAGAAAGCTTAAAATTGATTCAACATTCGATGTATCTTCCAATGAAGCAGTAAATGCCACAGTTTATGTATTTGGTGCAGGTTCAGAACCTGGCAGAGCAAGCATATCAGTAAATGGTGTCCTTGATGATAATGTATGGAATACTACAGTTAAAAACACAGTTAGCTACTATACCAAAGATTTAACTGGAATTACTGGTGCTATAGATATTTCACTTATTCTCAACAAAGGCATGTTTACAGCATTACAACAAATCGTGGTTGTAACTAAAAACGCTAAAGAGAATACTACTCCGGTTAAACCAGTAGAACCTGTTACACCTAAAGTAAACAAAAAAGCTTCAAAAATAGTTGCTAAAAAGAAAACCTTTAAAGCTAAAACTAAAGTTAAAAAATACACTATAACTTTAAAATCTGGTAAAAAACCAATCAAAAAAGTTTTAGTAACTCTTAAAGTTAAAGGTAAAACTTACAAAGTGAAAACCAACGCTAAAGGTAAAGCAACCTTTAAAATTAAAAACTTAAAGAAAAAAGGCAAATACACAGCAACTATTAAATTCAAAGGTGACAAAACTTACAAATCTGCTACCAAAAAAGTTAAAATAACCGTTAAAAAATAGAGATTAATTCTCTATTTTTCTATTTCTTTTTTACACAAAATATTTTAATTGATTTATCTAAAACTATTTCTATGAAAGTCTTTGGAATCTGTGCAAGCCCGAGAAATGACACTACACATTATGTACTCTCGCAGGCTTTGGAAAAGTTGGAAAGTCATGATTTCGAAACAGAAATTTTCACATGCCATGCAAAGGACCTCAAGCCATGCATGCATTGCGATTACTGTCTTGAAAACAAGAAATGCATAATCCAGGATGACATGATGGAAGTATACGAAAATCTCCAAACTGCAGATGGAATTATACTGGCAACTCCCATACATTCAGGATCTGTTTCCGCAAATCTGTCAATCATAATGGACAG
The DNA here is from genome assembly GCF_900316895.1 of uncultured Methanobrevibacter sp. Lineage (GTDB taxonomy): Archaea > Methanobacteriota > Methanobacteria > Methanobacteriales > Methanobacteriaceae > Methanocatella. The sequence goes on along the minus strand of NZ_ONER01000087.1, from coordinate 1,178 downwards.
GACACGCGCCCTAGAGGCAATCGATTACAATCTCTTGAGAGGCAAGATTGGAATGAGCATTGCAGTCGGCGGCGACCGTACAGGAGGTCAGGATTTTGCCCATCTGGCAAACATCACATATTTCATGATACACGGCATAATACCGGTAAGTGGAGGGCCTTTCGGTTCCAATTTGGGAGCTTCCTTTTGGTCAAAAGACTCTATCGATGAAATAAGGAAGGATTCTTATGGTATGGACAGTTACATATATTTAATAACTTTTTTTAGGTTATATCATGGCAAATAAGTTGATTAGAGGTAGTTTGATAATTTTTATAGGTAATATAATTTTCCGTGTGGGAGGTTACTTTTACCGTTTTCTGATGGCGATACTGTTAGGACCTGTCGCCTATGGTAATCTAGGAATCACACTGCCTTTTCAGGGAATTTTCCAGACCTTATCTGCCGGTGGACTTCCTCCTGCGATAGCAAAATACGTTGCCGAGTATGAAGCTGTCGGCGAGCATGATATGGCCAGGCAGACCATTTACACGGCTCTGCAGATAATGATATTTTTAGGGCTGTTCTTTGGGGTATTGATGATTTTTGTCGTTGCTCCTTTCCTTGCCTATAATTTCCTGCACAAGCCAATAACACTTGTTCCCCTCCAGATTGTGGGGCTTATCACTCCTTTCAGTGTTATTGTTGGTGCCTTTAGAGGGGCATTTCAGGGTGTTTACAAGATGGAGTATATCGTATATACCCGTGCCGTCGAACAGCTCGGTATGATTCTTTTTGCCACTGCATTTGTTTTGATTGGACTTTCAACTGTCGGGGCACTATGGGGTACCGTTTTGGGATATTCCTTATCCGTTGTTGCGGCTCTTTACATCTTCAAGGTGCACATGCCGAAATACATTCCGAAACCTAGCGAAGATTTTGTATTTACAATGAATGATAGGATAAAACTTGCCACAACATTGGTGAAATTCTCCATTCCGGTCATCATCACCGCTGTGGCTGAAATGCTTATCTATAACATCTGTACCATTGTAATGGGAAAGTTCCTGACATTGGCTGATATCGGATTTTTCGCAGCGGCTGATCCAATTGCACGTTTACCGTTGATTATATCAGTTTCCATTGCAACAACAATTCTTCCGGCTTCTTCAGAGGCATTCAAGGTAAAGGACATTGAT
>NZ_ONER01000061.1 GCF_900316895.1 uncultured Methanobrevibacter sp. | reverse complement strand
CCTTCCATGATCCTTTCAATACCCCTATGATTAACACCAATAGTGATTTCGGCTTCCTGAACGATTTCGTCCTCTACAAAAAACCTTACCCTATATGGTTCCAATGCAGCAGGGTGAACTGTACCCATTGGAATTTCTGTTTCAATAATATTGCTTCTTGGTACTTTCTTATCCATCAAATCCCCTCTAATCCGCATCTAATAATGTAGGTAAAAGTGATACTACACCAGCCAAAACATCCTGAGGCCTTACGGCACAACCCGGAACCTTTGCGGCAACAGGTATGATATTTTCAACCGGCCCTTCAATTTCCTCTGAAGGAATGTCACCATAACAGTTCTTATAAACACCACCCATCAGAGCGCAACTTCCTGCAGCCACAACCAGCTTAGGGTTAGGAATGGCTTCATAAATTGCTTCCAATGGCTTTCTATTCAAATGTGTAACAGGTCCTGTGACAACCAATACATCAGCTTCACGAGGATTCCAAGTTAAAAACACATTATATTGCTCAGCATCAAATCTAGGTGATAGAATTGAGTTTACAATTTCGATATCGCAACCGTTGCATCCGCCTGTATAAACAAGCATGACGTGTATTGCCCTTGCTCTTGAAAATGATTTAATTCCCATCTAATCACCCTCCTCTCTATTCTTCAATACTGTATTATCTGATAAATATTGTGCAATGAATTTGAGCTTGTCGTCTGAAATCTTAAATGGCTGTGACATTGTTTCTGTGATGTCAACTTCCTGGTCTCCAACATTGCTCGGATGTATTGTTCCCTTTTCACCATAAAGGGAGTAGACCGGACAGAAGTCATGACAATAGTAACATACAACACATTTTTCGAGAGTAATTTCAGGCACTTCCTTTTTAGTCCAATCGTCAGTGATTTTAACTGGATTTGCTAATTCTTTCATCTCAATTGCACCAGTCGGACAGACATTGGCACAGCCCGCACATCCGATACAGGCCTTTTCGTCAACCCTGTCATCAACTTCCACTGACAGTGTTGCGATTTGGTTTCTCAATTCCATATCTGTAACCCTATCAGCTGCAAAAAAGATTCTTTTAAAGTTGGTAAAAGCTCCTTCCAAAGCTATTCTAAGTAAACTGCTCATTTAAATACCCTCTATTGAATCTTTAAAATTTCTTTCGAATAAAAATGCCCTTGCAGGACAGGCGTTCTTGCATGCTCCACAATAAGTACATTTCTCTTCATTAACCACATAATTGCCATCAATTTCTTCTATTGCATCATATGAACAGATTCCATGACAGATTCCACAATGCATACATAATTTTTGCTCGATGAAGTTGAATCCATCTGTAATCTCATTCTTGTACATTGTTGATTTAGGAATCGCATCAACAGGACAGTGCACTGCACAATTTTCGCATAAAATACATTTGTCCATATCTACTGAGATTTTGCCCCTATGCAATGTAATCGCATCTTCCTGACACATTTCAACACAGATTCCACAGGAAATGCAGTCGTCTGTAACCTTGCCATCCCATGTGTGGGTCATTAGCTGACGTGCATTGACCTCATCACAGACCTGCACACATTTTCCGCAGCTTACACAGAAGCCTGCAAGTGCAGGAAGCTCTTCATCTGAAAACTCATCATAAATGAACATTTCCTCATCTTCACGCAATGTGTGAACCGGACAGTGACTAATGGCAATATCATGTGTAACGTTTTCCGTATCTATTGTCGGATCATATCTCAATTTGCCGTCGACATTTTTATGTGATTCGTTTTCACACAAATCAGCACATAATCCGCAATTTAGACAGGATATGATTTTGCCGTCAGGTTTCTGGTTCAATTTATTCACAATGATTTTGAAATCGTCAACTGAAATCGCATTGTTAGGACATGCCTTCATACAGTTCAGACAAAGTGTACAGGAGGTTGTATTTACCATCTGATGCTTGTTCATTGATTGGTTTGGACAAACATCTGCACATATTCTGCATTCACGACAGATTCCTTCATCCCTATCCACTTTAACATGAATCGCACCTGTCGGACAGTATTCCTTACATCTGCCGCACAAAATACATTTTTCTGTATCTGTTCCAAAGTAAGTCCTTGAAACTTCCTTGACCTTGCTTTCGCTTTTTGAAGGAACGTTATCCAATGGCGGATTCAGGATATTGAATGACCTGATTAAATTGATTTGCTTTTCCTTTTCAAATTCAAATCCGTCAACACGACATTCAGGGAATTTCTCTGCACAAACGCCACAGCGTGAACAGATACCATATACTATTCCGTCATCTATATGGATGTTATTTGTAGGGCAGTTGTACATGCACATTCCACAGCCGTTACATTTGGCCCTGTCAACCACATATCCCCCATAGCCGTTTTTAAATATTGCATGGTTTGGACAGTTATCATAACAGATTCCGCAGGTAAGGCAACTGAATGGAACGCCGTTGACTAATCTGATGGATTTTGTAGGACATGACTTAATACAATTTTCATTTTCATTACATGTATTAGTTGATAAAAACATTTTAAAACCCCTTATTTACTCCTTGCAAATATTAGTTTGCCTACAAAAATTCCTATTAATGCAGATAAAAATGCAGTTGATATCGGCAAGTCTGTGTAAAACGGATAATTGCCGGATTGCCATGCTACAATAATTCCTGCAATAAGTATCACTATAAATGCTCCAAGAGTGAAATGGGTATCTCCGTTATGGGTCTTGATTTGTGAACCTATGATTATTCCCAATATCAGTGCTATTATTATTGGCCCTATGATTACCATCATTCACCCTCCTCGACATATTTCTTAAAACCTGCAAATGCGATTGCGATTGCGGATAATCCTGCAAATACCTTCAAACCTACAAATATGTTCAGGTATGGAATGATACCTGCATTTGTAACATCAGGATAATGCAATACAGACTGGATAGCTTGAGGAACGACATTAAGGAGATCAGTTCCCACATTGTAGAGATAGAAACCTCCAACAAACAATCCCACCAATCCGAATATTACGAAACCTAACGCACCAACAGATTCTAAAACTTCAATATATGCATGTGACAATTCAAATGGGGAATTACCTAATCCATAGACAAGAACAGATAATATAATTCCGCTTGCTATCATTGCACCACCTTGGAAACCTCCACCAGGAGTGATGTGACCCCCAAGAATGGTCATTATACCTAAACAGATTAATATGATTGAAATCGGTAAAGATATAAGTTTTAAGATTATACTACCCTGACTCATCTTTTATCCCCCAGTAATCCTCTGCCAAATATTAGTAAAACTACTAATCCAGCAGTCAACAATATAATTGATTCTCCTAAAGTATCGTATGCTCTGAAATCAAAGATAACAACTGTTACCATATTCGGAGCAATTTTAGTTCCTAAAGTATTATAGATTAAGCTTACACCAGGATAAATCATATCACTTATATGATATATCGCGTCGAATAATGTAACTGAAAAGATTGCTGTTAAGATTGCTGCAAGCAAATTGCGTATTGTAGTATTAGACAAGATTACCACCCCAGTACATGAATACGGCTATAAGCGCAAGTGTTACAATTGCATAGAACAGCATTTTTTCAAGTGAATCTTCCTGTTCTATCTTGAACTTTGGAATAAGCGGAATACTATAAATCAGCACTATGGCCAGTGCCAAGGTAAAGATTCCTGCAAGCAAGACATTTACATGCCTGAGCAATATTGCAGACAGAACCAATGATACGATTAAAAATATTTCTGCTGTAAGGCTTCCTGAAACGTCCGCATTGGTAACAGGTCCAGGTGAAAACAATTTTCTGAATTGCTTTACAACATTGAATATCTGATCATACAGTTTCATAATATCCCTCCTACAAAGTTAGAAATTCCGTTTGTAACGACATCTGGGAAGATACCTAACAGTATAACAATGATTAATAACACTCCCATTGCGAAAATCATAGCTCTTGGAACTTCTTTTCCTTCCAGTTCTAAGTCATTTGGTTTCGGTTTTAAAAACATTGTGTAATATGTTTTTACAAATACTACAAATGTGGCAATACTTACCATAATCGCCAAAATGGATATTTCCGGGAATCCGCAACTTAATGACGCCTGAACAAGCATCAATTTGGATTGGAAACCGCTTAATGGAGGAACACCTGCCATTGCAAGACCACCAATCAGAAGCATAATGGCCACTTTAGGATGGTATGCGAGAAGTCCGCCTAATTTTCTTGTATCCACTTCATTTGTTGCATTTACGATTGCGCCAAATCCTATGAATAATAATGCAGTGATTACGATTTCATTCAATGCTTGGAAAAGTCCTGCTGTAATTGAAAAGTTTGTTCCAAGCCCAATACCTAACCCGATGAAACCTAATTCACCTACCGCTAAAAATCCAATCATTCTTCTGAAGTCTGTTTGGGTAAGTGCGAGAGAGACGCCCAATATCATAGCTAAGATAGAGAAGAAGACTATGAGAACTTCAAAGATTGGAAGTGAAGCGTAAATTCTAAACATTATTAATACGATTGAAATCATTGAAATGACTGTAAATGACTGCAATAAAGCTGCGCCATGAGGTTCGGCTTTTGAATAGATTCCAGATTTTATTGTATGGAATGGTGGTAAACCGGATGCGTATAACCAACCAAAGAATATTAATGCGAGTGATAATAAAAATACTGGAGAAGTTGCGTCAACCAAACCGTTGTGAACAGCCGCTGCAATATCTGTAACATTTACACTACCGGTCAATGCCAACAGGAATCCAATTCCTAAAAGCATCATTGGAGAACCGATAGATCCTAAAACCATGTACTTCAAGGCCATTTCATAACTGTAGTCAATTGAAGATGCAGCTACAATTCCCACCTGTGCAAGTGCCAATATCTCAAAGAACACAAACATGTGGAATATGTCGTCAGTCAAAATCATTGCGGTCACTGCTGCAGTACCTAAGAACAGTAGGAACAGGTATGGTCCTGAGACTTTTCTGTATTTTGTCAGGTAAATGAAGATTACCAGGAATGTTAAAAGTCCAATGGCTCCTATGAATATTTGCTGCAGGAATGTGAATGAATATGTGATTGCCGGATGATACATCATATTTGCCGCACCATCTAGAATAGGCTCATAACCACCGAAGTAGTGAAGACCATAATTGGACAGAAGCGGAATTAACGGCAGACATATTGCCACAACAAATGCAAAAATCTTAGTTACAGTGTTGAATTTTGAAAAGGCACTGATCAATAATGCTGCCATTAAAGGAACAATAACCATAAGTGGAATTAATTCATTCATCGTATTCCTCCCGTTTTGATGTGTCAGCCAACATTACTTTTGTAGATAATGTGCCGTATCTTCTGTATAAAACCATTACTAAAGCAAGCATTACTGCCAGAGTACTTGCGCCGATTACAATACTGGTAAGCACCAAACCGAATGGCAAAGGATATGCTGCGTTTGTAGCGAACCATGAGGTATCCATTCCAGGCATTAAGATCGGCACGACACCGCCTGCCTTATAACCGATAGCAACAATGAAAAGGTTTACTCCCTCTTCAATGAAACTGATACCAATAATCTTTTTGATGATATTGTCAATGAAAATTGCTGAATAAAGCCCTATTACGACTAAAGCAACAGAGGTCAACAATATCACAAGTTGTACATCAGCCATCAGCCATCACTCCTTTGAGTCTTCTTAACAGCCAGTGCAATGAATATCGGTATGATTGCCCCTTCAACAATTGCCTGTGTCAAGGCAACATCCGGTGCAAGCAATACCTGAAACAATACTGCAACTGATGCGCCGGAAATACCGGTTAAAATTGCTGCTTTAAATAAATCCTTTTGAATAAGAGCAAGAATTGCGCTTAATACTATTACAATACACAATATTATTTCTATCATGACTACTCACCCTCATCAATCTCTATGGTAGTAACTGAAAATCTGTCATCCGCCTTAAGCTTTTCAGAATTTTCACTTTCCAAAGCCTGCATCTTTTCTTTAGGATGTAAAAATGGATGATTTTCATCTACCTCTTCTTCAACTGTCATTAAATCAGCATTATTTTCTCTATCTTCTTTTTTCCAATAAGCATTAGCTATTGCATGTGCTGAAAACGGTGCTAAAATAAAGTAGACACCAGCCAAGAGATATTGGCCAAGGCCAATCATAGCAATAATACATGCAACATCAAACAAACCCACAATGTGGATTCTTCCATATACTGCATTTTTAGTATCTTTGCTTAAGCTAATAAGACCTATTGCTGAGATAATAATCAAAAATGCTGCAATGATGAGAAGGGCTGATTGAATATATTCTATCATTTATCTTCCCCTCCTACGGTTACAGCGAAAGCAATAGTTCCTACAAAACCAAAGAATATTAAAGCTAAAGATATATCTCTATAGAATGCAAGATTATATAACTCCCCACCTACAAGTAACACTAATGCGAGTGCATTAATAACAACGGAACTTCCTAAAAGTCCCATGGATGTGGATTTATATGCACTTGCCCTTATGGTGGCTAGCAGCATTATAATTATTGCAATAACCAAAATAAATTTTGAAATAAACAATATATCCATACTATCTCACTCGTCTTTTTTGAAAATGAATTATTCCAACATTTTCTTTATATAAGGTTCAAAAGGAATAATATCCTCTTTTTTTCTTGGAGAAATAGCAGCTACTTTGATAATGTTATTCTCGCTGTCCAAATCAACAGACAAGGTACCCGGAGTTAAAGAAATACTGTTTGCTAAAATTGTCTGTGAAACAGGTCTCTCCAAAACTGTTTCAATATCAACGACAATAGGATCAATATTTCTCCTCATAACTCCATTAAAAGCAACATCAATTGTTGCTTTTATGATTTCGTAAATAAGGACTAAGAAATATATAATTCCATAGCCAATTCTAGTCAAAAACATTAAACAAGCTCCATTTCATTAATATTAATAATAGCCATATTACTGACTAATTAGTAATATTATTATTTATCATGATTATTCATTATAAAGTTATGCTTTTTTAAAAATAATATTCAAAAAATAGATTAACATTGTTAAAAATATTAAAAAAATATACATGAACGAAAATGCCACTTAAATTAATTAAATACTGTCAAATCAACAGTTAAACCAAAAATTAAACGATTTGATACATACATGAAAATATTATATATGATAATATACAGATTTAGTTATACCTAAAAAAGTGATACAATGGATTTAGTCGAAAAAATTGAGCCCATTATAATATTTTTTGCAATAATATTGGGACTGCTGCTTTCCAATGTCAGCATTATTGCCCAAAACACCGGCAATATGATAACCCTGTTTTTATGTCTAATGCTTTTCGGATTATTCCTTGAAATACCATTGAACGAATTGAAGAACAGCTTCAAGAATGTTAAATTCAGTCTGACAAGCCTGATAATCAATTTTCTATGGACCCCATTATTCGGATACTTTTTGGGGACACTTTTTCTGAAAGGAAACGTGGACATACTGGTCGGATTTTTCATGCTGATACTGACCCCGTGTACCGACTGGTACCTGGTGTTTACCAAGCTTGCAAAAGGTGACTTGACACTGAGTCTATCCATCCTGCCGATTAATCTAATCCTACAGATTGTACTGCTTCCGATTTACCTTATAATATTCTTTTCAAATGGAATAAACCTAGATTACAATCAGCTTGCATATTCACTGATAATCGTTATCGTAATACCATTCATCGCATCACAAATCGTCAAATTCATCTTAAAAAATGATTTAAAAGACAAAGTGATAAAGTCATTCAGTAGCCTGCAGATCTGGTTTCTGTTATTGGCCGTGTTCTGCATATTCGCAAGCCAGGGAGAACTACTATACAGCAATCTGGAATCAAATGTGAAAATATTCATTCCTCTAATCATATTTTTCACAGCGAATGCAATAATTGATTTATTATTATCTGAAAAAATTAATTTTACATATCCTGAGTATGCAAGCCTGACCATGACAACTTTGGCCAGAAATTCACCACTGGCACTTGCAATAGCGATAAATTCATTTCCGGGTCATGAACTGATAGCGATGGCACTGGTAATCGGACCGCTGATAGAGCTTCCAATACTATATATCGTTTCCAGATTCTGTCTGTGGATTAAAAACTCAGGACTGTTCTTTGTCTGCGGCAATTTCTAGGTGGCCAAAATATAATGCCCATACAATTCGAAGAGCATTGGAATATGATATAATAGGGAGAGAACCGCCAATAACAATATCATGCTAAGCCCAAAATTCCTGTGAACTTTTTTAGATGACAATGGAGCGAATATCTTAATTCCTGCAGGAGTAAATGCATCCAATATGATATGTGAAAACAAGCCTAAAAACAATGCCAAAACAATTTCAATATAGTTGATTTCCGCTGCAGGCACTATAAAGACGGTAGAAAAACCATCAGAACTTTCTTGTTTAAAAACAGAAAGCTTAAAAGAGCAATTAGAATTGCCATTACCATATAATGATTTTCCAAAACAGTTAAGAATGTAGTTAGCTGAAACGCCCAAATCAATATCAGACTGACCGCCGATGCTAATGTCAAAGCACCGAAAATGGAATGCGTAAAACTCCGATGTTCGGAAAAATAAAACGTTGCGCCTAAAAAAACAATAATCAAACCGATATAATAAGGTAATTTAAGGATATAAAGTGAAATGAACACTATCAATCCCAAAATAATCATCCTATAAACATTTTCGCGTTTGAAATCATGGTCAAAATCCGGAATATTTGCACCGATTAATGTTAAAGCAATTGTTAGAGGATTGTGAAAAAACATCAACGAAAGTAGAACTGCAAATATTGAA
>NZ_ONER01000018.1 GCF_900316895.1 uncultured Methanobrevibacter sp. | reverse complement strand
GACGGAATGAACACATTAGTAAGAGGACAAAAACTTCCTATTTTCTCAGGATCTGGTTTACCTCACAACGATTTAGCTGTACAAATTGCAAGACAAGCTAAAGTATTAGGTGCTGAAGACGAGTTCGCAGTAATTTTTGCAGCTATGGGTATTACAAACGAAGAAGCAAACTTCTTTATGAGAGACTTCGAACGTACCGGAGCTTTAGAAAAATTAACAGTATTCATGAACTTAGCTGACGACCCTGCTATTGAAAGGATCTTAACTCCAAAAATGGCTTTAACCACTGCTGAATATTACGCATTCACCTTAGGTATGCAAGTATTGGTTATCTTAACAGATATGACCAACTACTGTGAAGCTTTAAGGGAAATTTCCGCAGCTAGGGAAGAAGTACCTGGAAGAAGAGGTTATCCTGGTTACATGTACACTGACCTCGCAGGTATCTATGAAAGAGCAGGACGTATTGACGGTAAAGAAGGTTCAATTACTCAAATGCCTATCTTAGTTATGCCTCAAGACGATATTACTCACCCAATTCCTGACTTAACCGGTTATATTACCGAAGGACAAATCGTATTAAGTAGGGAAATCTCAAGGAAAGGTATTTACCCTCCTGTAGACGTACTTCCTTCACTTTCTCGTTTGATGAGTGGTGGTATCGGAGAAGGCAAAACTCGTGATGACCACAGTGGTGTATCTGACCAACTCTATTCCGCTTATGCTGAAGGTCGTGAATTAAGAGACCTCGTTGCGGTTGTAGGGGAAGAAGCACTTACTGAAAGGGATCAAAAGTTCTTAGAATTTGCTCAAGCATTTGAAGATCAATTCATTACTCAAAGTAAAGATGAAGACAGAACCATCTTTGAAACTTTAGATCTCGGTTGGAGTTTACTTAAAATCTTACCTAAAGCAGAACTCAAAAGGGTTAAAGAAGAATTTATTGAACAATACCTTCCAAAAGATGACTAATCTCATTACAGTAATGTAGGTGATTAAATGGCACAAGATATTATAGATGGAATTAATCCAACTCGTATGGAATTATTATCCCTTAAAAACAGGACTAAACTGGCTGTTAAAGGTCATGGTTTGCTCAAAGAGAAAAGGGATGCTTTAATCAAAGAGTTTTTTGATATCTTGGATCGTGTCAAAGGTATTCGTGAAAACGCAGAATTAAGTCTAAAAGAAGCAAATGAAGCTTTAGTTGAAGCTCAAATTGCTATGGGTGATTTAGCAGTTAAAAAAGCTGCATTATCAGTCAAAGAATCAATTGATGTTGAAATCACATCAAGAAGCGTTATGGGTGTAGCAGTACCTGTTACCAATGTTAAAATGGAAGAAAGATCCATCATTGACAGGGGTTACGGTTTTTCAGACACTACCATACAATTAGACGAAGCTGCAAAAAAATTCGAGGAATCTCTCAAGTATTTAATCGAACTTGGTGAAGTAGAAAAAACAATTTTCCTGCTGGCCGAGGAGATTGAATCAACTAAACGTAGAGTAAATGCTTTAGAGCATATTATGATTCCAAGATTCCAAAATACTGAAAAGTATATTGATATGAGACTCCAAGAAATGGAAAGAGAAAACTTTGTAAGATTGAAAATGATTAGGTCAACAATGGAGAAAAATGAGAAAGCTGCTGCAGCGGCCGAAGCTGCTAAAAATGCAGAAGCTTAAATTTTTCTTAATACTTCTCATTTTCTTTTATTTTTTATTATTTTTTTATTTAAAGTTAAATTAAGAGTTTATTTTTAAAAAGAGTTTTTATTAAGAAGTTACTGTAAAAATATTTTTTACTGGAAATGGTGTAATAATGAAAAGAAATCCAATTGACCAATTTATGAAGGACCCAGACAATAAGGCCAAATTATTTATCTGGATGACCCGTGCAATGATTATTACTACTTTTTTAATAACAATTGGCGTAATAATTTTTATTATGCATCTAGTTGGTTTCTTTTAGCTGACTTATTAACGATTTCACTGGTTAATTCTACTTTTTCATATAATTTTTCAAAATCGACATCACTGTCAATTATTGTCAGCAGTGGTTCATCCTTTTCGGTGATGGATCCGATATGCGGAAGGTCGTAGATGTTATCCAAATCCATCGGATGGTATTTCATTCTTGTTGGTGAGTAAACTATTTTTTTATAGGTATAACATTGTGCCTTTGGAATCTCCATGACCTCACCTTGGCATGCCCTGATGTGGGCTTCAAGCATGTTTATCCCAAATGTTTTTTCAGCGCATTCGAATGTTCCCTGCAGTCTCGGATTAATCTCTATGACATACAAACCATTTTCATTAAGGATATAATCCACACCATTAGATCCGATAAGATTAAATTTATCGATTAAGCTTTCACTTGTATCTTTCAGTTTTTCATTGATGTTGTTGATATCTTCAACATCGCTCATTATGGATTTGTCTGTCAGGGGCAAAATGTTTCCCACATATATGAAAGAGTTTTCATCTCCAAAGTCATTCATTGTAAGCAGTCGGGTATTTGTAACTGTTTTAGTTTCGTTTTCACTGGACAATACTGATGAGCTTAGGCTGGTTCCTGAGACATATTCCTGCAGAATAAATTCATTGTCACCAAATTCAATATCAATTCCATTATTCAATAGGTTGACATCATACCCTCCACTTCCTTTAACCGGCTTTAAAATAAATTGAATGTCTGGATGATTTTTATATATTTCAAATGCTTCATCTATATCACACGCATGAAAAGTCATAGGAGTTAAAAATTCATTTCTGATTTTTTTGTAGAATCTGAACTTGTCCTCAATATCGCACACGTCATGATTTCCCAAAATCTTTTTTCGGTCCTTTTTTGAAAAGTCGCTTGGAGATACTCCGGAGATGGGGATTATATAGTCAACTTCATCAATGTAGTCCCTTGATATTTCCAGAATGCTTTTGCTGTTGAAATTGTCTTCAAATATTCCGCAGCTTTCCCCGTCACTTTCCTGTAGAATGATCTTCTGATTTTTGATGGCGGGAGTGTCGGATGTTGAAAAATAGCTTGTAGAATAAATATCATAATCTAACTTTAAAGCACTGTTAAGCATACTTCTTGTATCAATTCCAATAAGTAATAGCTTGTCCATAAAATATCAGTAAAAAAAGTTTATAAGAGTAGTCCCGAGCGGAGTCGAACCGCCGTCTCCGGGTCCAAAGCCTAGAAGGATTACCACTACCCTACGGGACTATATCTGTTGTACGGTATACAACATTTAATATATATTTATTATGTAGTATTTATACCTATCGGTTATTTGATAATTTTTGATAAAATAGGCATTTTTCGCTCCACTTACAATCAAAACAGATTTTGGAAACACTTTCTTTTGTGCTGAAGATTTCATCTATTTTATCAAATAATTCAATGGAATCATACTCTTTTGTGACGTTAAGTTTTTTCAGCACTTCCCTATCCATTGACACTATTCTGTCGTTTTGATTTGTATCTTCACAAATCCCATCAATCAGATTCGGACAGGCAGAACAAATATCATCTGCACTCTCACAAAGTGAAACAGTTGTCTGTGGCAGTTTTCTTTCGGCATTGATATGAATCATGTTTTCAACAAAGCCTTCATCATAGCCGTAGCCCTGAAAACCCTTAAGACATAACAAGTGATGTCCCCTTAATTTAAGCTTCATTAAAATCAAAAAAAATAAAAAAAGAAGGTTTTATAAAAACCTTAGTCTTTTGGTAAAAATACTTTAGATACTGAAGCTGCACCTAATATTTTTACGATATCTCCAGCAATGAATGGAACAAGACCCATCATTAAAAGATCTACGATTCCAAATGGTGTACCTTGCATGCTTAAGAACAATGCAAGACCTGCTAAACCTGGAATATAGATTAATGCGAAGTTTGCAATTCCAATTGTTAGAGCCATTTTCTTAAAATTACGTGCATCTGCATATTTTTCGGTAATTAAACCTATAAAGTAAGATGCAATAACAAATCCAATAAGGAATCCTCCGGTTGAACCTAAGAATACTTCAAGTCCGCCGGTCATTCCTCCAAACCAAGGAATGAATGCAATACCTAAAACGATATAGAGGATTTGGCTTAAACATCCGTATTTTTTACCTAAGAATAAACCAGAACATAACACTGCAAAGGTTTGTGCAGTTATAGGAACTGGAGTCCATGGGAGTGGGATAATGATCTGTGCCATTATACCGGTTAAACATGCCATCATCAAGGACATGAGTAGTTTTGTAGCTACACTAGCGTCCTGGATTCTTTCGAAAACATTTTTTCTAGTGCTGTAGTAACCATCGATATTAATATTCATATTTTACCTCCAATTTCCGATGTTTAAATTTTATAAGTATGAATTTATTCTTTTTAGTTTATAGTTATTATTTTAACATTTTGTGGTTTTTTAACTATGTTCATGGATTTGAAAGCAACTAACTTGTTGATTCCTTTCTCGGATGCAACATCAACCAATCTCTGGGAGATTACACCATCAAATATGACTGTGTCAGCGGTTCCTTCGATATTTTTGATTTCTTCGTAGATATTTTCCACTTCAACCTCTTTGGTCATGTTCAATGCTTCATCCAGAATGGCTCCGCAGCCGGTTCCTTCAAATTCTTTTAACATGTCTTTCATTAGGGTTACTTCATCGTCTTCAACTTCAGGTTCTGGCTCTTTTACAGGTTTTTGCCTATCATTGCGGTTGTATTTTTGATTTCTTCTGTTATGTCTGTTGTTTTCTTTTTTATGATTGTTGCTGTTGCCAGATTCATTTAAGATATTTGTTGTAGCTAAAAACTGTGCTGTAGGAACTTTGTCTCTGAGTGCAACGAGAACTTCGTCTTTTTCAAGATCTTCCACTTCTTTTCCTTTAGGAGCACGTGTGATGTAGTCCACTTCACCGATTTGCAAGAGTTCTTTTAAGATAAGTTCTCCGCCTCTGTCACCGTCAACAAATGCTGTTGTGGTTCTTTTTTTACTTAATTCTCCAATTGAACGAGGCACACTTACTCCTTCAACTGCTACGGTATTTTTAATACCATATTTGAGTAAGTTCAATACGTCACTACGTCCTTCCACAACAATAATTGCATCGGATGTGTGGATACTTGGACCAGCAGGAAGACGGTCTTCTCCGTATTCAGAGATTTCATGAACTCTCATGGCTTCCCTTACTTCTTCAATCATTCTCATGCTGGTAGGGCCAACGCTTTCAACCATCTTTTTGTAGATTTCTTTTGCACGGTTAACGACTTGTTCCCTTTTGACTGCCCTTACATCTTCAACTTTTGTTGTGTGTATCTCTGCTTCACAAGGACCAACTCTGTTGATGGTTTCGAGTGATGCAGCGAGAATGGCGGTTTCAACTCTGTCTAAACTGGATGGAATTACGATTTCACCTTTTGCTCTTCCACTGTTGGAGTGGATGTTAACTTGGATTCTTCCTATTCTTCCAGTTCTCTGGAGTTCTCTTAAATCTAAATCATTACTAAGTAAACCTTCAGTCTGCCCAAAGACAGCACCGACAACGTCCGGTTTTTCAACGATACCGTTAGCTGTAATTTGAGCATGGATTAAATATTTTGTTGTTGTTAATTCTTCACCTTTTCCCATATTTAAGCCTCCTAAGCTTTTAATCGGGATAATTTATGTAATTGCTAAAAATTAAATTATTTTTAGGTGAAACTTGCATAAATTACACGATAATCTTGTCTTTCGACCTTTTATACACTAAAAAAGAGTTGATACATTTTTGAGAAATTTACTATGGGGTATTACTTTTTATTTCTTAATTAATTTGGTTATTTGGTTTTATAACTTCATCTTAACTTTTTATTTTCCCTAATACTAAATTTTCTCCCTTTTTGATAAATTAATAATAATTAATAATAATGAATAATGTATGTAAACTCTATGAGCATATAAATGATAAGTATTATTACAATACTACAATTAATATTTAGATTAAACTAATATATATAATCTATGAAATGTATTTTAATCATGTTGCATAAATTATAGTATAAGTGGTGAATTCATGTCAGTAACTCCAAAAGATTTATTAGGTAAAAATAAGAATTTAAAAAAACGTGTTGATGTTAGTGAAATTGATTTAGATGGTGTTTCAATTGATGATTTGACCTATAATGGTAAGAATTATTCTGAATACATTAATTTAATGTCCTTGCTTGAAAATGTTTCTGCCTGCCAGGTTTCCGATGCATATAATGGAATATCAAAAAGGTCCGGCACAATTCAAAATATCAAACCAATCAACAATCAAAAAGTTTTCGGATCAATATTTACTGCAGAAACTGCCTCTGATGATTGGGGAACATCTGCCCTTGCAATAGACAGTGCCGGTGAAGGGGATATCCTCTTTTTCAAAGTTGACTCTGAGGACAAGGCTATTTGGGGTGAGTTGGCATCAACCTGTGCCCGTGATAATGGTATCAAGGCAACAGTCATTTATGGTTCTGCAAGAGATTTGGATGCTCTTTTATATATGGATTATCCTGTTTTCGCTTCTAATTTTTGTCCAAATGCAGGATCTGCCTTAGGTTTGGGTACTTTAAATGAAAGCATTGAGGTTGAAGGCACCACTATCAATCCTGGTGATTTTTTCATTGGCGATGAAAGCGGCATTGTAGTCATTCCTAAGGAACTGTTTGCAAAAACAATGCTTGCAACACTTGAAGTCAAAGTCAAGGAATCCAATATTATCAGTGATATTGAAAGTGGAAAAACTTTAGCCGAAATAGTTGGACTCAAATAGAAAAACATTTAAATAGAAATCAATATTTATATATAAATATATCGATAAGTTTATATATAACCTATTTCTAATTATATAAATGATACAGATTTGATTTTAAGTTTGATTTTATGAAAGTTTTAGGAAAAAGTTTGCATATAGCAAACTCTGGAAAATTAATAGCGAGGTCCACTAAAACACCTTCACCAGGTGGAATTGTTTTCGACAGCAGTAAAAACAAGATTGGTAAGGTTAGTTATGTTTTTGGACCTACAAAAGAACCATATGTCTCTATTCGTTTATTCAAATCAGCGAATAGGGATCGAATAGAAAAAAATTGTGGTGAAAAACTATTTGTATCAAAACCAAAATCCAAAAAACCTAGAAGAAGGAGGATGAAACCACGACACAAAAAGTAAAAGAAACTCCTAATGGACGTACAAGAGTCGCTGAAGACAAAAGAACAGATGTTTATGATGATTCAAAGCAAACCGAATGTCCTGAATGCGGTTCAAAAGAATTAATTGGTGACTATGAAAGAGCAGAGGTAGTATGTGCTCGTTGCGGTTTAGTCATTGACGAAAACCTTGTAGACATGGGTCCTGAATGGAGAGCATTTGACCACGAACAAAGAGACAAACGTACAAGAGTTGGTGCACCAATCACTTACACTATTCACGATAAAGGTCTAAGTACAATGATTGACTGGAGAAACAAAGATATCTACGGTCGTGACATTCCTGCTAGAAACAGGGCTCAATGGTATAGGTTAAGGAAATGGCAAAGAAAAATCAGAATTTCCGGAGCTACTGAGAGGAATCTAGCATTTGCTTTAAGTGAGCTTGACCGTGACTCCTCAAGACTTGGACTTCCAAGAAGTGTAAGGGAAGCTGCAAGTGTAGTCTACAGAAGTGCAGTAGACAATAAGCTAATCAGAGGAAGAAGTATCGAAGGTGTAGTAGCTGCTTCTTTATATGCGGCTTGCAGACGTTGTAACGTACCACGTACATTAGATGAAATCGCTGAAGTTTCTCGCGTAACCAAAAAGGAAGTTGGAAGAACATACAGGTTCTTGACCCGTGAATTGAATATTAAATTACCGCCAACTTCACCGGTTGATTATGTGCCAAGATTTGCATCTGAACTCGGACTTTCAGGTGAAGCACAATCCAAAGCTATTGAAATTATTGAAAAAGCAATGGAAAAAGGATTGACTTCAGGAAGAGGTCCTACAGGTGTAGCAGCAGCTGCATTATACATTGCATCAGTTTTACTCGGTGAGAGAAAAACCCAAAGGGATGTAGCTGATATTGCAGGAGTTACTGAAGTAACCATCCGTAATAGGTACAAAGAATTAACAGAACAATTAGAAATGGGTGTAACTTTATAGTTAGCCTAGATTAATGAAGTACTTACTTTATTAATCACTTTTTTACTTTTTTTCAGGAGTTTTACAATGGATAAAAAATTGTCATTGATTTTAATTGCTATTGCAGTCATTCTCATTGTTGTGGGAGGATATCTGATTTTCACAAACCACTCAGGCACTGCGGTAACTGAAGATTCATCTGATATTTCTTTAAAATCACAGAATTTTAAGCTTTTTGAAATCGATACTCCCGAAGGCTCAAATTTCACAATTAAAAATGAGGCTGACGGAATGAAATTTTACCAGAATAACGGAAACTATTCTGCAAACCTTTCAGGAATTATAATTAACAAAGGATTAACAGAATCTTTGATAGGAGATAATTCTTTCAGCATTTCAAATTCAAGTTCACAGCAGATTTACTCATCCGATTTTAAAAATGAAACTATATATAAATACGTGTCTAATCAGGGTGATGTTGACATTATTCTGACAGGCAATGATTTGAATCTCTTAAAAGAAGTTTCACAATCCATTAAGATTAAAGATGTCTGCACTCTTTAATCATATTCCTTTTTTTCAGGCGAATTATCCTTTTGAGTATTTTTCAATTCTATAAATTAATTCACGGACTACTCCATCATTATTTGTCTTTTTAACTTTTTCAAGCCTTTTTTGATATTTTGGAAGTCTTTTTAAGAAGTTATATACTTTTTGAGCATTTAGATTTTCATGATACTCTCCATAACCTAATTTTTGAACATAAAATCCGTTTAATGTTTGTTCAAAGTTTCCGATAGCCGGAACTGAGTAGATAGGCTTTCTAAGATGTATCGCTTCTGAAATGAATGTGAATCCTCCATTGCAAATCACGGCTTTGGATGATGCAAGATCATCGTAAAATTCATCTTCATTGAATTCTTTATATGTTAAATTGTCATCAATCTCATTTTTATTGAATCCGTAAACGATGAACTGTTCGTCTTTTAGAGCTTTTAGTTTGCTGACAAGCTTGACACTTTCCTTACTGGTTTGATAAACAATGATATGATTTCCTTCTTTCGGCTCTAATTTAAGAATATCTTCACGTATGATTGGCGGATAAAGGACTGCATTCTTTCTAGGCTTTATTCTTGGATAGAAAAAGCTGGTAAGAATATGCACTTTTGGCTTAATCACGTATGTTTTGATTACGCTTTTTGCCTTAAGCATTTCTGCCAGATGGTTTTTGGGATAGTCAATTTTTGTTTGTGTAATCATATGGATATTATCAAGGCTGATCAATGGGATTCCCCTTATTTTTGCAACCATTGTGGCATATATTTCAAAATCAGTCACGATTACATCGGGTCTTAACTGCCTTGCTTTCTTATATAGATTTTCATATCCTACCCTTATATTTGTTGGATTTCTTCTCAGGGCGTCTGCAAATGTTTTCAGGTCATTTACCTTATTGTTAATGTAGACGGTATTGAATCCACCTATTTCATAAACATTGTCGAATTTTGAATTTAAGTAGTCGTATGCCCTGTCGCTTGAGAAGAGGTAAACGTCATATTTGTCCTTGATTCGATCAACAATTACGCTGCTTCTAATAGCGTGCCCCATTCCTTCACCGCAAACACAGTAAAAAACAACTTTTCTTTTCCTTCTGCGATGCATGGATTTTATCCCTGATCGAACATTTTGTATTTTGCCCAAGGAGTCATCATAGGTTTCCTTGATTCCATTTATTCTTTCAGCACCTTTTTCAAATTGGGATAGTTCGGTTGTTGTTATCTTTTCTTTTCCATGGCCAAAATTATAGTTCAGTTCACTGGCATCTGTTCTTTTTCCTAAAAAGTCATTGATGGTACTTTTTCCGTATTGCTGAATTAATGTGGTGATTCCTTCTTCTTCAAGTCTTCTGGTTGAAACGCCAATTTTAGCATTCCTAAGCACTCTAAATCGTTCTTTTTTGGCCAATCTTTCAATATAATCTGTATCCTCACCAAAGGTTAGGGACTCATCAAAGCCCCCACATTCATCATGCAGGTATTTTTTGGCGATTATCCCATAACATCCTGCACCATGTGGCTTAATTTTTTCAACACCTATCATAAAGTAATTTGCAAAATCGTGGAATAGTTTGTCCGTAACCTTGTTGGACATCGGTTTCATTTGGCTAATGGCTATTCCAAGCTTTTCCATTCTGAACTCATATAGCACATTTCTCAAATAATCTTCTGTGAGTTGCAAATCGGAATCCAGGAATAATAAAATCTCTCCTGTGGCAACTTTGGCGCCATTGTTTCTGCCCACTGCCGGAAGGCCTCCATCAACAACGGTGCATCCGTAATCTTTTGCAATTTCCCTTGTTTTATCAGAGGAATTGGCATCGGCTACAATGACCTCATAATCATTAAAGTCTTGCTCCTTAATGCTCTCCAAAAGAATTGGAAGGTATTCCTCTTCATTATAGGTAGGTATGATAATGCTGAAAATCATATGTTTAAATTTATTTTTGAATATAATAAATTTTTGTAATTTTAGGCTTTTTTTGTGATTTGGCCTGATTTTAATTATTTTCTTGAATGAAATTTTTTTCCAAGACTGATTAATTTTTGATAAAAAATCGAGTTTTTTGAAAATTCTTCTTTAGTGAAATTAAATTATATTTATCTTTTAATTTCATAAATTCTAATTTATCATTTTGTGTTTCAGTTTCACTGATTGTTTCAAATGTTTTATCTGATTTAACAGAATATTTTTTAATTACTGTATGAGAATTGTTTCCGAGTAAGTCCATATTTTTTACACATTTTCGATTTATCATGATTAGTAATAATGGTTTTATTTTTTAGGATTTAAAATTATTTAATTTGCTTAAATAGCATTATTTTAGCGTATTTTTTAATTTGAAGCATTTACAGTTGAAATGCACCTCTCTCTATCATGATGTTTTGCTGTCGGTTTTGCTCAGCATCATCATTGCAATAATGGTTAATATGAATCCGCAAAACATTAGGGGAGTTGGAACTTCTGAATATATCAAAAGTCCGAAGATTAGTGCTGCAAAAGGTTCTGCTCCTGATAAAAATATTGAGGATGTTCCTGAATCCATATAATTCAGGCTAATTGTGGATAGTATGTATGGAAGTGCAAATGAAAATGTTGAGTGCAGAATTAAAAATATGACTGTTAGCATAGGGTTGATGGAGATGAAGTTTGAGATTTCGCTGAAATCACTGAATGGGATTAAAGCTATTGAGATGAATATTATTGAGTAGAACAATATTGTAAAAGTGTGCTTTCCGTTTTCAATGGACTTTTTGGAGGCCATCAGATAGACTGCCCAGAACAGTCCCGCACCAATGCCTGAAAGAATTCCAAGTAGTGGTATGTTTTCGAAATTAATTTCAAGAACTCCTGTCATCATTATGCATCCTGAAATTGCCAGAATCATACATATCAATTTTTTTGATGTAATATTCTCTCCAAACATGAAATATGCAATTATTAACACATAAATTGGAGCAATTGACAATAGGACAGCCGCCAGTGAAAGCGGAACGGTGTTCATGGAATGATTGTAGCACAAATTAAGTCCGATAATGCATAAGGAACATACAAGAAACAGGGGAATATCCTTCAAATTAATCTTAAAGAGATTTTTATCGGTTGCCAGAATTGCTATTAATAGGGGGATTATTGCTATTGAAAACCTCAAAAAGAGCAATGTTGTAGGGTCGATTCCGTTTTGAGTCAGTGTCCTTACAAATATTCCGCTTGATCCAAACATCATTCCGGCAAGGATTGGTAAAATTAAATAGATTCTTTTCATCATCTCACTCTAGATAAGAGTATGCATTCCATGTAACTGTATAATATTCGCACGAATTGTTCAGAGGCACCTTCAAATCATTTATCAGTTCCATTTCGTTATAGCTTGGGTCAATGTGACATGTGATTTTGTTTGGTGAAGTGACATTGTCAATGACTTTTGCAGTGATGTTTCCCAAATCTATGTCTCCACTCGGATTTACGATATCCACTGTATAACAGTCTGGTTCGGCACCTGCAAATGCTACTGTGAATCTTAAAAATATTACTAATACTACAAAAAAGTAAATTCCAAAACGATTGAATATGTATCTGATTTCGGAAAATCCACGATTTCTATAGACTGGCTGGATCAATTCATTTTCTTCAAGCAACTTTTCATCCCTTAAAACTTTTCCGACAATATAGTTTAGGTAAAAACCGTTTCTATAAACGAGGAATAATCCCAGGATTCCAACATATGAAGGGGTTGCAAACATTCCTCCGTCTATAATTCCGATAAACAGGCAGCTTGAAAAGAATGCCAATAGGAAGTTTGTAAACCATGGGCGTTTCTGCATGGACAGTACGATGCTTGCAAACAATACTGGTATCAGCAAAACAACTAAAAATGAGAAACTTGGAACATATTGATATAGGCCAACGCCTGTGTTGATTCCACTTTGAATAAATGCTCCCATAATTTGAGTCAGAAGTGCTCCTAAAATGGACTTTAGGAGGTGAGTGTGCAATATGCTTGTGGAACTCATGCCGTTAGTCATAGAGCAAAAAACGGTGTTGATTCCAATGCCCATTTGCATTCTGAAAATAACCTCTAAAAGAATGCCTAAACTTAATAAAACTGTGCCTAAAACGATTGAAATTTTCAGATACTTTGTTGTATCAATGTCTTTTTCAATTACTTGTGACAATATTAAGAGCAAGCCTAAAAGACCAAAGAATATTATGTCTTTACCTTTTGATGATCCCATTAAAAACTGATATGTAACAGGCCTTATAACCGGATTGAAAACATCAGTTATAAAGATGACTCCTGCAAATACTATAAGTATTAATCCAACTATGATAGTTTTATTAAGTTTCATTAACAATAATTTAATATTAATACTTTAAATAAATGATGTTTATGTTTCCAATTGAATATTTCATAGGATTAATCCTAATCGGTATCTGTGCAGGTTTTGCATCAGGACTTTTGGGGATAGGCGGAGGATTTCTAATTGTGCCTCTGCAATATTTTTTGCTGAAATACATTGGCGTTGAACCTGATTTGGCCATATTGATTTCATTTGGTACCAGCTTGGCCATTATCATTCCGACCTCACTGAGCGGAGCTTATAGGCACACCAGAACAATGGATAATATTATCAAACCAGGAATCCGTTTGGGAATTTTTGGAATAATAGGTGGGGCATTAGGTGGTTTTTCCGCTTCAATGCTTCCGTCAAGAGTATTGGAAATAATCTTTGGTCTTCTGTTGTTGTTCATAACTGTCAACAATATTGTCAACATCAACAAGGAAAAGGAAGATGCCAAAATACCATTTAATTGGATTACAGCCGGAATCATTGGTCTTCTGGTGGGATTTTCCTCAGGGCTTTTGGGTGTTGGCGGAGGAATCTTTTTAATAGCTATTCTGACAGCACTTTTAGGATTTTCAATGATAGAGGCTATAGCAACATCATCCATCTTCATTAGTTTAACCGCTATTGGAGGATTTCTGTCCTATATGGTTTCGGGTTGGGGAGTCAGCACGTTTCCATATTCAATTGGTTATGTGAGTCTGATTAACTTTGCATTGATTGCCTGTTTTTCAGTTCCAATGGCATCTTTAGGTGCAAAGTATGCACATAGGGTGCCTCAAAAAAAGTTGAAGATTATATTTTCAGTATTGGTATTGTATATGGCATTGAAAATGCTGGGAATTCTGCCTTAAGGTGATAATATGAGTGAAGAAAGAAAAATCGGGGAAAATTTTGATGAAAAAACTGCAGGAGACATTTTTGATAAATTGAGAAACGTTGAAGGAAAGATAAAACCTAAACAAGACGGCAAATTCAAAAATATATCTGATTTGATGAACGAGGCAAATTATCTAAAAGATTTGGGCAAATTTGATGAAGCGATTGAGCTTTATAAGCAAATCATCTTTGCTTTGCCGGACTCTCAAAAAGCCTATGAAGCGCTCATTGACATATATCAAAAGCAGGGCGATGTAGACAGTGAAAGGGATCTCTTAAAAAAGGCAATTGCCAATTGTAAAAACAGTGACAATTTCAAAAATAGGTTAAACGAAATAAATTAATAATGATGATGGGTAATGCTTTGAGTTACCTAATCGCCATTCGGATGATGAAGCTGATTATGAACACAAGTATCGCAAAGTATATTATGAATCTCCCATGCTTTTGGTATAGCGGTGTTTCCTTTTTGAAAAATACCAAAGCGGCACCATACAACAAACCAATTATTGGGGAAATTAGTGCAATAATATAACCTATAATGGGTATTGCGATAGTTCCTTCATTTTCCATTTTTTCACCTCATTTTTTTCGATGTTCACAGTATTATATCAATTCCCATTCCTGTGGCGGTTATGTGGATGCAGTCTCCACCCATTCCAATTAATCCATATTGGATATGTAAATCCAAAATGCCGTTTCCTCCGGCAGCCTTAATTCTATTGGCTAACTGGATTATGCATTCATCTTTACCTTCCTTGATGTTGTACAAACGTTTTTTCTCTATTTCATCGTTTTTAAGTTGTATTTTAACTTTATTTTCTATGATGACTTCACTCTGAAAAATGCCAAGAAGTTCATGACGTCTGTCTTTCATATCAGTGCTTGTCAAAAAGAAAAAGTTCAATGAGTTCAGTCTCTCATTGCTTTTATTTTCATCATAATACAGTTCTGTCTCAACGGGAGGTTCTGCACTTGGAGTCTCCCATCGGACATTGCTTCTAATTTTTTTCAATATTGCTATAACTTTTTTCGCAGCCCATGACAAATTGGATATTAAAGCGCCAATAATCACTAAAAGAATGTAATTTACAAGTGTAGGAAATGCCGCTTGTAAAATTATAATGATGGATCCTGCGGTTATGAGATTCATTCCCAAAGTGGGATTTTTTAAAATGAAACTGTAAAATGTCGTATCAATAAAAAGGATGAATGCGCTTATTGCACCTAAATTTCTGCCAAGAAGTCTGTTGGCAACTACGGTTTCCACATATCCCGCACCTAGCGGTGCAAAAATCAATCCCAGATTCCATCCGAAAATTGCAATGTTTAAGTATAGAAAAATGACATAGACTATAAGTCCAAAGCCAGTGCCTGCCCCTATACTGATTACTACTTTTGCAATATATTTAAAATCCACTTCATGGCCTTTGATTTTCATGTTATCCGTATTTAATTGCGGTACCATAAGCGGTAACTAGTATGGTATTTCCCATAGTGCCGCCTAAGTTATCATATGAAATCTTGAGGCCTATTATGGCATTTGCACCAAGGCTTTCAGCCTTTTCTTTCATACTTTCAAATGCAATGTCCCGGGCCTTTTCCAATTCCTCTTCATACTTTGTGGTTCTTCCGCCCACAACATCACGTACACCAGAAAATATGTCCTTATAGATATTGGATCCGATGAGGGATTCGCCTGTAACCAGTCCTTTATATTCAATAATTTCCTTATTTTCTAATGTATTTGAGGATGTTAAAATCATGGTATCCCTATTTTACAAAGGTCAATACTGCCCAGATTATTAAAAATATTGCGATTACTACATATAGTATTATTTGTGATCGTCTTCTTTGTTTCAGTCTTGCGTCCCAGACTTTTTGACAATCAGGGGAGCATACGAGTTCATTTAAAGGTATTGGGGTTCCGCAAATTGGACAATGTTTATGAGGGTCTACTGCCATGTTATCATCTCCTTATATTTTGAAAAATTCTTTAGTATTTTTATTAACTTGATTAGCAAGCTCTTCTGCATCTATTCCCATGCATAGTGCAATTGTTTCGAGGATATGAGGTAAATATTTCGGTTCATTTCTGTTCTTTTTAGGTTTTACATCAAAGTTTTTAGGTATTAAAAATGGGGCGTCTGTTTCTATCATCAGTTTTTCAGGAGGAATAACGCTCACCGCTTCCTGCAGATCTCTTCCTCTTTTCATATCACAAATCCATCCGGTAACGCCTATATAACATCCCAAATCAACATAATTTTGTGCTTCCTGTTTGGTTCCAGTAAAGCAGTGAACAACTGATTTTTCAATCACGCTGTCATGTCTTTTCAGGATATCATACAAATCCCTGTGGGCTTCTCTTTCATGTAAGAATAAAGGCATGTCGGTTCTTTCCGCAACCTCTATCTGGGCTTCAAACCATTTTCTCTGCAAATCCTGTGGCGAGAAGTTTCTGTTATAATCCAGTCCACATTCTCCGATAGCTACCACACAATCGTTTTTAGCTATCTTTTCAAGTTCAAACATTGTATGGCCATTGCAGGTTTTGGCATCATGAGGGTGAACGCCTGATGTTGAAAATAAAGTTCCTGGATATTTGGATGCATATTCTGCAGCCATATGGCTGGAATGCACATTGGTTCCAGTGATAATGAACTGTTTAACACCTACTTTTTTTGCTTCTTCTATGATTTCGACACGGTCTTTTCTAAAAGACTTGTGCATTAGGTTTAATCCGATATCAACAAGATTGTCCACTAAATCACCTATTCATTGATAATTCTGGTTCCTATCTTTTCTCCATTGACAGCCTTAATCAGGTTTTCAGGTTCGAATCCGTTGGTAATTACTGTTTCCAGGTTTGACCTTTTAATCATCTGGACGGCTGTTGTGTCGAAGAATTCATAGGTTCCTGCCTTAACGTCTTTGCCGCTTAAAAATTCAAGAAGGTCTGTTGCGGTAATTTCCGGAACTAGTTCAGCATCATCAAACTTGTTAGGGTCTTTGGTATACATTCCATCAACGGATGTTAAGTTAATGAGCTTATCAGCCTGGATGTATTCTGCAAGGATTGCTGATACCGCATCGGTACTGTGTGCAGGTTCTGTTCCGCCCATGACAATGATTTTTCCGGTAGCTGAGAACTCCAAAGCTTCCTGGAAATTGTGTGGCACTCTTTGATAGGCCGCATCGCCAAGTGCAGAAAGCATTAGTTTTGCATTAATTCGGGTAACTTCAATTCCAATATCATCACATTGTGCTTCTCCTGCTCCTAAATCACGAACCACTCCAATATATTCTCTTGCAGGTTTTCCTCCACCTACAACAACATATAATTCATGTTCTTTTGACAGGTCTTTTAAAATAGCACTGTATTCTTGGAATTTTTTACTGTCATACTCTTTGAGTAAAATTGATCCTCCAATTGCAACAACAATTTTCATATATTCACCTTATGTTATATTTCTCTTTAAAATATTATTTAAATATTTAATAAGGTTCGGTTTTTAAAAATTTGTTTAAAGTAAATGATTTGAAAATATCTAAAAAAAGAAAAGGTTAGAGGATTATAAATCCTCTGAAGTTAGTCCTTTGTATAGGAATCCTGCAATAACTGCACCGACTATTGGAGCTAAAATAAATACCCAAACCTGTTGTAAGGCTTGTCCGCCAAGGAAAAGAGCTGGTGCCAAACTACGTGCAGGGTTTACAGAAGTACCTGTTAACGGAATGCCCATGATATGTACGAATGCAAGTGTTAAACCGATTACAATACCTGCAACAGCACCGTTTTCTGCTTTTTTAGTAACTCCAAGAACTGTGAATACGAATACAAAGGTTAAAATGATTTCAACGATTATTGCTCCCACGACATCAAGTCCTACGCTTGATGCTGATCCAAATCCGTTTTGGCCAAGACCTGTTGCAGCATATCCTCCAAGACTTGGGGCAGAGTTGATGATTGCCGCCAATATTGCAATACCGATTATTGCTCCGATACATTGGAATATGATATACATTACCAAGTCTTTTGATTCAAGTCTTCCATCAATCCACATACCGATTGAAACGGCAGGGTTGATGTGACATCCTGAGATGTCTCCAATGACATAGGCCATAGCTACAATGGATAAACCGAATGCCAATGCAATGCCGAGATTGCCTAACATTGACCCGGCTATAGCTGCACTTCCACAACCAAATAGAACAAGAACCATTGTTCCTATTAATTCTGCAATATATTTTTTCATAAATTTACCTCATTATTATTTTAAAATCTTCTAATCCGCTTTAAGAATAAATATGCCAAGAAGAGTACGAATAATATTAATATGAATGGGAATATGTGTAGTAATATTGAATCGTTGACTCTATCGAAGTGATATTCACTTTCAAAGCCCATATGTTTTACATCAGTATGACTTTGGGTTATCTTTGCAAAGTTGTATAATAAATCATAGTAACTGATTTGTGCTCCATCATATTCTATGGAATCTGGTGCCCTTCCGTTTTGATCCATATATTCTCTAACTATTCCTCCCATTTTGAAATAGTCATAAACGGAATATGTGTCTTTTGCCATAAATGAAATGCCCATTGGGTTTTCAGGTTCATCATAGGATTTTGGAATGTCCAATCCGTTTCCATTTAGATATGAACTGGTTTGATATAAAAGTTGAGGAGCACTGTAATTACCATATGTTCCTTTCATTTCTTTATCGTTGCTTTTAATTAATTCCTGACTTGCCTTAGCCATTATGGATGGTTTAATTATATTGTGAGTAACCAATCCATCACTTAAAGTTTTTTCATCGTTTCCATGAGTATTGATGATATCTACAATTTCCTGTGCGATTTGCTTGTTCATTTCTTCATCGTAATTGGATATGACACCATCATTAACATTATTTGGGAATTCTTTTGCAGGCTGGACATAGAATATTCCCGCATTTTTGAGGAATGTTCCAGGGTCACGCATTCCTGCTAAGGATTCGTTTGAATAATTATCGTCCCATGCTCTTCTTAAGAAATTTGTATGGTTGTCTAAATCGTAGTTTCCTATATTTACAAATACTATCTGTTTATTTGAGTTTACGGTTGAACTGGCCAATTGCAGATAATTTCCTGCATCCGATGCAGCTAAATCGACACTCACGTCACTTGTCACTTCTATTGATCGCCATCCTTCTCCTGGTGCGGGAGATTGATTGTCAACAATGACCTGTAATTCTCCCCCACTCAATTCTTCAATATAACTCTTTAGTGAGTTTAATAGTTTTACGTCACTGTCATGGTCTATAATATTATCAGATGTTATAAAAACGGTTTTTGCCGCACTAACATCCTGTATTACTGGAGCTAATATTAGTATGGCCATAATCAGTATTGCTATTTGTCTTTTCATGTCTCTTTACCTTGATATTAATTATATATTTATATTTATTTTATCAATAAAATATTTTTCCCACTCATTTCAATATTGGCTTTAAAATGTTATTTTTTATTCTAAAAACAATTTTTAGTCCTTTAAATAGGTAGTTTTAAATATTAAACTATTTAATAGGTATTTTGAGGATTTAGAAAGATTATCTTTTATTTTAAGGTAAATATTGCTTTGATTTAATAAATTATGATTTTGGTTATTAAATTAAAATTAATCTGTGATTGGGCATTTTATTTGTTTTAAAATAATTTGTGATAGGGAATTATTGTTTTTAAGTCTGAACTGAGAAATAAAAAGGTTAATTGCTAGTTAATAGCTTTTTGTTAATTAATAGTGTTTATAATCGTCCTCAAGTTAGGTGATTTATAATGTTAAAAAATAATGGAAAGATGATTATTGGAAGAAATTTCCTATTCTGTCTATGTGTTATTTGTTTAATGTTTACCGCATTCGGATTGTTTGTTGAAGATTCCTTTGCTTTAGACTTAAACGAAACAGTAGATGAAATTGAATTGGAATCCAATGATATAAACGAACTAGAAAATTCTCAAGAAAATAATGTTTTGGAGGCGAATTCTCAAGATCAAAGTGAAGTTTTAGGACAGCAACGTACTCCCGACGGAAATACGTATGCAAGCATTCAGGATACCATAAATGCTGCAAAGCCGGGAGATACAATTTTGCTGAAAGATTATTATTATTCAAAAGGCAATCCCATTACTATCAATAAACCGGTGACTATAACTTCAAATTCAATGGCCACATTGGATGGAAAACATCTATCTCAGGCGATAATTATAAATGATGGTGGTGCGGGTACCGTATTTAAGAACATTAAATTTATTAACGGTGAAGGAAAAATTGGTTCAGGCATTATAGTCAATGCAAAGAACGTAAGAATTGAAAATTGCATCTTTGAAGACAATCATGCCGAACTTGGAGGCGCAGTTCAAACGAAATATGATTTGAATACCGCTTCGGGACTGGTTATTGACAATTGTCAATTCAGAAGAAATGCAGGATATCATCCAAACTTTGAACAATATTCCTCAGCGGCTGGATTGGCGATGTATGGTAAAGATTCAGAAGTTAAAAACTCAGTTTTTGAGGATAACTGGGTAAAGGGAAAATATGCCTCATATGGTGGGGCGATACAGGTAGGTTTGGACTTGCCCGGTTCAAACGGCAAGGTGACAAATTGCATCTTCAAGAATAACCGTGCAATAAGTACTCATGAAAATTCCCACGGAGGTGCAGGATGCATTCGTAGCGGATCTTCCTATACCAACTGTATCTTCATAAACAATTTTGCCGATGAAGGAGGAGCATTGACATTTCACGGGTCAGGTGAGATTAAAAATTGTACATTTATTAATAACACTGCTGGTGTGTTTGGAGGAGCTCTGTCAACAGGATATTTATATGACAATATGGAATTAACAGTTTCCAACTGTAATTTTGATGGAAACAGCGCACCAAACGGCGGTGCGATTCAGGCAAATGGTTTGAATATTGTAATTGATGATTCAAATTTCAAGAACAATCATGTGACTGAAAACGGTGGGGCAATTCATGCAAAAGCCGAGGACATAACCATTAAGGATTCCACTTTCAATTCAAATAAGGCCAATGTCGATGGAGGTGCAGTTTATATTCAGGGAAAAAATACTGAGGTTAAAAACTCAATATTCCTGGCTAATGAAGCGGTTCCCGATGTCACAAGATTAGATGACGGATTGGGAGGTGCCCTTTATATCAACAGTACACTTGTATTCGTGGAAGAAAATTCATTCAAGCTTAATACCGCAAGAAACGGCAGTGCAATCTATTATGATAAAACAGGTGACAAGTTAACTTTAAAAAACAATGAATTTTTCCAGAATCAGGCATGGGTTTATCATTTGCCGATTAAGGCTGAGGATATCTACTATGGGGATAGTGAAAAAATTAAGGTTGTCCTTTATGGTGGAAACAATATCGGGGACTTTGATAATCTTGAAGTGTCCAATGCAATCTACAATGCGGCGGGTGATGTGAATATCGTGATTGATGGACAATACCCGTTGTATGGCGCTACAAATACTGGGGAATTGTATCAGGACAGTCGTGAATATAATATCCATGTCCTATTGACAGTTCAGCACGAAGACGGAACAGTAGTATACAATGAGGTGGGCAGTACAAACTATCTGGGTGAAATCAATGTCGATTTGGACAAT
>NZ_ONER01000012.1 GCF_900316895.1 uncultured Methanobrevibacter sp. | reverse complement strand
AACAAGACTATTAAAGAGCTTGAATCAGAGTCCAACAAAAAATCTGCGAATATTTCCAGAGGGTTAAACGATTTGAAATCTTGCAAATTGATTACACGTTTGCCGGATAAGAAATATGCTATTACATCCATAGGATTTTTATTTGCTAAAAATTTACAAAATTTAGTGTCCAATTTTGAAAATATTGACAATCAGGAAAGATTTTGGGAAGACCATTCTATTAAATCAATACCAAATCGTTTTTTAAAAGATATTTCTTCATTTAGTGGAGTTTCATCGGTAAAGTCCAGTATAACAGAATTTGCAAAGCCTATAAATGTTTATCTGGATAATATAAAAAAATCTACCGATATCTGTATGATTTTACCGGTATTTTCAAAGATTTTCATGGATTCAATATATGAAGCTTTAATTGATCATGAGGGACATTTGGATTTACTGACTACAAAAACAATCCATGATTTAATAGTCAAATCCGATTCTGAAAATTATTTCAAGGCATTGGTTCGTGATAAAAAGATTGATTATTATATTGTTGAAGACCTGTCAAATATCTTTTTCACTGTATCTGATAAGTTTGCATCAATATTTT
Organism: uncultured Methanobrevibacter sp.; assembly: GCF_900316895.1. GTDB lineage: Archaea > Methanobacteriota > Methanobacteria > Methanobacteriales > Methanobacteriaceae > Methanocatella. Next base: position 54,499 of record NZ_ONER01000012.1, on the reverse strand, counting down.
TATTTTATGATGATTCTGTCTTTGATAATTCGGAAATGCTTTTCATTGAGGAACAATCCGGTATCGGTGATGCCTATAGGTTTTATTATTCCTATAAAAAGCATATTTTGAAATAATTTTTTTTATTTTATTTTATGTATTATTTGCATTCAATTATTTTTTTATCATCAACATGAATTTTTTACATTGACTTGTTTTTCACATCAGCATAGATTTTTTTATTTGCAGTCTCTTAAATTTTCATTTCATATTTTAATTTTTTTCATAACATTTAAATTTTCTAAGTTAATTCTAATTTATTAATTCACTATTCCATTTTCACAATCGTTTTGAATTTTTAGCATTTTTTTTAAAATTTTTGTTTTCAGAGTAATTAAAATCATCATAATAAAAAATCATCATGAGTCCTTAAAATTATCATTCTATCCTTAATTATTTGGTAATACTGAAAATATACACTAATAAGTAGTAACTTTTATATATGGGGCATGTAATATATTAAATTAGAAAACATTTGTATACTATTTAGTTATTTCTAAATTAACATGTTTATAATCATGTTTTTTAAAGAAATACGTGTTTAAATCGGTTATTTATAAACATTTTTTGTTTATATTTCCTTGTTTTTTCACTTAAATTTTATATGAATGTTTTACTTAAAAGAGGTGAAAAAAATGGCAACTTTTAAAGGATTTGCAATGAAAAGACTCAATGAAATCGGATGGGTAGAAAAAGAAGTTCCTGAATGTGGACCATTAGACGCAATCATTAAACCAACTTGTGTATCCCCTTGTACTTCAGATATCCACACAGTATGGGAAGGTGCAATCGGTGACAGAAGAGACATGGTCTTAGGTCACGAAGCAGTCGGTGAAGTTGTTGAAGTAGGTAGCCACGTTACCAAATTCAAACCTGGAGACCGTGTAATTGTTCCTGCTATTACTCCTGACTGGGATGATGAAGCAGCACAAAGAGGATTCCCATCACAAACAACCGAACCTCTCGGTGGTTGGAAATTCTCCAACTTCAAAGACGGTGTATTCGGTGAAAGATTCCACGTAAACATGGCAGACGCAAACCTAACATTCATACCTGACGGAATGTCTGATGAAGCTGCTGTAATGTTAACAGACATGTGGTCTACCGGTATGATGGGTTCAGAAAACGCAGACATCCCATTAGGTGGAACCGTACTCGTTATCGGTATCGGTGCAGTAGGTCTTTCAGCTATTGCTGGTGCTAAATGTTTAGGTGCAGGAAGAATGTTTGCAGCAGGTACTCGTCCAATCTCCGTTGAAGTTGCTAAAAAATACGGTGCAACAGACATCATCAACTATAGGGAAGGACCAATCGACGAACAAGTCAGAGAATTAACCGACGGTGCTGGTGTAGACTCCGTAATTATTGCTGGTGGTAACTTAGAAAACACATGGAAAGAAGCTATCGGTGCAGCAAAAGCAGGAGGAACCGTATCCAACGTAAACTACTTAAGTGGTGCTGACAATGTATTAATCCCACGTGAACTCTGGGGTTGCGGTATGTCTAACATCAACATTAAAAACGGATTATGTCCTGGTGGAGCAGTAAGGATGGAAAGACTTGCTGACTTAGCATTATACGGCAGACAAGACCCAGAATTATTAGTAACCCACAAATTCAAAGGTCTTGAAAAAATCGAAGATGCATTACTCTTGATGAAAGACAAACCTAAAGACTTAATCAAACCTGTAGTAATGTTAGATCTCGACTAGATACTTTTTATGTAATGATTCTAATCATTACATATTATTTTCTTTTTTTAAGGTGATATTATGAAAGTTGCAGTTATTGGCGGAACAGGTCCACAAGGTCTTGGAATTGCAAAGAGATTTGCAATTGAAGGTGTTGAAGTCATTGTCGGATCCCGTAAAGAAGAAAAAGCTTTAACCATTGTTGAAGAAACAATTGAAGAGCTTAAAGATTATGATTTGAATATTGTAGGTATGGCCAACGAAGATGCGGCAAAAGCTGGAGATATCTTAATTCTCACCGTGCCTCTTGCAGCTCAAAAACCTACACTAGAAGGAATTAAAGAATTTTGTGCTGATAAAATTGTTCTTGATGCAACTGTTCCTCTTGAAACAGCTATCGGCGGAAAACCTTTCCGTTTCATTGACTTAATGGAAGGTTCTGCTGCAGAAAGGACTGCTAAAATCCTTGAAGGAACCGGCGCAAAAGTAATATGTGCCTTCTGTAATATCAGTAACTCCCATTTGGCTAATATTCCAAATGAAATAGACTGTGATTGTTTAATCGCAGGGGATGATAAGGAAGCTAAAGAAGTTGCAATTGAACTTATAGATAAACTTCCAGGCATTCAAGCTATTGACTGTGGAATATTAGAAAAATCAAGAATAATCAATCACTCCATTATTAATCGGATTGAATATTAAATACAGATCCCATTATGGAGGACTTAGAATTACTGGAATCCCACAGTTCGAGAAATAAGATTGAAATTAGGTAATATTTTTAATACTACTCTATTTGTAAAATGTTGTCTTAAAATATAATTGGTATGACTGATATATTTAATTTCAACTTAAGTTAAATATTTAGGAAATTATGTCTTCATAATTTCTTAATATTTAACTCAAGGTTCCTTAATTATGAGGTGATTTAAATGATAATGGTTTTAGCAAAAGCAATTCCTAAAGACGAAGATGCATGCGCAAAAATTGTAGAATTTGCACAGGATTTAATTGAAAACACTAAAAAAGAAGAAGGAAATATAGATTATAATTTATATTCTAATACTGCAGATGGCACATTGTTATTTGTAGAACAATGGGAATCAAAAGAAATATTAGGTTCACATTTGCAAACAGATCATTTCATTAGATTCGGAGAAAATATTCAAGATTTAGTTGCATCCGATCTCATCATTGATGTTTTTGATGCTGAGGCTACTGATCTTTAAATTTTCTTTTTTTCTTTTTTTCGAAATTAAAGACAATTTTCACTCTGTTGAATTGAATTCAACAACATCTCCATTGTCTTTAACTATTTTTGCAATTGCCTCTTCAGCGGAATTTAATTTATCATTACATACTTTAACAAGCTGCATTGCTTTGTTGAATTCGTCAATTGCATCATCCAATGGAACGTCACCATTTTCTAATTTGTTCACGATTTCTTCTAATTTTTCTAAACTTTCTTCAAAACTTAAATCTTCCATTATATCACCTTTGTATTTACGATTCCGTCATCAAATTCAATATCAAGTTTATCTCCGGAGCTAACCTCTTTTGCTGAAGAAATTACTTTGTCTCCAGATTTTGCCATGGTATAACCTCTTTTCAATGTCAAAAGAGGGTTCAAAACTTCTAGTTTGTTAATATTTCTTAAACATGCTTCTTTTTTTGGTTTTATTATTTCTTCAGGTTTTTTCAAAACAATGGAGTTTTCCAGTTTAAATAATCTGTTTCTATTCTGTGAAATAATGCTTTTGGAGGTAAAGTCAAGTTTGTTAATCAAATTGTCCAAATGCATTCCCTTAATTTCATAAATAGATTCAGGATTTTTCAAAACATTCTTTTGGGAAATGTTTTTCAATCGGGTCTTATTTTCAAATAGCTTGTTTTCAATGCTCTTGTTGATTCTATTGGAAAGCTGGTTAACATTGTTTTTTATTTCTATTATATTTGGAACAGCAAATTCTCCAGCCGCTGTCGGTGTTGGAGCCCTTTTATCCGCTACAAAATCAGATATTGTGTAGTCGGTTTCATGGCCCACTGCACTTATGACCGGGATTTTGCAATCATAAATTGCACGAGCTACAATCTCCTCGTTGAAAGGCCATAAATCTTCAATGCTTCCTCCGCCACGACCTACAATGAGCGTGTCTATATCATATTCTTGAGCATGTTTAATCTGCCTCACGATTTGCGGAGCTGCCATGTTTCCCTGAACCAATGTTGAAAATAATAGTATTTCACAAATTGGATATCTTCTTCTGACTGTAGTGATGATGTCTTTTATGACGGCTCCAGTCTGGGCGGTCACCACTCCAATTCTTTTCGGATACTTCGGTATTTCTTTTTTATGGGCATCATCAAATAATCCTTCTCTTTCAAGATCCTTTTTTAACTGTTCATATTTGGCATATAGGATTCCAATTCCGTCTTCAGTAATTTTGGTGACATATAATTGATATTTGCCATCCTTTTCATAAACTTCAATTTTACCTTTAACAATAACTTTCATGCCGTCTTTGGGTTCAAAAGTCAGTGACCTTTTTTTGTAAAATTTAAAGAATACTGCAGGAATCTGTGAATCCTCATCCTTTAAAGTGAAATAGCTGTGTCCACTTGGATAGGTTTTATAATTGGAAATTTCACCTTTAACATAAATGTTTTTTAAATTTGGATCTTCTTTAAACTTTTTATTGAGATAAGAATTAATTTCCGATACGCTAAAAGTTCTTTCTTCCATAGATTCACCTTGAAATCAATATTGTTATTATATTGTTACTATTTAATACAATTTTGCTTTTTTGTCTCCATTTTTTAGAAACAATTAATTAATATTAACAACTATCTAATATTAAAAAGGTGTTTTTTATGAGAATAAGAGATGAATTATTTGGAAAAGAAGTTCTCGATGCAGACATTCAGATTGTCGGTAAAGTTTCTGATGTTGTCTTGGATAAGGATACATATGAAATCACTGATTTGGTACTCAAAAAAACAGGATTTTCCGAACAAATCAAAGCTAGTGAAAATCTAGTTCCTATGGAGCTTGTTAAGGTCATCGGCGATAAGATTATACTTAAAGGGGAAGATGATTTATAATGGTTTCAAAAGAGTATTTAATCGAATTGTTAAAGGAAAATGAAGTATTTTTAGAAGGTGATTTTACTTTATCTTCCGGAAAGAAGAGCAATTACTACATCAATATGAAAAAGGCGATTACCGAGCCTGAAATATTGTCCACTATTTCAAAATTAATCACTGAAAAAATAAAAGATGAAGACATTGATAAAGTTGCAGGACCAGCTTTAGGTGCAGTTCCAATTGCCACAGCTGTTTCACTGGAATCCAAAATTCCTTTGTTAATGATTCGTAAGGAAAAGAAAGGCTACGGAACATCTAAATTAATTGAAGGTGAGTTAAACCAAGATGATGATGTTATTGTAGTTGAAGACGTTTCCACCACTGGCGGATCACTTTTAAAAGCCATAAACGCTATTCAGGATAATGGCGGCAATGTAGTTAGGGCATTCGTTGTGGTTGACAGACAGGAAGGCGCTATTGAAGAGTTTGAAAAAGCGGGTATAACTTTAGAACCTTTAATCACTGTCAATGAATTTTTTGATTAAAAAATGATGAAGGATTAGTTCCTCATTTTTTCACATGATGGACAAAATGAGGAAGTTCATCAATTATTAAACTTAATGCTGTTTTGACAGCATTTGGAGATCCGGGCATGGAAAATATCAATGTCTTTTTGTAAACCCCTGCTGTTGCTCTTGAAAGAAGAGCTCCAGAACCTATTTCTTCAAAAGACTTAAATCTGAATAGTTCTCCAAACCCGTCAATTTTTTTTTCGAAAAGTGATTCCACTGTTTCAACAGTTATGTCACGGGTATCCAAACCGGTACCTCCAGTTGTTAAAATTACATCAACACCTTCTTGAATCATTTCATTTATGGTATTGACCAATTCTTCTTTTTCATCAGGAATTAGACTTTTAGCTTTCAGGGTATATCTGGATTCGATTTCCTCAGAGATTATTTTTCCTGACAAATCCAATTTTTCAGATTTTCTACTATCACTAAGAGTTATTATTCCACAGGTAATGTCATTAGATGATATGCTTTTGTGTTGTTCAGTAGTTTCACTTTTCATATAGATTCTCCACTTTATGATTTTATCTGTTTAGAACGTATTCCTTTAATAAAGTATATTCTTTATGTACCTTATTAAATTTTTCAGTGGGATAATAGAAGACACTTTTTTCAAATCTTTCTGCTGTAATGTAGTTGTGTGCACACATAATTTTTATATGGTAGTTTACCGTATTGTAATCAAGTCCTAATTGTTTTGCTATCTGGTTTTTGTTGTAAGGTTTCTGAAGGATTAAATCTAGAATCAAAATACTTGTTTTCCCTCCTTCTCTTCCAACTAAAAAGTTCAATAGTTCTTTATCCTGTATTCCTAATAAATTCCAATTCACTAATGTTTTTTGTAAACTTGCCATCGATCGTCCTCCATAATTTTTAATATAGCTTTTCAAGCATTTTTGCCCATTTAATTGCGTTTTTATCTTTTGCAATTAAAATTTGGGAATCATCATAATGACCGTCCTTAAAGAATAGAGTCAGTGACATAAAATCTTCGCTGTAAGTTAAAAAGACTTTCAGTTTTCTTTCAACACATCTGATTTTCACTTTTTTATTATTGATCAATTCTTTTTTAAGCAGTTTATTTTCTTCAATTGATTTTAAGATTTCTTCACTAACCACCATTTCCAATTTTTTCAATTTTTTATCATTCAACAGTTTGATTAGATGTTTAAAATGGTTTTCTGAATAAATTGGAAAGATTATTTTTAATTTTTTTGCTTTTGAAATCAATCTGATATATGCATTAAACGCATTTGATAAATCACTTGTTGTTGAAGCCACATATTCCGCATTTTTTAAAAGGTAAACGTCCTTCAGCACATCATCAGGTATTCCCTCCAGGTCATGGCTATTCCAGAATACTTTGTTTTTGTTGAGGGCATACCAATTCTCAATGAGCTTCACCATATTTGTTGTTAATAGAAAACCATTTGATGTCAGTTCATAATACTTTTGAACTTTTCTGATTAAATTGATGTTTTCTAGTTCTTTCAGGCCATGCAATATTGTTGCGGAAGGCTTTTTCAACTCATTCCTTAATTCATCTAAGTTTTTAGGACCATCATATATTGCAAGAAGCAGTTTTGACCTCATACCGGAGGTTAATATGTATTTGACGCCACTGAACTCCTTGATCAATTCTTTTTTTGTTTCTACTGTGCTCATTTTTTCACCTGCTTTTTGACATGATTAAATAACTCTTCAGCCCAGTTATAGGATTGTTTGTCATTGGAAACCAGAACCCTGTTTTGATCAAAACTGCCGTCATTTTTAAATAGTCCTAAACTCATGTTTTCATCACATATCGTTAAATATAAATTCAAATCTTTTTCAAAGCTGTAAACCCTCAGTTTTTTATCCCTAATGGCTTTTCTTCTCACATCATTATTGACACGAAAGAGCAGTTCTTTGAATATGCTTTTAGGTACAATTAATTCTACACTTCCGTCATTTTTCAAAACGCCTTCAATCAGGTTAGGATATTCCGGATGAAGATATGGAAATATTGCCCTAACATTTTTTGAATCCATTATCTGATTCTTGATAGTGTTGTGGGTTTTATAGATGTCAATCGGTGTTGTTTCAATCAGTTCTGAGTTTTTTAAATCAGTGATTCTTTTAACTGATGTGATGCTTAGCTGATTCAAATTATGTTTGTTCCAAAATGCATCATAGGTATTCACCAATTCGACGCTATTTTTAAAGTCCATTAATGTTTTAAAGTAGACTTGTGTCATTGGATTGATGTGGTATTTGTTCTCGATTTTTGTGATGTAGTTATGATTTTCTAATTTTCCGATGTTGCTTGATACTGAACTATAGGCTATGCTTGTCTTTTTGACAAGTCCACGGACATTGTCCGGATGTTTATCTAATTCACTTAGAATTTTTAATCTAATTTCGGATTTTGCAAGAAATTTAATATCATTGTTAATGTTGTTTTTGATATCCATATTTTGATTCTCCAACAGTTTTTAGAAATTTCCTCTTGAAATTTCTCTTTAATCTTAATTTAATTATTGGAATTTAAATAACTTTTTCAAAATATGTTCCAAATTTCTTCAAACTTTATTATAATGATTTTCCAATCTTTTTCGGAAGTTATTCCAAATTTCTTCGGTATTTCTTCGGAGTTTGTTCCAATTTTATTCACAACTTATTCCAAATTTGTTCCAAATTCATTCCAAATCCATTCAGAACTTATTCGGAATCCGAACTTTAAGGGCATATTTTTAGATGGCTAAGTTTTATTAATTTATAAATCCAAATATAACCACATGGAAATTACTTATGTATTGGATGCATCAGCTTTTATTAACGGATTTAAAATTATTTCCAATAATAATTTTACAGTTCCAGAAATTACCCAAGAAATTAAAGACTTTAAGTCTAAACTAGCATTTGACATGGCGCTTGAGGAAGGCAAACTATGTATACAAGATGTACCTTATCAATACATATCCAGTGTCAATGATATTATATCTGTGTCAGGTGATATTTTAAGGTTATCCACTCCCGACAAAAAGTTAATTTCGCTTGCCTACATGTTGCGTGAAAAAGGCCATAATGTTAAGGTAATCAGTGATGATTATACAATTCAGAATACTTTAAAAATCATGGATATTCCTTATTCTGGAGTAATTACCGATGGAATCAAGGGGATATACAATTGGAAAAAAATATGTGAAGGCTGCAAAAAGGAATACGATGATGATTATCCATTTGATGACTGTGAAATATGCGGGTCTCGAATTTTTAAAAAAAGAATTAAGGTGAACAGATGAGAATTGGTGTTGTGGTTCATGGTCCGAATATTATTGATTCAGGTTATGCTTTAGATTTAATCGAATTGCTCAGGACTTATGGAGAGGTGTCTGCCAGACTGGGCGGAACAATGGGTCGAACTGCGGTGATTGATGCTAATCTGGAAGAAGTCATTGACATTTCACGCAAGCTGGTTCCTAGCGATTCTTTAAAGTTATTTTATGATGAGCAAGTTGATGTGATATTTTTACTTAATTATGGAAAATCAGATGTAACCGGTCAGGTTTTCGGTTATAAGGTTTATAATCATTTCATTAATAAAATTCCTAAAAATGATATTCCTTTAATTCAAATTGAGCGTCCTGGCGAACGGGACGGTAGCGTAATTGCCTGGAATAACGACCTTGAACTTGTTCAGGAACTGTCTCAAAAATTAAATTTGGATATTGTAACTCCCGAAGAGGTTTATGATAATCACATCAGGCAGGATGATGCCGGAATCAATCAAAGAATCGTTCATGGCGTAAGTCCCGGTGAAAACATCATGGTTAACAGTGTGGTCATCGGTAAAACCAACTCCGATAAGCTGACATTGATTGCAAAGGACAATCACATTGTTGATATTGTAGGAGGGGAGCTTAAAAGCCATGGATTGGAAAAGCTTGGTGAAGTTGACCTTGAAAGCGCAATCATAAAGACAGGTCTTTTAAGGCATGCAAAAGTCACTCCGAGGGTCATTTCCAACAAAAAGCCTGATGATTTCATTGTCACTTTTCTTGATCATGCTGGTGAAGATGTATATAAGTTTAGAAATTCCAGTCTGGTCATAACTGTCGGTGACGATACAACATTGATATCTTCTGACATTTTATATAGATTTGATATACCTGTAATTGGAATAACTGATGGAGATTTGGACAAGGTTGTGGAAGATGGATTCAAGGTCAAGGATTCTATAATCTTTGAAGTCGAAAGTGGTTTTGATGATATCATTGGACATAATATTAAAAAGGAAATTTTTGGCGGCAAACAGGAATCATATGATTTCACTGATATTGATGACGTTAAGGTAAAAATTGAAGAAATTATAAAAAATATTAATTGTAAATATAAAATTAATTATATTAACTAAACTGGAAGTGTAAAATTGGATTTTGATAATCTTGTACGAGAAATTCAAGAATTTAAAGGAGTCACCCGTAAAGGTTCAATAGATAATGTAATATCTCTCCTGAAGGAATCATATAATGTTTCGGGAAATGTTGTAATAGATATCGGGGATGACGCTTCAGCTATTGATATTGGGAACAATCAGGTAATGCTTATTGCTGCAGATGGAATATGGGGCGACATCATGAATGTAAACCCTTACTGGGCAGGATACTGTTCAGTGCTTGTAAATGTAAACGATATTGCAGCAATGGGAGGAAAGCCATTGGCAATGGTTAACATAATGTCAATAAGCAATGATGATATCTATGAAGATTTATTGAAGGGAATAAAAGACGGATGCTTGAAGTTTGGCGTTCCAATGGTAGGGGGCCACCTGCATCCCGACGGTGATGTTGATTCTTTGGGTGTTGCAATTGTAGGAATCGCACAAAAGGATAAAATCATAACAAGTTTCGGGGCGGAAGTCGGAGATAAGATAATTGTCGCAATAGATCTTGACGGCAAGCCTCATGAAATGTTCAGTCTGAACTGGGATACAACATATGATAAGGATGCCCAGCTGGTTCGTGACCAAATCACTGCAATACAATATCTGGCTGAAAATGATTATGTCAAATCCGGAAAGGACATTTCCAATCCTGGAATTTTAGGAACCCTGGAAATGCTTTTAGAAACTTCCAGAAAAGGTGCTGTAGTTAATTTGGAAGACATTCCAAGAAACGAAAGTGTGGAATGGGTTGACTGGCTTAGGTCATATCCTGGTTCCGGTTTTGTATTTACTGCTTCACAGGAATACTGTGAATACATTAAAGAGTATCTGTCAAGATTCTCAATTGAAGCGGAAGTTGTTGGCGAGGTCACCGATTCAAATTGTCTTTATTTGAATTATGAAGACCAGCAGGCAGAAGTCTTCAATCAGGAAAAAAATCCGGTTTTTATTTTTAGATGAGGTGAAATCATGGATGTAGGAAAGATCATTTCAAACTCTTTTAAGTATCCTTTTAGAAATATTGCTAAATTGCCGATTCTTTTTATATTATTCATTTTGATGGCTATTGTCCCAATTGGTATGGCTATGGATAATAATTATGTGGTGTTTTTTGGAGTGATTGGATTTTTTGCTTTTATTCTTATTGTGCCGGGATATTTATTGTCAATTGTTAGAATAGGTTCAGTTGAATCTTCCATTATGCCTTCCTTTAATTTGGTGAATAATATCTATGATTCAGTTAGGGTATTGTGCTTAAGAATGGTTTATATGATTGTTCCTGCGGTCATGTTTTTTGCTGTTTTCCGGATATTGGGTCCTACAAGCATTGATTTGATTCGCAACTTTCAGATTCATACATTTATAGCAACTCTTGGTTTGATGATTTTGCTTATTGTATTCACATATTTGCTGTTCGAATTTCTCCTGTTTTTCGCTAAAGCTAGATTGGCTTACTTTAATAGTTTGTCTGAAGCTTTAAAGATTAATAAGGTTATCAGCGATATCCGAAACATTGGAATATTCAATATCATTAAATGGGTGATACTTATGATAATTCTTATTGGTGTCATTTCAGTTGTCACATCAGTTGTGCTGTCTATTCCATATGTTGGATTTTTAATCTATATTGGTATTGTAATCCCATTTGTCGAAAGCATAGGTAATTATTCCCTGGGATTGGTGTATTCAAACATTGCTGAAAATAATGATGATGATTTAAAAAGATTGGAAAGGGAAATTGAATTCTTAAAATAGTATAATTAAGGGTTGCATGCCTTGCATGGTACATATCCCTGTGAAACGGCATCACTTCTGCTATTGAAATAGACCATATTGTGTTCAGCGGTTTTTTGACCCCATTGGCAACTGGCTTCATGGAATTTTCCTGAATTTGAGTTGCCGATATAACTTCCCGAATCGCCGGAACTTGAAAACTTGTCCGAATGGGTATTGCTGTATGTACTATACGAATCGGCAGTGTGTGTATCGCTGTTTGCCCAGTGATATGGATAGAATTCACTTGGCGGTATGTACATTATCTCTGCGAGACCCTCTTTTAGAAGCATTTCATTAACGTTTTTTCCATCAACAATAACAACAGCCAATGTACGGCCATATTTGTCGTTGTGTTTGGAATTGTCAACATCCAATCCGACTTTTTTATTTAAGCATAATTTTTGAACGAAGTTTTTAGATGCAATATATCCGGTAACACCTCTTTCAGGAGTGTTCACACCAACAAAACGTACCTTTTTGCCGTTGTCCAAATAGATAGTATCCCCATCAACCACTTGTGTACAGACCCCGCTTTCCTCGACCTTGCAATCTGTATTGGGGTATTTATTTAAAATATCTGATGCAGACAAGTCAGAGTACTTTGAACTTGGAACGGTGTGTGAAAAGCCGGTTCCGGTGTATGCGCTGGCAATGGATATTGCCCCTGCGACAATGACTAAAATAATCAGCAAAGAAAAGATATGTTTTTTATTGATTTCCATAAATTTCCCTCCATTAATATAATTGTTATAACTTTGTGTTAATATAATTTTCCAATTAAATAAATAATTATTTTATAGTAAAACATCAAATATATATAATATTAAAAATTCTTATTGGAGATTGTATGTTAATTAAAATTAATGGAGAAGAAGTGGAAGTGGCAGATGCTTCAACAATACAAGATGTGATTGCTGAAACAAATGCTCCTTATACTCCAGGAAGTATTATTTGCTTAATAAAAGGTAAAAAGGAACTTGAAAAGAATATTAGCAAGTATAAAATTAAAACAAACAAGGGTTCAATAATAATTCAGTTAGACGAGTCAGAGGAGGCAAAACCTCTCGTTGATGTTTGGAAAAATCAGTACGAGGAGTTTGTTGACCTTGATATTCGATGGTCCACTCCAACTGAAGTGGCTATCGGCCCTATCGTAACTGATCTGGAACCAACTTCAGATGAATATAAATATTTTGAAGGGGATGTTGTTTTAAGTTTATCTAGTTTTAGTAATGAGTCTACTCATTTAATAATGCTTAAAGAAAACACTACAAATGTCTATAGTGTGCCGCCGTATAATAAGGGTATTTTTGCCCGTATCATCGGAGGTAAAAAAACATTGGATAATCTGACAGATGATGATAGGGTAACAGGCATTGAACCTATCATCGAGAGAAGCACAACAACCGATAGTGCTTCAGTATCCGATTTAAGCACAGTTCTACAAGAGGGCAATGAACTATTTACTTATATTTCATTCGAAATCGATGAAGATTCCCCAATCTGTGTAGAACATCTCTTTTCAATTATTAAAGATGGTAGAATTAAAGTTTCATATGATAGTGAATCATTCATTGGTTTTTATGACCTTGCCGGAATTATTAAGCCTAAAGAAGATACTACCTTGAGAAATAGAGGAACAATCACCGTTAGAAATAATGGTGTAGGTGTAGGAAAATTATATATTTATCGTGAAAACAGAGTTTTAACTCCAAATCATACCACTGTTGGTCGTATTGTAAATGGTATGGAAATTATTGACATTGCAAAAGAAAATGATTTCATTACTGTTAAATCAGAGCAACAAAGGCTGATGTTATTAAATAAAACTCAAAAAGAAGCTACAGAAATGTTGTCTGCTGTAGGTGTCGAACACATGATAGATGGTTTGGTTGATGATGATGCAATCATTGTCGAACAGACTCCAAAACATACAATTGATATATTAAAAGAGGGTCAAGTAATTACCAAAGCAATTAACAAAGATGATTTATGCACTATTAAATTCGTTGATAATGCTCCAAGGTCTGTAAGGTACTTCAAATTCTTGTCTGGACTTTTAGAAAATCCTATCGGTAAAATTAAAGTTCACTTTGCAGTGCCTGGAATGCACATTGTCATCTTTGAAGGGGATAAAAAATTAGCTAAGGGTTTGATTCCTGAAAATAACCCAGTGGATAAGGTAATTAGGGGTCAAATTGGTATTACAAACATGGCTTCAAAAAGTGCCGGTTTAATCGGTATCAGATTTGAAGATAATGTGGAATTTGGTCCGACTGCAGAAAGTTTCGAGGCAACTAATATAATTGGAGATATCACTTCAGATTATGATATTCTTGAAAAATTAAAAGAGGGAGTTGAAGTTTATGTCACAGAATCTAACCATGAGTCCTGATTTGGGTACAGAAGATTGGGATCCTGATGTAATTACTCGTATGATTTTTATTGGGCCGGGAGCTCATGTGAGTGAACAAGAAATTGTCACTGAGTTTCATATGCTCGGTTTACCGCTTACAATAAAAAATACTTGTTATGGGTCTATGATTAGTGGGAAAAGTGAAGATGTTTACAAGGCTATTGAAGAAATAAGAAAGCTTGACCCAAACCACATTTTCACAAAGGAAAGAGGATTTGCACCAGGCGATCCTAGACGTTGCAGAGGTCATAGATTTGGTCCTAGAGAAGGTTTCCACCAGATGGAAAAAGAGTACAGAATACTTGGTTTTGTTGCAAATGCGCTGGAAGAGCGTAAAGATGTAGAGATTGAAGAGAAAAAACCAGTTAGTGTTGATGAATTTAAAAAAGTCATGAATGAATGTTTAGATAAAAAAGAATAGGTGAAATTATGGTTAAAATCGCTGTTTATCCTCCAAACTCATTAATTTTAGCAGATTTACTTGAGAGAAAAGGTCACACTCCTTTAGTTTTACAAAAACAAATTAGGCAAAAAATAAAGGACCCTGAGATTGATTCTCCTCCAATGAACATTACTGAAGATGATCCAATTCAAGGACTTAAATATGCAGCTATTGAAGTTCCTTCCGGTGTTCGTGGAAGAATGGCAATTATCGGACCTCTTATAGATGAGGCGGAAGCTGCAATTGTTGTTGATGGAGCTCCATACGGATTTGGTTGTATTGGTTGTGCAAGAACCAATGAGCTATCAATATTTTTACTTAGGAATAAGGGAATTCCTGTTTTAGAATTAAATTACCCTACAAATCAAGATGAAACCTATGTGATGGTAAATCAAATCAATGATTTTGTAGATTCTCTTGAAGAAACTGATAAGGAGGAAGAATAAAATGGTTAAAATTGCATTAGTTTCATGTGGAACAGAATACAGTGGAATTCAAAAGGAAATTGAAAAGGCAGCAAATAAGTTTGGTGCTGAAATTATTCTTCCAGAAATTGATTTGGATTACATTGACGAATCTTATGAAAAATTCGGATTTTCAGCTCAAAGTTCAAGTCTGAAATTGATGATTGCTAGGGCCATGGCCATTGTGGAAGGCAGGTCAAGACCTGATGCGGTATTTATTGCAACCTGTTTCAGATGCGCTGAAGCGGCATTGGTCAGAAATGAGGTAAGAAGATTCATACAGAACAATACTCGTATTCCTGTAGTTACCTATTCATTCACTGAAAGAACAAAAGCTGATGAACTATTTATTCGTATGGAAGCATTGGCTACTACCGTTACTCGTAGAAGCATTCTTGCTCGTGAAAAACAAGAGGGCCTTACCCTTGGACTTGACTCCGGTTCAACCACTACAAAAGCGGTTCTCATGGAAAACAATCAGGTTATTGGAACCGGTTGGACTGCCACAAAAGACATCATTGAATCTGCAAAAACTGCCGCTGCGGAAGCTTTCGGCCAAACAGATTATGACTGGGATGACCTTGATGGTATCGGAACTACCGGTTACGGTAGGTTTACAATGGGTCAGGAATTTAAAGCGGAACTTATTCAGGAAGAATTGTCTGTTAATGCAAAAGGTGCAGTATATCTGGCAGATTGTCAAAAAGGAGAAGCAACCGTTTTAGATATTGGTGGTATGGACAACAAGGTAATTACCGTTAACAACGGTATTCCGGATAACTTTACCATGGGAGGTATCTGTGCCGGTGCATCAGGTAGATTTTTAGACATGACTTCCCGTAGGCTGGATGTTGACATTACCGAACTTGGGCCATTGGCTGTTCAAGGTGATTGGAGAAAAGCCATGCTGAACTCTTACTGTATTGTATTCGGTATTCAAGACCTTGTTACTACACTTGCTGCAGGAGGTTCCAAAGCAGATGTGGCAGCAGCTGCATGTCACTCCGTTTCTGAACAAGTTTACGAACAGCAACTTCAGGAAATTGATATTCGTGAACCATTAATCCAAGTGGGAGGAACAAGTTTGATTTCAGGTCTTGTTGAAGCGGTAAGTGAAACTTTAGGTGGAATTGAAGTTATTGTTCCTGAATACTCTCAACATATCGGTGCTGTGGGAGCAGCTCTTTTAGTATCTGGAATGGGACACAGACAAGATGATAAATAATTTTTAAAGGGTGGATTTGATGTTAGTTGAATGCTATGATGAGCGTGGAGCTGAAGTTTATGAAATCATCATCAAACAGATCTTTCAAGATTTGGTGTTAGGTGCTTCTGTTGATGATTTGAAGGCTTATGTTAATCCTGATGACCCTGTGTTTGTCCTGGCCATTAAAATGAGAAAAACTTCAAATGTTATTAGATTTGAGGATGTGGCTAATTTAACTTATGATAATGCTAACGATAAGACTATGATTTTAGTTGATAATGAAAATTACCTTCCTAACATTTTGAAAATTTTATGGATGCAATTTTCAAGGGATGAAATCTATCAACCGAACAGATATCAGCTTGAGATTAAGGGAGACTATACTAACTTAAGTTCTGTTGTTGTTGATGACCCTCATTCCAATTTGCAAAGGCGTATTTATGACGCAGTTTTCAGAATTTTGCCTGAAGGCTTTAAAAACATTAAAGATTTGTCTTCTGAAGATATTGTTGCAGTTGTGGCTACTGATGAGTTAATTAAGGATGAATGGATTGAAAAATGTCATGAGTTTATGGATGAATTAAACAAAGGCATGTAGAAAGCTTTATATATTTGTTCGTATCAATACTAATTAACAGATGTTATATTGAGGAGTAGTGGTATTATGAATGAACACAACGGTTCAAGATTTGCACATATAACAAGAGCACATCCATGTTTCAATGAAAAAATGCACGATAAAGTCGGAAGGGCACATGTACCGGTAGCACCAAAATGCAATATATTTTGTAACTTCTGTACAAGAGACATTAACAATGAAGAGGACAGACCTGGTGTTGCAGGATGTATTATGAAACCTGATGATGCAATTACTCATATTAATGACGTTACCGCAGATGGTCCTATTGCAGTTGTTGGAGTTGCAGGACCTGGAGATTCACTTGCAAATGAAGAAACATTCGAATTCTTTGAAAAATTGGCAAAAGAACAACCTGATTTAATAAAATGTATGAGTACAAATGGACTTTTGCTTCCAAAATATGCTGACAAATTGGCAGAGCTTGGAGTAAACTCCGTGACAGTTACTATCAATGCGGTTGATCCTGAAATTGCAGAAAAAATTTATTCATTCATCAAATATGAAGGTAAGGTTTACAAAGGTCGTGAGGCTGTTGAAATCTTAATCAAAAATCAATTGGAAGGTGTTGAAAAGGCAGCCGCCAACGGATTGGTTGTTAAGGTAAACTCAGTTTTAATTCCTACAGTCAATGATGAGCACATTGTTGAAATTGCCCGTGAAGTCGAAAAACGTGGAGCAGCTTTAATGAATGTTTTACCATTGATTCCTTTAGGTAAAATGAAAGACCTTGAAAGACCTGACTGTATGATGATGGAATCAGTCAGGGAACAGGTTGAAGAGATTATTCCGGTATTCAGGGCATGTACTCAATGTAGGGCAGACGCTTACGGAATACCTGGCAAAAAAAGCGAAGACCATCATTTAGGAATGACTCCACAAAGTCATTACTAAATACTTTTTTTTATTTATATTTATTTCAAATATTTTTTTTTAAGTATTAATTAAAAAGCCGATTTTTTAGGGTTTTTAGATACTGCCAAAGTGAATATTAGTTTTTAACTGTAAAAAAAATAATGAAAAATTAAGAATTTTTCAAATCAAATCTTAATTTTCCAACTCCATCATCAGTCACGTTTATTTCTGAAGGCAGTGGTGTAAGACCATTTATAAATGTCTTTCCCGCTTCGGCATCCATTCTCTGAGGAAGGAAATTTGAATTGTAAACCGGATAGATTGTGCATTCTCCGGTGTTGTTGACCAAATCAATTTTAACGAAGTATGTAGAGTCCATATCTCCACCTGACATATCGAAGATGAAGTTACCGAGGCTGTAAAAGATTGGTTTTCCATTGTACATCTCCACTCCCTGAGGAACATGTGGATGGGAACCTATTACGACATCCACGCCATCATCAATCAGTTCATGTGATATCCTGATTTGGTCTTCATTAGGGGATGTTGAATATTCATTTCCGTAATGCAGCATTGCCACAACCAAATCGGAATCGTTGTTTTCGCTGATTTGTTTTTGTGCATCTGCACGGTCATAAGCTGAATAACCAAAATGAGATCCGTTTGCATAAGGTATGGTATCGTAATCATATTCTGAAAAGTCATTGGCATCCATATAATTCAGTATGGTAATCTTACGACCATTGATGTTTTTAACAACAGGCTGGTGTGCAGCATCCTCATTGTCTCCTGCACCCACTGAAGAAATGCCGGATTCGTTTAGATATTTCAATGTGTCGTGCATACCGTCAACACCATAATCCAAAGCATGGTTATTTGCAAGAGCGGCAACGGTATTGTTGGCTACTTTTAAAAGCGGAACATAACTCGGATCACATTTAAACGGAAAATCTCCTTTAACTGCATTTTCCGTTGTCGTAGCTGCATTTTCAAAATTCACCAACAGTAAATCAACGTTTGAGACTACATCACTCACCCCTTCAAAAGGGGAGGAATCAAGACTTATTGTTCCGGGCATGTTTCTTGCAAACATTACGTCTCCTGTAGCTGCCATGGAAAAATCGCCCTTGGGTCCCAGTATTGTTGTTTGGCTGTTTTCCGAATGGTCTATTGATATCAGCACGAACAAAAACGCACACAATATCACTATGGCTATTAATAGCGAATTTCTAAGTTTCATATCATTCCTCCTTTACAGTCAGCATCATAATTGCTATGCTGAGAAGTTAGTTAAAATTCAATTGAATATATTTATTGTCTTTTTAATATTTATAAAAAATTGGTAAAATCCAAATAATGTTAAAATCATCTCCTTAAAAAAAAATAATTATCTTAAGAATATCTCCTTAAGGTGCAATTTATTCCTTCCTTAAAAAGCCGGTAAATTCTTGCACAATAAAGTTAAATATAGATGAAAAAGATAAATTAATAACTGATATTAACATTAATTTTATAGATTATAAGGAGAAATAATATGGTAGAAACTTTTGTTTTTGGACATAAAAGTCCTGATAGTGACTCAATAACATCAAGCTTAGTAATGACAAATTTGGAAAAGGAATTAGGCAACAGTGAAGCTAAAGCCTACAGATTAGGCAATATCAACAAGGAAACCGAATTCATCTTAAACTATTTGGGCATAGAAGCACCGGAACTTTTGGAAAGTGTTGAAGATGATGCCAATGTAATTCTGGTTGACCACAACTCCCCTGCGGAATCAGTTGATAATTTGGAAAATGCGAACATTCTAAAAGTTGTTGATCACCACAAACTTGCTTTGGAAACTTCATATCCCCTATTCCTAAGATTTGAACCAGTAGGATGTACTGAAACCATTTTATGCAAATTATATGAAGAGAATGATGTGGAAATTACAAAAGAGATTGCTACATTGATGCTGTCTGCAATCATTTCAGATACCTTGCTTTTGAAATCACCTACCACAACTGAAGATGATAAGATTGCAGTTGAAAAACTTGCAGAAATTGCTGAAATCAATGCTGAAGAATATGGTTTGGAAATGCTTAAGGCAGGTACCGATTTAAGCAGTTTCACTATTGATGAGATTTTGGCCCTTGATGCTAAGCAAATCGACTTTAAAGATGTAAAATCAATTGTTAATCAGGTAAACACAGCAGACATTAGCGATGTTATGGCTATGAAGGATGATTTGGAAGCAGGAATGAACAAAATCATCGAAGAGGAAGATTTGGACTTGTTCATGCTCTTAATCACTGATATCGTAAACAGCAATTCTCAAGTCATTGCCTTAGGAAAAGATGCCGATTTGGTCGAAAAGGCATATGGTGTAATACTTGAAGATAACACCGTATTACTTGAAGGCGTTGTATCACGTAAAAAACAAGTAGTGCCTATCATGACTGAAAATGCTTAATTAATTTTAGGCCATCTTAAATATCATGTTTTTTTAAGGTTTTTTCTAAAAATTTATAAATGATAATTGAAAAAGTATTATGTAGATGTATTTTAAATACATCTCTAATCAATCCATTTTTGGATATTAAATTAGACGGGAAGCATAATTATAAATACTCTATGCAGTTTTGCATAACAAAAATTAGAAACTAACATTAATTATGCTTTCATATTTTTTAAACTTTTTTTCAAATTATTGGGTGTTAAAATGAAAACACTTGAATGGGAAGATAATAAATTAAAACTTATTGATCAAAGAAAACTTCCTGATGAGTTGACTTATGTTTATTGTGATAATTATCAGGATGTTATAATAGCAATTAAGAATATGACTGTACGCGGAGCTCCGGCTATTGGAGTAAGTGCTGCTTTTGCAATGGCATTGGCAGACATTGAAGGCATTGATTTATCTAAAGCTGCAGATGAAATAAAAGCGGCCAGACCAACAGCAGTAAATTTGTTCTGGGCTGTTGACCGGGTTTTGAATAGTGACGATGCACTTGCCGAAGCACTAAAAATGTATGAAGAGGATATGGCAACAAATAGGGCCATTGGAAAATATGGTGCTGAGGTAATTGATGATGGAGACACCGTTTTAACCCACTGTAATGCAGGGGCACTTGCTTGTGTTGATTATGGAACTGCATTGGGCGTATTTAGAGCAGCACGTGATGCGGGCAAAAACATCAATGTGATATGTGATGAAACCCGTCCGCGCGGACAGGGTGCAAGTTTAAGCGTCTGGGAAATGCAACAGGAAAACATTCCTGTCAAGCTGATTCCGGATGTAGCTTCAGGGTATCTCATGTCCCAGGGCAAGATTGACAAGGTTGTAATCGGTGCTGACAGGATTGCAAAAGGCGGTGTTGTAAATAAGGTCGGATCATTTATGGTGGCCCTTGCCGCAAAACACCATGACATTCCATTTTATGTGGCTGCACCTTACTCCACTTTTGACAATGATATTAACATTTATGATACTGTTATTGAAGAAAGGGATGGTGATGAAGTCCGATTCTATGGAGGAGCAAGGATTTGTCCTGAAGGTACAGAGGTCATCAATCCGGCATTTGACATTACTCCAAAAGAATTGATTACAGGCATCATCACTGAAAAAGGAATTATTGACCCGATTTAGATAATAATTCCTAAATCTTTTTTTGCTATAAAGTATTTAAACAATTAAATTTAAATTATTAAATAACATTCATGAAAATCTCTACACAATACCAATCAATTTGATTAGAAGTTACAAATTTTGTAATACTTAGAGATTTGAATTGTTAAATTGTATTGAGGGATTATATGGAGATTAAAAGTAAAAAATCAGAAAATTTTCCACCATTAATTAAGGATTTAGTAAAAGAATTATTGAAAGGCGATTTCGTACATTTTAAGATATTATGCGCTAATGAGGTCCATCATTTTAATAAAGAAGAGGACACCATCATTGAGTTTGCTGAAACTTATGTAAAAGAAACTAGAGACAATGGTGATATGCTGTATATTGCTTATCCGGATATTTTCAGAGTAAAACTATACCGTGATATGGAACAATATATTGAAGATGAAAAGAAATATAATGCGTTTAATGACGATGATTTATGGACTGGTAACAGAATCCAGTTCTAAAATAATTATTAATCAATATGATTAATAATTTTCTTATTTTTTAATTTTTGCATCGATGGCCACGTGCCATTCATCAGGCGAAATCGATTTGACTTTTCGGGTATTCAGTATCTCTACTTTTTTTCCTGCACTGCTTGCCGCTTCATTCAATCGTTTTATTCCCTGTTCATATGAATCTGAAAACTCATAATAATTAATTATTCCATCATCTTCAATTAAATCAATTGCAACGTCAAGGAAACTATATGCAAGACCTGGAAGGTTCATGATTATTCTGTTGAATTTTGATTTAAATCCTTTACTTACTTCCCTCACATCTCCGCAATAGCTTTCAATGTTTCCTTTCAATTTATTCAACTTTATATTTTCATCCAAATATTTGATTGCCGCTTCGTTAATGTCAACTGCAGTGATGTCAACATCTTTGTTTCTTGCAATGACGATAGGGAATGGTCCGATTCCACAAAACATATCAAGTATTTTTTCACCATCTTTAACGCTTTCCATCACTCTTTTTCTTTCGGTTGCAAGTCTAGGTGAAAAATAAACCTCTCGAACATCCAATTTCAATCTGAGACCATGTTCCTTGTGGACTGTAACGGAATCATCAATGCCTGAGAGAAACTCCAAATCACGCACTCTTATGGTTCCTTTTATTGCGCTTTTTTTCATGTAAATGGCTTTTCTTTTGGTGAATTTGTATGCTGCATCTCCAATAAGCTGTTTTTTGTCATGCAGCTCATCAGGTATTTCCAGAATCACGATATCTCCGATTGTGTCAAAAGAGGTTTTCAGATTCTCGATTTCCTCAGGTGTTAATTCATCTTTAAGTATTTCAGCAAAATTATGAGGAACCTTCTTCATCGGTTCTAATTCAATATCTTCAATGGTATAACCGTCAATATCTTCTGTTATAGGAATATATCCAAATTCTTCAGTTGTTTTTATTCTATATTCCATATTCATTAATCCATTTGACATTAATTTAATACGAGTGTCGTTTATTTGTCTTAATGGAACCTTTACACATTTCATAAAGTTATTTATGTTTAAATTATATAAATAATATCATGTTTTATCTAGTTGGTTTAGGATTATTTGATGAAAAAGATATTTCTCTTAAGGGTTTGGAATGTTTAAAAAATGTTGATAAAATTTACGCCGAATTTTTCACATCACGCCTATTCGGTTCAAGTTTTGAAGCTATTGAAGAGTTGATCGGTCAAAAAATAGAAGTTTTGGTTAGGGGTGAAGTTGAAGAAGAGCATAAATTCATTGAAGAAGCTAAAACTAGTGATGTTGCCCTTATTACGGGGGGAGATCCTTTAATTGCAACCACCCACAGCGATTTTTTAGTGCAATGCTCTAAAAAGGGCATTGATTTTGAAGTGATTCACGGGTCTTCCATATTGTCTTCAGCACCTGCCATTTCCGGTCTTCAGGGATATAAGTTCGGAAAGGTGACAACAATACCATTTCCAGATTATAACTTCTATCCAAAATCTCCATATGAAGCTATTGAAGAAAATCTTAAAATGGATTTGCATACTCTAGTTCTACTTGATATTCAAGCTCATAAAGACCGTTACATGACTGTCAATCAAGGTTTGGAGTATTTGATGAGCATTTATGATGATTTGGACCGTGAAGGTTTGATTACTCCGGACACTTTGGCTATGGGAATTGCCCGTGTCGGCTCAAAGAATGTCATTGTAAAGGCGGGCAAGATTTCTGAGTTGATTGATTTTGATTTTGGAGGACCTCTCCATTGCATTGTCATTCCGTCAAAGCTTCATGTTGTTGAAGCGGAATATCTGGTGGAAATTGCCGGAGCTGACCCTAAAATACTTGATGATGTTTGATTTTTTAAAAAAAGGGGGGGGAGTTGGAAGTAGTAGTGTTTTCTACTTCCTTGAACATATTTCTATCATTTTGGAGATTATAAAATGCTTGACTGATGTTCATCATTAGATATGAAATTTACTTCACATCGTTTATTAGTTATATTTTAATTATATATAAATCTTTTCATCTCTAGCAAAGGACGAAAATTTTATTTAAGTGACAATTTTTTAAAGATATTATCAAAAATTGTTAAGTTTATATGCATTTAAGTTCATAATATCAGTGATGGACACTGAAAGTGTATTTAACAGTTTACAGAAAAGAAAAAATTCTCTTAAATTTAAATTAATGCATAGTAAATTGAAACATGGAACATATTCATTTGATAATTCAAGAAATGATGTTCTAACAGTTTTAAATCATTATAAAAAGTACGGTTCTTTTTTTAAGGTATCTTCCATTGTGGGATTAACTCAAAACGAGATTATGAACTGGTATATTCAGGGTCTATTTGACAATCCCAAATTCAGAGGGTTTTCCTTAGTGATTAACGAAATTAACAAATGTAATGCTGGAAAAATTGATGATGAACCTGTTCGGGAAAGTGAAACCAACTTCAATCAGGATGATGAGTATATAATATCTGAATATGGGGACGGATGGAGTTACAAGACATATGTTGATGGTGAAAAGGTCTTTATAATTTCTAACGATTTGGAAAATCTAAAAAGGAAGGTTAAAGACAGACATCTTCCAATTTGACTAACCCATCTTATTCAATAAATCTTTTGATTCATGGACTAACCGATAAATGGAATGGGCATGGACCATTTTTTACCATAAATCATTTTTATCTCAACACGATTGTCCTTAATCTTGTTTTGAAAATCATGAAGATGCATGTACGACAGTGCATCAATATTCAAAATCACTTGTCAAAATGGCCTGAGAAAACACTAAAACATTTATTAACTAGTATATACAATCTATTTCTATGACTAAAAACAGACGTGTTACAATTAGCATCAATAATGATATTGACTTGAATTTTCGCAAATTGGCTTCAAATAAGATGTTATTTAAAACCGGCTGGTATTCCAAAGCGATTGAAGAGGCAATGTTATTGTGGATGGAAAAAGAAAGCAAACTATAAAATTATTTTCTTTCTTTTTTTTATTTTTTTTGATAATTTAATGATTAACTATTTAACTAACAAATAATTAAATTTAATATTATAGAGTGGGTGTCAATAATGGATAGTGAGGAACTTAGAACCGTTCGGGTTTATACAAAAAAGTATACGAGTAAAGATAAAAACGGCAAATCTGTTGAAAAAGAATCTAAGCAGAAACAAGTTAGTCTTAAAAAAGAAGATCCTTTTGAAGATGATGATTTGGTTAAAGTGTTGTCACAGGAGGATTATCAAAAATTACTTGATAATCAGTTTTCTGATGAAAGGCTTGATGAATTTTACCATATAATAGAAGCTAAAGATGCTGAAATTAAGGAATTGGAAAATCAGATTCAAACACTCAAATCCTCATTTTTTGATGATGTTGATTCTCTTAAGGATGAATTGATTTATAAAAATGAACTCATGAAGGCAAAAGATGAAATTCATGAGTTGAACAAGGAAAATAAAAAAATCAACGATGAAAGGGTTGCCATTTTCAAGGAACTTGACTACAAGAATAAGATGATTCTAGCTTACAATGTAGAATTGAACAAGTCAATCCTGAATGCAATCAATGTGGTCATTGATGAGGCTAGGGAAAACATCAACAGAAGAAATGAGTTGCTTATTTCTGATTTGAATAAATCTGTTGAAAAAGCCAAACATGACGTGAATGAGAAGAATAAGGCTATAGCATATGATATAAAGAGTACTGTAGAAGATATGAATGATCAGATTAGAAATACCAGCACTCTTAAGATGATATTAAACAAAAAGAAAATCAATTTAAGAGTTCCTACTGACGATTTACTTAAACCTTTTGATTTTGACTTTGATGTCAACCAGTTGCTTTCAGGACAAGCACTGGAACTGGATGCAGCTGAAATCTTAAAAGAGGTAATGCCGAAACTCCCTGAACCATTCTCAAAATACATTGACGCAATTGATGAGGAATCCCACGAAACAATTGATGTTTCTAGAAAAGACGAGGAAGATTAATGAAAAAGTTTAACACTGGAAAAATCACTTTCGAATACCCGACCGATTGGGAAGTTGAAAAAGCGGATATCCTTTCAAATCCAGACTGCATAGCCACTCTATCAAAAGGACAAGACAATTTAATTAATGCAGTCATGTTTCCGACCGCCACCAATTTGGATGATTACAAAATTTTCATGGAAGACGCTCTCACTGATGACGGCGGTGTGATTTTGGCATCGGATTTTGTTAACATTGCTGATATGGATGCCATTAAGCTCCATGCAAATATGGATACTCCTGAAATTAATTTTGATATTCACACTTACGTATTCATTGAAAATGGGGAAATATTCATTTTCGAAATGAGAACCTTGGATGTATCCGGAGAGTCTGAAAGGGAATTTAAGAATATTATTTCCACATTCAAAATCCTAAAATAATTGGGTGTACTCAAGCAGATAATCCATATGGTTTCTGTCCAGAATTTTTAAGGTTGAGATGTTTTGCGGTGTGGTTCCTGATCTCTCTTCCACAAGGTTTCTTAAGGACTTGTTTTTCATGTGGGCATGAATTTCACGGATGACGAATTCCATATTTTCAATATTTTTATTTTCCAATTCCTTTTGAGAAATGTCTTCATAAATCGGATAGGAGTTTAGGTCATATGCCTTGGTTGGAGTTTGCAATACATTCAAATGACTGTAGTAATTTGCTGAATCGGCTAAAAATCCATCAATCCCCATATATGTTAAAATAGGCATGAAAGATGCTTCGGCAAATGAAAAAATGAAATAACTGTCTTTTTGTGCTTGTTTTTTAAGAGACACTATCAGTTCAACGAGCTCTTTAGGATTGGTTAATAGTGCATCGCCATTGGCTATGATAAATCCGTTATAACCGATTTCCTCTAATTTTTTTAAGCAGTCAATTCTTAAATCAATGTATTTTGAACCCTGTATAACCGCTATGTCACATTCATCGACATTCTCTTCGGCTAATCGTAATGTTTCTTTAACGTTAAATTCAGCGATTTCCCTGTCTACGTTATGTGCGGAACCTTGATTCGGGGCGATTTTCAAATCATTTTTAAAAAACAATTTAGGGGTTAGTTCACCATCCACTTTTCCAATTCTGCCGGGTCCGTCATGTGATTTTATTTCAAATTTTTTCTTCATTTGTGTCTTCCTTTTTTGTTATTATTTAATAATTAGTTTTTTAGGTTTATATAAATTTTTCATGAACTGTAACCTTTTTGATTACACAACTAAAAATTTTAGTAAGCTTTATATATGTTCTTTTAAAGAATATTAGTATGGATTTGAGGAGATTATCCGATGATTATCCGAGGTGTGTTTTCAATGACTATAATAAATCGTTTAAAATCCTTGTTTAAAGGAGATAATGAAGAAACCGACATCAACAATGATGTATCAAACACATCTGACGATGTCCAAGTTACATCTTCACAAATTGAAAGTGAACCTGTCGTTGCTGAGGAAGAACCAGTTGTTGAAGTTGAGGAAGCAACTGTGGAAGAATCAGAAGACAGTTCTGAAGATTTAGCTTCTGATGACATCGAACCTATTGAGGAAAAAGTTGAAGCTCTCAAGGAAGAAATCCATGAGAAAGTTGAAGCTAAAAAAGAAGAAATTCAAGAAAAAGTTGAGACTATCAAGGAAGAAATCCATGAGAAAGTTGAAGCTGAATTAGATGCCGAAGAAGCTGATGAAGATTCAAAAAATAATGATAAAGAGAGAGATAAAATGACTTTATTGACTGATAAAGAATTATTAACTGATGCAAATCGTGATCCAGATTTCACTGCTGAATTCATTGATTCTGGAATCGAAACTGTAAAACACTGTTTCCAATGTGGTACCTGCAGTGGTAGTTGCCCATCTGGAAGAAGAACTCCATACAAAGTAAGACAAATCGTCAGAAAATGTTTACTCGGATTAAAAGAAGAAGTAATCACTGATGATGCTTTATGGATGTGTACTACCTGTTACACTTGCCAAGAAAGATGTCTCAGAAGTGTTAAAATTGTAGAAATTATCAAAAAAGCACGTAATATTGCTGCACACGCAGGTTACATGGCAAAACCTCACAAAATGACTGGAGTATTTGTTATGAACACTGGTCACGGTGTACCTATTAACGATGCAACTAAAGCTTTAAGAGCTAAAATTGGTCTTCCTGAAATTCCACCAACAACTCACGCTTACCCAGAAGCTTTAGAAGAAGTACAAAAAATTTGTAAAATTACCGGATTTGATGAATTAATCGGTTACGATGAAGCAACCGGTGGATTAAAAGAATAAATGAATTGAGGAGAGTTATAATATGGAAATTGCATACTTCTTAGGTTGTATTATGAACAACCGTTATCCTGGTGTTGAAAAAGCTAATGGAAGGAGCATCTTGTTGTCCTGCTCCAGGTGTATTTGGATCTTTTGATGAAGAAACCTGGGCTACTATTGCTGCTCGTAACTTAACTCTTGCTGAAGACATTGGTGCTGACATTATGACCGAATGTAACGGATGTTTCGGTTCATTATTTGAATGTAACCACATGTTAAAAGAAAGTGAAGAGAAAAAAGCTGAAATTAACGCTAACTTAGCTGAAATCGGTAGAGAATACAAAGGAACTATTAACGTAAAACACTTCGCTCAAATCTTAAGAGACGATGTTGGATTTGAAAAATTAGCTTCCTTAATCGAAAAACCTTTAGACTTAAACGTAGCTGTACACTACGGTTGCCACTTCTTAAAACCTACCGCAACTATCGGTATTGAAGACAACGCAGAAAACCCATCCATCTTAGATGACCTTGTAGAAATCACTGGTGCTAAATCCATTGACTACAAAGACAAAATGATGTGCTGTGGTGCTGGTGGAGGTTTAAGATCCAGAGATTTAGATGTAACTACCAGTTTCACTAAAGAAAAACTCGACCACATGACTGAAGCAGGCGTAGATGCAATCGTTAACGTATGTCCTTTCTGTCACTTACAATTTGACCAAGGTCAAATCGAAGTAAACGAAAGATACGGAACTGACTTTGCATTACCAGTATTCCACTTAGCTCAATTATACGGATTAGCTATGGGATTATCTGCTGAAGAGTTAACCTTCGATGCTCAAAGAATCGATGCAACTCCAGCAATTAAAAAAGCTTTAGGTGAATAAGTTTAAGGATTTTTAATCCTTATCTTTTTATTTTTTTTAGTCACTGAAAACACATTTCGGTTAGTTATCTTTTTCCTGATAACTATTTTTTTTATGGCAAATTTTTTTTGTTTGTATCAATACGAATAATATGCAATCATGTTTATATACTAGTAATTAAATAAATTTAATTAATATATTTAAGAGGTGTAATTATGTTTGTAGCAACATTAGATGGTATATTTAAATATGCAGACCTACCTGAAGAATATGAACCTTATGTTCAATTTAAAGCAACTATTGACAAAAGAGAACTCAAACCAAGCGATGAACTCGCAATTTTAAACATTGCAGGTACTTCCACTCATCATGTTTTATTCTTAGATTCTTATAGCAGTACTGATGAAATTGAAAGGGAACTAAAAGAAGCAGATGCTAAAATTAATCACACTACTTTAAAAATTATAGGTGGACATTTATGAGTTTGCCATCAGAACAAACTTGGTTAGTTCTGAATAATCTTATAAAAGATTTGACAAAGAGGGGACATAAAATCCCTGATGGAATTAACCCTGAGATGGGATTAATCCGATCATCAATTAGTTCATATAAAAGAGACCCTTCCCATCCTGAATTAATTAATGGTTTGGCAAAAGCAGAAATGTCTTTAAATAATATTCAAGGAACTCTTTTAATCCTTGCCGAGGAAGAAGGTGAAGAGTACGTTGATTATTGGCTTGATTTATTGAAACAGGCTATGCGAGGAAAAGAAGTATTTGAATTTGCGGATTCAAGGTCTAAATTTTTAGTAAATACTCCTCCGGGTATGACCACCGGCAGAATTAATTTGAGAGTTCCTTTAGCTGAGGAAAGAGTTCAAGAAATTGCAGAATGGAATGGACTTATAATTGAATACGATGATGATGCGACTATTCAATTGCACGGTGATAAAGAAGATCTTAAATTTGGATTAAAAGAAATGGGATCTTTCTTTTTAGAAGATTAAAAAGGTGATTTTATGGTTAAAATATTGGCAATTAGTGACGTTCATGGCGAAGAAAATGAAAATTTATACACTTATCTAAATAACAATGATATTGATTTAGTTTTAATCTTAGGAGATATCACTGATTTCGGACCTCTTGAGTTTGTAGAGACTTTTATTAATAAGGTAGCTGATTGTGGTGTTGATGTAATAGCTATTCCGGGTAACTGTGACCCTAATGGAATTTGTAATGCTATTAATGATGTTGCATTCTGTCTTCACAATAACATCATTGCTTATGGCGATGCAATATTGTTCGGTTTTGGCGGATCCAATCCAACTCCATTCGACACTCCTGGAGAAATGGATGATGATAAAATCTACAGACAGGTATATGATTTATTAGCTAATTATGATTATGTCTACAATTCAGAGGTTTCTAAAGTAAAGATTTTGGCAACTCATGCGCCTCCTTTCAACACTGATGCAGATAGGGTTGAAAATGGAGAACATGTAGGAAGTCCTGGAATCTTAAAATCTATCCATGAGTTTGAACCTCAAATAAACTTATGCGGACATATTCATGAGGCAAAATCTCTTAGTAAAATCGGAAAAACTACTGATGTAGCAAATCCAGGAATGCTTAAAGATAATGGGGCTGTTTTAATTGATGTTAAAGATGGCTCTAATTATGATATAAGCATCATTTCATTAGAAGAATAATTCTTCTTTCTTTTTTCTATTTTTGTTCAATTTTTTTCAAAATCAAATAAAAAATTTTATTTAATATTAATTTTAGATAATTATGTAGAAATTTTTTTAAGTGATAAATATGATTTGGGTTACTGGAGATGTGGACGGAAAAAAATATAAAGAACCCTTTTCTAAAGGAATCATGTCTCGTTCTCTAAATGTGGCAGATATTGGAATTGAAAGGGCACATGATATTGCAAGCGATATTGAGGCTAGTTTAATTAAGAATAATGTTACTGAAATTTCAAGTAGAGAATTGGCAGATGTGGTTTTAAGTCATTTGGAGACTATTGATTTAGATATTGCAATTAAATATAAAAACTGGAGGTCTTTAAGAATTTCTAGAGAACCATTGATTATTTTAATTGGTGGGGCTTCAGGAGTTGGAACATCCTCCATGGCATTTGAGCTTGCTAATAGATTAAGATTAAAAAATCTTATAAGTACAGATATGATTCGTGAGGTAATGAGAAAGATAGTTTCTAAAGAATTAAGTCCTGTTATTCATAAATCCAGTTTTGATGCATATGAGAGTATACGAACTCCCTCAATTAGGATAGATTCTGTCATTGAAGGGTTTGTTAGTCATGTGGATGTTGTTAATGTTGGTATAGAAGCAATCATTGAAAGATCTGCTAAAGAGGGAATCAGCACTATTATAGAAGGAGTTCATATTGTTCCTGGTTTTATTCGAAGGGATTTAATGGAAAATAACAATATTATCATGTTTACTTTGACGGTGGATGATGAAGAGGCACATAAGCAAAGATTTTATTCAAGATGTAGGCAGCCTTGGGTAAAGAGGTCTCTTGAAAGGTATATGGAGAATTTTGAATCCATTAGGAAAACCCAAAGTTTTTTGGTTGAACAGGCAAAGATTCACGATACACGTATAATTAATAATGTGGATATTAATGAAACTATTGAAATTATGGTTGATGATATTCTCAAGGAATTTGGTGGTGTAGATAATGTTGAACAAGAAAGTTAAAGATATCATGACAACTGAGGTAATTACAACTACTTCAGATGTTGATGTTGTAAATGCATTTGAAAAATTGATGGAATATAAAATCAGTTCTCTTCCTGTTGTGGAAGATGATAAGTTAATTGGGATTATAACTGCAACTGATGTAGGACATAATCTTATTTTGGATAAGTATGAGTTAGGCACTCGTGTTGAAGAAATCATGATTACTTCGGTAGTTACAGTATCTCCTGAAGACACTATTGAAACTGCTATTAAGGTCATGAAAGAAGGTGTTTCTTCTTCAGGAATATTAAATCAGCTTCCTGTTCTTGATGGAGATAAGTTAGTAGGAATTATTTCTGATGGGGATATAATTCAGAAGATATTTTAATATCTTCTATAATTTTTTATTTTTTTTAAATTTAAACCATTTTAACTTAGTTACTGTAAATAATTTTTTTTCTAGAAAATCATTTTAATTAATTTTTTTGCCAATTTTTCTATTTTTTTAGCACTTTTTTGATAACATTTATATAATATTAAAATCAAAAATAAAGTTTGGCTAGACTGGAGGGTTAGGGGTCCTCTGTAAGCACACACCCCCTTTGGTGCAGTTGAAGTTCAAAAGGCGGCTTTTTAAGAGAATATAAGCCTAGAAAGACAACATAGAAACCTCGTCCTACAGGATTGGTGGTGATGAAGTTTTTACTGGAGGGTAAAGACTAGTCGTCTCTGATATGGGAACGGGTCAGGCCCGGAAGGGAGCAGCTCTACTGTTAACATTCAATGCTTGTAGAATCCCGGGGTGGAGTTGGATTTTTAGATCACTTATATTTTTGAGATTAGTCCACTTTTGAACATGCCGTTTATATAAAAAAGATTAACTTTATTAATGAGTTTTTACATATAATTTAATATACTATTTTTCATATGTCGGGATGGCCCAGCCTGGTACGGCGTCGGACTGCTAATCCGATGGTCATATGACCACCCGGGTTCAAATCCCGGTCCCGGCGTTTTATTTATCAATTGTTTGGTCATGATTATACGTTAATCCTATTGGACATGCATGCACCATTACTGATTTTACTTCAGGGATTTCTTTTAAGATATTATTTTCCACTGTATGCACGATTTTATGTGAATCGCTTAATGTCAGGTTTCCATTGACTTCAATATGCAGATAAACTGTAGCATATGGTCCGAAATAGTCAACTTTTATGTTGTGTGTGTTGTGGGCCCCTCGTGTGTTGTCGGCAATATATTTTATTCTGTTAATTAGATCTTGAGAAGGTACTTTTCCCATTATGTTGTCTATATTTTCTTTAGCAATTCCATATGCTGTTTTAACAATCAATAAACCAATTAGTAATCCGATAATAGGGTCTAAAATTGGAAATCCAATGTTTGATACAACAACGCCTATTAGAATTGCAATTGATGAAAATATGTCTGTTTTTTGGTGTTTACCATCAGCAATAAGTGCGGGACTTTTGATTTCCTTACCTATTTGTATAATGTACTCGCTTATAATATAGTTGACGAATATGCCAAAAACGGCCATTATTGCAGCATATATGTCTGGAACTCTAATCAATCCTGGGTGTATCAGTTTATCGATGGCACCTGTGATAATTTCATATGCTACCAGTGCTAGAAATACTACGATAACCAATCCGCTTATTGCTTCTGCACGACCGTGTCCGATTGGATGTTCCTTATCGGCTGGCTTTTGACCGATACTGAATCCTACATATGCTATAATTGAGGTTATGACATCTGAAAGGGTATGGGCTCCTTCAGAAACTAATGCATAACTTCCGCTCATTATTCCAACGATTACATTTAAAATGGTTAGTATAATGTTTGCACCAATTGCAACGGCAGATGCTTTGGTTCCAGCTTTGGTTCGATATTCATCCATTAACTACACGCTCTTCTAATATGTCCATTGCTTTTTCAATGTTTTCATATGAATTTGCATATGACATCCTTATATGATTTTCACCATTCAATCCAAATGCAGACCCTGGAACTGTAATCACACCGGCTTCTGCAGCCTTTTGAACAAAGTCTTTATCTTCAATTTTTGGGAATACATAGAATGCTCCTTCGGCATTAACTGTTTCATATCCCATTCCATTTAAGCGGGATACAATCAAATCCCTTCTTCTTTTGAATTCCTTAACCATTTTTTGAACTTCATCTTGAGGTCCGGTCAACGCTTCATATGCTCCTTTTTGAGCTGTAGAATTGGAACATGCAATACTGTTTTGATGCACTTTAAATAATTCTTCTGTATGTTCTTCATTTGCAGTTAAGTAGCCTATTCTCAATCCGGTCATTGCGTAGGTTTTTGAAAATCCATTGATAGTAATTACGTTATCGCTGTATCTTGCAGGTGAATAATGCTTTTTATCATATATTATTTTTTCATAAATTTCGTCTGAAATAATTAGAAAATTATGATCCATAGACAAATCGGCAATTGCTTTAATATCTTCTTTTTCCATTACCGCTCCTGTTGGGTTTGATGGGGAATTTAAGAAAATCGCTTTTGTTTTTGGAGTAATTTTTTCCAGAACATCTTCAGCTTTCAATTTAAATTCATTTTCCATTGTACAATCAACAGGCACGATTCTTCCACCTGCCAGGTTAATGACAGATTCATATAATAAAAAGCTGGGGTCTGGTAAAAGGATTTCATCGCCAGGTTCCATAAATGCCTGTGCACTAATGTATAATGCTTCACTGGCTCCCACTGTCACAATGACATTTTCAGGATCGGTATTTATTCCATTGTCTTTTTTGAATTTTTTTACAATCTCTTCTCTCAATTCAATATATCCTTTATTTGAACTGTAATGAGTAAAATTTTCATCAATTGATCTTTTCATTGCATCTTTAATGTTTTGTGGAACATCAAAATCTGGCTCTCCGATTCCAAGGTTAATTGCATCGGGATTTGTCACTTCAAACATTTTCCTAATCAATGATAATTCAATTAATTTTGTTCTGCTTGCAGGTTGTATCATAAATATTACCTCACTTATTATAATATATATTATTATAGTAAATTTATTTTTTTCGAGTAATTATTTTTCACATACTCCACAATTGTAACATGAGGATGTTTCACACCATGGTGTTTGCTTCAATGTTTTCAATCGTTTATGTTCATTTTTTAAAAATCTCTCATTTATGCCAATATCAATTTTGTTCCAAGGCAGCAAATCATCAATATCATAATTTGGTGTTAATTCTCTCCATTCTTTCAGTGTGGGTTGCTGTGTTAAAGATTTTTCAATAAGTGCAGAAACACCCCTATCTCCACAAGATAATATATATTGGATTAGTCCTTTTTTAGGACTTTCGCACTTTATGTTATAATTTTTCATTTCCTTTTTAATATATCTGGTTTTCTTTTTAATGTCCTTAAAATCATAACCTTCCCATTGGAGAGGAGTGTGGGGTTTAGGGATTACAGGATTCACACTGAATTTCACTCTTTTAGGATTTTTATGCATACTGGCAATTTTTTTCATATACTCACAAAGTTCCTGAATGTCGTCAAAACTTTCACCAGGTATTCCTATTAAAAAATATAGTTTGATGTTAAAGTCTAATTCAACAGCATTTTTTATTACTGTAAAAATTTGCTCTTCCAGTATGTCTTTATTTATCACTTTTCTAAGCCGACTTATTGATTCAGGTGCAAGGGTTATTGTTTTGAGTCCGCTGTTTTTCAAACTTTCCAGAGTTTCTTTTGTAATGGATTCAATTCTTAGAGATGGTGTTGAAATTTGAAAACCTTCATTCTCAAGGCCCTTGATTAATTTGTCTAAATTGTTATAATCGGATACTGCAGCTCCAATTAGCGTAATTTTATTTAATCCTGTATTTTTTCTATTTTCAATTGCTATATCAATTAATTTTTCCCAACTAGTTTCTCTCATGGGTCTGTAGAGATAACCAGACATGCAAAACCGGCAGCCTCTTGTACAGCCTCTTGAAACATTCAGCATTATTGAATTATTAAAGACGCTCTGGTAATCTTCATCGTCACTTTTGCTTATAACTGGTTGGGTGATGTGATATGTTTCATCAAGATTATCTATAATCCTTATTTTTGTTTTATTGTCAAATTCGGGTATGTAAATGCCTTCAACATCTAAAAATTTTTTTAAATCTTTACTGGACTCTTTATAAATGTCCAATAATTCATTTATGGCATTTTCACCTTCACCAATGATAAATAGATCAATATAATCGGTTAATGGCATGGGATTTGCAGTAACGCAGGGGCCTCCTGCTATGATTAACGGGTCATTTTCGCTTCTATTTTCCCGTTTTAGAGGAATTCTAGAATCTCTTAATATTTCCAGTAAATGGAAATAGTCTTCCTCAAATTGGAGAGTAAAGCTTATTATGTCAAAATGCTTAACGGGAGTATTTGATTCAATTGATTTGACATTGGGATATATTATTCTCTCACACCAGGTATCCTCACGTTCATTTATCAGATTGTATAAGATATTATAGCCCATTGAGGACATTGCAGTCCGATAAATATTTGGATAGCATAATCCGAGTCTTATGTCCACTTTTCGGAAATTTTTTTGGAATAAATTTTTTTCATACAGCATCAAATCAACTTTTTTTCAAATTTTTCAATTTTCAAATTAATTCCCTATTTTCAATATAATATTTTAAATTCATGTTATTTTTAGTTATCGGCACAAATCTTCTTTTGATTTTAATGTAATTATTGAATCTTTTTTAATTTTTAATAAAAAGTATTACCAATTATAAATTTTATTTTTTATCTATTTTGTAAAATTTTTGTTAACTTTTAAGATTTTTAATTTTATCATAGTTAATTTTACTATATTTTTCGCTTTGTTGGCCATTTCTATCATGTTTTAATCTTTTTTCATTAATTTGAGCAATAAAAATGGGTTTTTTCCACATTGGAGTATCAAAAACATTTATATAAGATAAGATTTATAAGTTTTATCCACTCATTATGAAATACTATATCGTAGTATAATCATAGTTTACTATAAAATTTTCGTAATGAGAACCAAGAGGTGGAAAAATTTCGATTAAAAACAGATCATTAATGATTTTCGTTGTATTGATGGTGTTCCTTGCAATTGGAGCAGTCAGCGCAGCAGAATCAATTAATGTTTCAGAAACAGAAGATTCAAATTATTTAATAGGAGATGATGTTTCATCATCTGCAAATAATAAATTAGAAATTTCTAACGAGGTTTCTATCTCAGAAACTAATATAGTTAATTCTCATGATGATAATTTGGGGAATTGTCCTGATGATGAAGTTCTAAATACTAGTTCTGATTATGAGGATAATTATCAAGAACAATTAACTTCCGATAATGTTGACGCAGTTGGGGAAAATACTTTAAGTTCAACTAGTTCAAGTGCTGATAGTGTTGTTGCTGATAGTCCAAGTAATAATATAGTTAGTGCTGATAGTTCAAGTATTA
The DNA here is from genome assembly GCF_900316895.1 of uncultured Methanobrevibacter sp. Taxonomy (GTDB): domain Archaea; phylum Methanobacteriota; class Methanobacteria; order Methanobacteriales; family Methanobacteriaceae; genus Methanocatella. Next base: position 17,375 of record NZ_ONER01000012.1, on the reverse strand, counting down.
TTGCTGCTAGTAAAGTATCTACAAAGTTAAGTGTGACTGATACTCACTATAGTAAATCATCAACTTATTTTGATGTTACTTTAAAAGATAGTAATGGTAAAGTTTTAGCAAATCAGAAAATTACTCTTAAAGTTAATAAGAAATCTTACACAGGTTTTACCAATGCTAATGGTGTGGCTTCAATTAAAACTGAAAGTTTGAAAGTTGGATCATATACTGTTGCATTGACTTATGGAGGAAATTCTGGATATTCTTCATCTTCCCTTTCAAAAAAGGTTAAAGTATTATCATCTGCTGTTGGAAGTGATTTAACTAAAAATTATGGATATGCATCTGCATATAAGGTAACATTTTGGAAAAATAATAAGGTATTGGCAAATACTGGAGTTACTTTCAAATTAAATGGAAAAACTTATACTAAAAAAACTAATGCTAATGGTGTTGCAACTATTAATATTAATTTGGCTGCAGGCAAATATACTATTACTGCAACTAACCCTTATTCAAAGGAAACAGTTTCACATAAAATTGTCGTTAAAAAAGAAGGTACTAAATTAACCTCAAAAGGCAAAACATATGTTCCTGCAAATAAGAAATATTCATTCAAAGTTGTTTTAAAATCAAACCACGGCGCATTGCTTAAGAATAAAAAAGTCAGTTTTACTTTAAATAACACAAAAGTAACCTCAAAGACTAATGCGAAGGGGGAAGCTAAATTCACTATCCCTGTTCTTGCTAAAGGTACTTATAAAATTAAATTTAAGTTTGACGGCAATAAGAATTTTTATTCAGACAGTGGCAGTGCAAAGATAGTGGTTGCAAATCCGACTACAAAATTATCTTCAAAAAATTTAGTGATGAAGTATAATGATGGATCCAAATATAAAGTTAAATTAACAAACGCCAAAGGCAAAGATTTAGCAAACAAAGAAGTTAAATTTAAGTTTAAAGGAAAAACTATCATCTGCAAAACCAATAAAAATGGAAATGCTAAACTTTCTTTAAAAGATGTGATGCCGGGTAATTATGTTGTGAAATATTCTCATTCAACTTCCGGATCAAAGGATTATAGTCACGGTTCAAATAGAATTATAATCCTTAAACGTGTAGCTAAATTAAGCGCAAAAGATTTGACTATGAAGGTGAATGACGGTTCCAAATATTCGGTAAAAGTTAAAGATGAATCTGGACGTCTTCTTAAAGATGTTTATGTCAAAACCGTTATTGGTGGCAGTTCTAAAACTTATAAAACTGATGCAAATGGTGTTGCCAAGTTAGATATAACTAATGGTGCAGGTCATTACACTGCTAAGACAATTGTCTCTGATCCAATTTATAAGTCTGCCCCTATTACTAAAAAGATAGTAGTTAAGGGAACTAAATTGGTAGCGAAGAACAAGTATGCTTCCAATGGAAAAAGTGTTACTTATTCTGTTAAAGTAGTGAATGAAAATAATAAGCCTGTTAAAGATAAACAAGTTGTCTTTAATTTCAAAGGTAAAAATTTAACTTCCAAAACCAACTCCAAAGGTGTTGCAACTGTTGGTTTAGGTGCATTATCTAAAGGAACTCACAACATAAAATTCAGCCAAGGCACTAACCATGGCTCAGCAAGCATTTATGTTGCAAACAAGGTATCTATTAAGAATATTATCGCTGCATCTAAAAGCGTTAAAAGTTATATTTCAAAACATTCTAAGTTACCTTCCTCTGTTAAGATTGGGGATGTTTCTTTCAAAACTGCTGACTATTTATATTTAGCTTCTAAAGCTATTGTAAACTTGAAAGCAGGTAATAAAAAGGATATATCCATAAAAGTTATGGAAAATCCTAGCAAACCTAAAGCTGCATATGATTTAGGATATTTGAGAAACTATCTCAGTGTGGCAAAAAAGGTTGTTAAAACTTCCGAATCTCAAGGAAAATTGCCGAATTCAGTAAGCTCTAAAGTAGGGTCTATCGGTTATAATGGATTGGTCAATGCATTTTCAAAGGTACTTGTTCAGTACGGTAAAAATAAGAAAATGCCTGCTTACGTACAAGTTAAATCTTTATCAAGTTCTTCAACTTCATACACTGGAGTTTTAAACAACAAAAATAAAATTACCAATTTGATTAAGTATTTGGCTGCTTCCCATAATTGTGAAGTGAATAATGCAAAAATCAAAAAATTAGTTGCTAAGTTGACTAAGAATTGTAAGAGCGATAAAGAAAAAGCAAATAAGATTTTCAACTATGTAAGAGACACAATATCTTATAGTTTCTATTATAACACTAAATATGGTGCATTAGGAACTCTAAATGCCAAATCCGGTAACTGTGTAGATCATGCACACATACTTGTGGCAATGTATAGGGCTGCTGGAATGCCTGCCAGATATGTTCACGGTACCTGTCACTTTTCAAGTGGTAACACCTATGGACATGTATGGGCGCAAGTATTGGTCGGCAATACTTGGACTGTTGCTGACGCAACAAGTTCTAGGAACTCGTTAGGTCATGTAGCTAATTGGAATACCCATTCATATGGACTTCAAGGTCATTACATTAGCCTTCCATTCTAATTAACTACTTTTTTTTATTTTTTTTTTAAAATTTTCTTTTTTTTCATAGCCAATAAATTTATAAGAGTTTTACCAAATATTTAAATAACAAGCTAATTAGGACATTGTTATGAATTCTAAAAGATATAATAAAGTGGCTGTGGGGGGAACTTTTGATAAATTCCATGATGGACACAAGAAATTATTGTCCACTGCTTTTGAAATAGGCAATCAAATTGAAATCGGAGTCACTTCTGATGAATTTGGAGGATTAAAAGGAGATATTGATTCTTGTAAAGTGAGAATGTCAAATCTCAAATCTTTTTTTTCGGATAAATCTAATTTTGTTGTTGTTCCATTGGAAGACCCTTATGGAACTACGATATATGACGAGAATATTGAGGCTATTGTTGTAAGTGAGGAGACTGAACCTACAGCAGTGGAAATCAATGAAATTAGAGTTTCTAAAGGCATGATGCCACTGGATATTGTTGTAGTTAGTTTTGTTTTGGCCTATGATGGAAATCCCATTTCCTCTACACGAATCAGACGTGGGGAAATTAATCAAAATGGGAAATTCATTCAATAATCAAAATATTTGTCAAAAAATATTTTAATGAAGAGAGGTGGTTATATGGCAGTAAAAATAGATCCAGACGTATGCGGACACATTGCAAATTGTCCGGTACAAGGATTATGCATTAAACTTTGTGAGCAAGGTGCAATTATAGAGGAAGACGGTGACGTTAAAATAGTCCCTGAAAATTGTGATGATTGTGATCTCTGCATACAAAATTGTCCAAATCAAGCTATTTCCAAAGCATGAGGGATAATAATGTTTAATATTGAAAGAGGCGGTGAAGAACACCGTAAATTATCTTATAAGGATAAAAATTGTGTCGGTTGTGGCATATGTGTTGATGTATGTCCCACTGATTCTTTAAGATTGGGTCCTATTGTGCCAATTGCACGGGGATTAATAGAAATGGATTTGGTATCCGTTAATCAGGAATCCTGTGTTTTTTGCGGATTGTGTTCTGTTGCTTGCCCATTTGATGCATTATCATTAAGTATTGAGGGAACTGACGTCAAGGACATTAAATCTTATCCGAAATGGGATATCGAATCTGAAGTTCATGATGAAGACTGTATTTACTGTGGAAGATGTTATGCCGTTTGTCCTCAGGATTCAATTATCTTTAGAAGAAACCTTCCAAATCCAGTTGATTTGGTGAGGGGAGAGATGGATATCGATGAGGAACAATGTATTTATTGTTCTTTTTGTGCAGACATGTGTCCTGCAGGAGCTATTCTAATTAAGAATATTCCAACAGCAAGTAATGATGCACTAAACAATTCGATTGAAGTTGATTTGTCTAAATGTATTTTCTGTGGAATTTGTAAGAGGGTATGTCCTGAAGATGCAATAAATCAAGTCTGTTCAACCTGTATGTATTATGATGAAATAGAAGAGGTAGAAATCACTGGTGAAACCTTAATTTCAGAATCATCATGTGTATACTGCTCCTGGTGTTCAAAGATTTGTCCTGTGGATGCAATTACAATTTCTAAACCATTCGAGGGCACACTGGAACTGGTTGAAAATGATGAAAAGGTATGTAAAGGCGATTCATGTCATGCTTGTCTTGATGTTTGTCCATGCAATGCGGTTAAAATTGAAGATGGCAAATCTGTCACTGATTTAAACTTCTGTAATTTGTGTGGAGCTTGTGTAACTGCATGTCCGCAGGATATCAGAGTTTTATCAAGGACATCCATGAAATTAAATAATGTTAATTCCGAATCATGGAATGAAATATTAAATACTTTGTTGATTGGAAAATAGAGAGTATTCCTCTCCATTTTCATATTTTATTTATTAAAAAATCTCTTTCTTTTTGCAACAAATTTTTAACGTTTGTTTGTGTTTGTTCTGTTATATGAGACATATAACTTCCAACAAGAAGCACAATAACTATTAATCCTCCAATAATCAGGATTAATTCAGCGCTTCCCTGTCCCTTGTTGTCAAGTTTTTTACTATACATGGGTCCTGTTGTCAAGTATTGTGTTTCTGACATCGATAATGTCATCTTTTGCCTTTAGGCTGACATCGCTTGTGTTCATGTATGATCTGTATATTGTTAATGCAAGCAATGCTATAACAATAACTCCTCCAAACAGAAGAATGTATTCTGCGGCACCTTGACCCGAATTTTCTTTGAAGAATTTTTTCATTTTTTTCATTTTTTTCACCAATTAAACATTGGATTTTTTACTATATTAATATTACTATCTTTTAAAAAAGTATTACTTTTTAGTTTTTTTCGCTAAATTTTTCCTATTTTTTCCTATTTTTTCCATTAACTTTATAAATGGTTTTTAATATATTAATTAATAGTTAAATAATAGAGTGATAATAATTGATAAGGGTGAAAACGTGGGAAATACAATTAAATTAGTTTCAGGTTTTATTTTATTTGTAATTGGTGTTCTCATAGCATATGAGACAGCAGTCTATAACTTGATAGATATTCTTTTAATAGTTGGTCTGGTTATTTCAATAGTTGGAATAATACTTATGATTAGCTATTTTGTCGAATCTAATGCGGATAGGACTACTAATAAGATTAAAGAATTTTTAGAATCTAGAGAAAATGGAGGACGTTCTTTCAGCGCATTTGAAAGGAAATCTAAGGACGACACTTCCAAAGGTCCTTTAAAAGTAAGAAAAGAATTCAATGATTATGACGATGGCGCTTATGAAGAGTTAGAACTTGGCGATTTTCCAAGTTCCGATGGAAGTTATTTCAATGATGATTATGACAGAAGTTCAAAAGCTGTTTTAAGAGTTGTTCCGCAACCGGAAAAAGAAGTTAATTTTGACAATCAATTGGATTTTGAACCTTATTATGGTAAACCATTGAAAGTTACTCGTGCTCCTAAGAGAAGAGAAGGCGAATACATAGTAGAGGAAATTCCTGATTTCATTGTTGAACCAACAGACAATTCCAATGAGATTCAACATGCTTTAGCCGCAGAGGAACCAGTTATTGAACCTATACATGAACCTGTACTTGAACCTGTTTTTGATGCTCCAACCAAAAGAGCTCCAGAAGTTCCTGCCAGGGAAATTAAAATTGATGTTAACAATCCTGAGAGTTTACCTGTTCCAAAATCTCTCAATAGTTATGTACTTTCCGATGACGGTCTTTTAACTTCTAAGGAAGCATTTGACAATCTTGCAGTAAATGTTCATAAGGAAATAATGTTGGAAATTCCTTCATTGAATGATTTGTCTGACAGGTTTTTATCTCATGTTCCAACAATCTATTCCAGAGTAATCATCAATGAGTTTGATGTTTCAGACATGTCTTACATGTTTTTAATTTCATCTCTTCTCAAACAGGGTGTGCACATTAAAACAGTTCCAAAGGTACATTCAATCAATTTGATTACTGATGATTCTCATGCAATGATTATTTCAGAAGGCAAGGATGCCGTAGAATATGGTGCTATCTATAACGATAGGAATTCCATTTCAAATATAAGGGCTGACTTTGAAAAGACTTGGAATATAGCATCTAATTTGGATGAAAATATTCTTATGGGCGCTGCTAATGGTGGTGTCGCATAATGGAGATTAGGTGGCTTGGACATTCCGCTTTTGAAATTATTAGTGATGATAACGTTAAAATATTAATCGACCCGTTCATTAGCAATAATCCCTCATGTGAAGTTCCGGTAGAAGAATTAAATCCGGATATTATTTTACTCACTCATGGGCATTCAGACCATTTCGGGGATGCATTAGAAATATCCAACAGTACTAATGCACCTATTGCCTGTATTCATGAAATTTCACTCTTTTTAGCACAGCAGGGGATAAGAAACATTAGTGTTAATATCGGCGGTTCATTCATATTCAGAAATATTAAATTCACAATGCTTGAAGCCAAACACTCTTCAGATATTGATATTATGGAAGAGACTGTTCCTGGGGGAACTGCTGCAAGCTTTCTAATAACTTTCGAAGACGGAACCAAGATATATCACTGTGGGGATACTGGATTGTTTGGTGATATGAAAGATATTATTGGTGCAATTTACAAGCCTGATGTGGTGTTGGTCCCTATTGGTGATAAATTTACAATGGGTCCTTTTGAAGCTGCTCTTGGTACAATGTGGATGAACCCAAAAGTTGTTATTCCAATGCATTACAATACATTTCCACCAATAGAACAAGATCCAGCAATTTTCGCTAATTTTGTAAGTCAGTTTAACCCAAACATTGATGTTGTGGTTATGAATCCTGACGAATATTTTGAGTTTAATCCTGAAGACTATCAGGATTAATTTTTTTCATATTTTTTTCTTTGATGATATTCTTCATCGATGTCACATTTTCCTGATGGCAATACTCTTATTATGTCATCAAGAGTTAATAGGTCATCTTCATTTATTTTATGTATGATTTTTTTGGCTATTGCTTCTTTTTTAGTAAATCCCGGTTTTATCACAACATAATTGTCGCAGTATTTCTCCAAGGCTTCTATTGGGCCGGCCATTATTCTTTTTCCTTCATAATCGACAATTCCAATTGCCAGTTTTACCCGTGCTCCTCTGATGTAATTTCTATGGCCTCTTATGACAAATGAACCCTTTGCCAGAAACTCCCCTGATTCCGGTGTTTTTGTGACCTGGTCCGGATTGACCCAAAATACGTCTTGAGATGTGAAGCCCATTGACCAAGCAGATGAAAAGGATGCAGCAAACTCTCCTGATTCTTTAAGGAGAGTGTCATTTAATTCATCTCCATTTAATTTTATGGCTGTTGATGATGCACCGTGTATATCAGCATGTAAGTAAATGTCATTAGGTTCCAAGTATTTCTTCACGACACTTTCATTGCTGTTGGCATCACGTCCTCCGATGACCAGATGGCCGTCTGAACTTAAAAACCATCTTAATTTCTCATACCACTTGAGATTTTTCTTCACTCTCTTTTTTGGAACCGCAATATTTTCCATTGCAATATCCTTTTTAGCTTTGATGTCTTCGAGTTGTTTTTTAGTATTTTCAATTGCTATTTGGGCACCTTTTGTTTTTCTTTTTGCTTTTTTAGCCTTTTCATAATAATTTTCAGCATTTTCAGGTATGGTCAATTTAGGATCGATATTTACTGTTGTGTCATCAATGTTTAATGTCAAAACACCCATCTTATCTATTGATTCATAAATTTGAGCTTCTGCCATTCCATCTTTCTTAGCTTTTTTCAATGTTTTTCCAATATCTTTGAAAGAGTAGTCCTTACTCCTTGCTTGGTTTACAACATTTACTATATTTTCGATGGTAGTGTAATTAGAATAAATAATCTCTCCTTTATGTTGGCTATCTTCAATGGTCTTGTAAAAATTATCAAGTGTTTCTTGTTGTAAACGTAACCTTTTTTCAAACTTGTTTACTTTTTTATTCCATGCTGACTCTCGGGTATTTTTTATGCTGGTGTTTACTTTTTTTGAATAGAATTCATCACATGCCTCATTGAAGCTTTCAAAGTATGTCTTTTCAAAATTCTCATATTTTTTCAAATCCAGTGCAACAACATCCTCTTTGGCATCGCTTTTTACAATTTGAGGTTTGATGGTGTCCTCGGTCAGGTTATCGAATAAATCTTTGAATCCTTTGTATAACCCTTCCAGCTGTTTTTCGGTTAATTCATTGTTAGGTGTATTTTTGTCCAGTTCAGTTATTTCATTGGCTCTTTTTACAACTTCCTCAGCATATAAGCTTCCAAGCCCATTAATTGCAAGAGTCCTTACAACATCACTTTCAGAATCATTAAAAACTTCCTTGAATTCTTTTTCAGTAATTGCTATAGGATTGATTCCCCTCTCTTCTGGGAAGGCATATTCAATCTTTGAGCTGATGTCTCTGCTGCTCAAACGTTTCCTTTTAAGAGGCAAAATGATATTGTTCTCATCATCCAAAAGTATGATGTTTCCTTTATCGAACAATTCGACAATTATTGTGTAATATTTGTCTTTTTTAACTTTTATCTCGACTACACGGTCAAAATTATGTTGCTTGATGCTTTCGACATGTGCTCCCTTCACTCTTTTTCTCAAAAGCATTGGAAATGTCGGTGGTGTAGTCGGATTTTCAAGGGGATATTGACTTGTATGTATTCTGGAGCCGCATTGCATTACCAGATCTATTCTTCCGGTTCCAGGAACATGAAATCTCATAACAACTATGTCTTTTGTAGGTTGAAATGATTTATCGACTCTAGCCCCACTTAATAAATTATTCAGTTCATTACTTATTGTAAAAATGTCAACATTGGACATGGATTTCATTATCAAACACCTTTTTTAATCAATACCTTAATATATTATAATCACTAAAATTATATTAATATATTTAATTTAATGGAGGATATAAATGGACGCTACTGTTAAAGTTACAAGTATTCATATTGTTGCAGGCCTTGTTGCAGCTTTACTTTCAACCGGACTTACACTTGGTTGGTTCGGATTTAAAAATGACGTATTTGCGTTTTTCATTGCTGTAATAATATTATATTTCATTGGCCAATTTTCTCAAAAAATCGCAGGAGATGAAATCTCTGGATTTAGTCAGTGGTTATGGGATGGAATAGCTCCTTTCTACTTTACATGGGTTATTGCATTCACTTTATTTGTATTGTATTTATAAACCACCAAAGAAAATCCATATAAATGCGATAAATAATGATGTTATAAGTAAAACTGGAGCTATGATCTTGCTCACGGCCACTACTGAACTGATTGTAGAAATCAACTCTGTTGAGTTTTTAGGGCCGAATGTATTAAGATTCTTTATTTTATTGGTTCCAGTTCCAACTTCAACTTTTTCTAAATCTTTAATTGCTTCAATTATGCTGGCCCTAGCATATTCTATAATTTCAGCTCTTTTTACAATTCCTATAGGATTATATCCTCTTGAAATGGTATTTACTGTATGAGTGTCAGTTGTCATCACTTCAATCTCGTCTATCTCCAAATCACTTACAGCGTCAATGATTTCCTGTCTGAATCCGATTTCCATATTGTTTGCATCAAATAGTACATAAGCGGTTCTTTGATTTGCGACTTCAACAATCATTGTCTTTATTCCGCTTTCACCGACACCATCATTTTTATCAAGGTCATCCATGTTGTCCTCATGGCATCCTATTTTAATGTCGTATTTTTCTTGTTCAGGATCAATTGAATCAATAACATCAATTAACTGGAACACTTCCGCATTTCCAGGAAGCACTTCACCGCTTTCAGCAGTAAATGAGTTGTGGCAGTCGACAATCACGGAATCTTTAACGTTACAATGGTTTCTGCTTTGTGCCATCATTGTCAGTCCGACACCGAATTCAATATCGTCAACGGCTTCAGGAGCAAAAGTAGATAATATCACCATTCCCTCGTTGAAGAATTGAACTCCAATGTTTGCCTTTTCACAGTTATACCTTACAAACTTGCTTGCATTTTCAGAGTACTCAACTCTTTCCAGGCCCTTTCTTATGGAGTTTTCTATCTTATCGATTTCACGCACGGCAATAGGGTTAAAGTCATGAGTTGAAGGACCATGTGCAACCATTGTAAAGCAATCGAATTTATTTGCAAGTAATGTAGGCATATTTGACCCGCCCAAATCTCCTAAAGGTCCAGGATGTACTGATGGTGAGATAAACAATGCTTTAATTCCATTTTCGGTTTTGAAACTGACGAATGAAACAATAGTGTCAATAGCTTCACTCATATTTTCAAACAGTCCCTCAAGGGAGTTGGATCCTTCATTCATATGGGCAATGAATAGGCTTAATAAATCCAATACTCCAATTCCCAGATTTTTCTTGAATGGGGAAGCGATAATGGTAATGAAAGCATAGATTGCTATAACAAATATTATTGATGCAACAAATGCTTTAAGGATGATCTGGAATATCACAGGTCCCATAAAACTTGTATCTATAAACAGGAATGAAATTGATATGTACATTGCTATGATGAGCACAGGTTGAATGAATCCTGTTATTGCCGCTACGGAAAATCGGACTTTGGATGTTGCCCAGAATACCAATGTGTTGAAACCGTATACCAGAACACAGGCGAATATCATTGAATTTACAAATATGTCCACATTGATTAATCTGGAAACTATGCATCCCAAAAGCACAAATATTCCTAATATGGTCATTGATAATCCTGATAAAAACATGGAATGCTTTATTTTCAAGTTGATTCCATGAAGGCTACTTATAACTTGCTGATTTAGGGCTCCACTCATAATTGAACTAACACCAAGAACTACAAAGCCGAATAATCCTCCATAAATGAAATCTTGAATGATTCCCATTCCCGGTGACAAATCAATAATGTAAAAAGCACTACCAATCAGAAAACTTATTATTGCCATTCCCATTATGGAATATTTTGTTTCTGGCAGGGTTGTTATAAATTTTGACAGACCCGCAACACTACTCATACTTGACATATTTTTCCTCGAGGTTATCTTTAGCCATTAAATTTATTTAATCTAAAAATTTTATATAGTTATAAGTATATTACTTTTTTAATAAAAAGATTATTATTAATTTATAGGGTGGATATATGGAAAAAAGATTGAATGTCCCAATCAAAGATGAAAATTTAGATGAGATAAAAGCTGGTGATGTAGTCTATTTGACAGGTAATATTTTAACTGCAAGGGATCAGGCACATAAACGCCTTATTGAACAGGGTGCTCCATTAGATATTGAAGGAGCTGTGCTTTTCCATGCAGGGCCGATAATAACTAAAAAAGATGATGATTATCAGATGGTTGCCATTGGTCCGACTACTTCAATGAGGATGAACCCTTATCAGAGTGATGTTTTGGATATGGGTCCTAAAATCGTCATTGGTAAAGGTGGAATGGATGACACCGTTCGTGAAGCTTTAATTCGTAATAATGCATTATATGTTGTGGCAACTGGAGGATGTGCAGCATTATATGTTGATGCTGTTGAAAAAATCGAAAGTGTGGACTGGCTTGACTTGGGAATGCCAGAAGCCATGTGGAATTTAAAGGTCAAGGATTTTGGACCTCTTATAGTTGCTATGGATAGTCATGGAAATAGTTTATATGATTGAAAATTTTGAATAATAATACTTATATATGAGATTAGTTTATAGTATATTTTAAATTATTATTATTTTATAATTTGATATAAATTAAGAGGAAGTGTATTTATGGCTGATATTGATGAAGTTGCAGAAAAAAAATTCAAATCTAGAATGGCAAAAATTAGGAAAGGTAATAGGGAGCCTGAAGAAAAAGAGAAGTTTTCTCAAAAATTCGGAACTTCTTTTGAAATCGAATTCCAAAACAAGAATCCGGATAAGCTTACTGACGGAATAACTATTTTTACAAGCCCTGAAGGTAAAGTTTTATTCGCTGAATATTATTATCAAATTCCTGAAGATGAGGAATATACATCTATTGATATTAATGAAAAACAATTAAAATCTATAATCGAGTTCTTTGAAGACTATAAATTACAATTAGACGACTCTGATTAGATGATAATTAATAATTCTTTAGATGAAGTTAAAAAAAGAGAAAGTGCCCTGTCAATTATTAAGGATATAGTTGAAAATAAGGGGCGCGAATTTTTATTTGACTTAACTGGGCTGTCTGGCGGATTTATTGCAAGTCCTTCAGAGTTAAGTCTTTTGGAAACTTATGTTGGCCCAGCTATTTTTGAAGATGCCCTTCAGGAGGTTGGAATTGAACATATGGGTGGTGAAAAGGTTCTTCCATTAAATAGGACCTCTTCAGGGATCCTGGCCACTATCTTGGCATTGGTTGGAAAGGATTCCAATGTTGTTCATTATCTTGCAAAGTTGCCTGCCCATCCGTCAATACCTCGTAGTTGCAGTTTAGTCGGGGCAAACTACTTTGAAACTGATGTTTTTGAGGATTTCACAATACCTGATAATACTTCATTGGTTGTAATTACCGGTTCTACAATGGATCATAAGGTAATCGATGAAGGCGAATTTAAAAAAGTTATTGAAATGGCTCATGAAAGGGACATTCCTGTAATGGTTGATGATGCCTCTGGAGCAAGGCTCAGGACAGTTGTATTTAATCAAGCAAAGGCATGTGATTTGGGTGCAGATATTGCAATTACAAGCACTGATAAATTAATGCCAGGTCCAAGAGGAGGATTAATGGCTGGCCGAAAGGAATTAATTGATGAAATCAAAGTTAAAGTTCATCAATTTGGTCTTGAAGCCCAACCGCCTGCAGTGCTTGCCATGCTGAACGGAATTAAAAACTTCAATGGCGAGAATCTTGTTAAAAGTTTTGAAAGAAAAGATCAATTATTTGATTTGTTGGAAAAAAGCTTCAGCCATATTCAAAAAACTCCAACTGGAGTCATGATTACTCCTGAAGATTTGGCCAGGGAAATTGATGTCTCCCATGATTTATCAGATAATGATTTGGCATTTGTATTTTCACTGATTTTACTAAAAGATTATGGAATAATTACAATTCCTGCTGTTGGAATGCCTGGTGCATCAGCTACAATAAGATTTGATTTGTCAACTGCTGACGCATTTAACCTGGATTTAGAGGATTTATCTCAAAAAATCAATTCTTCATTTGATAAATTGGTAAATGTCGTTCCAAATGAAGATGAGTGCAAAAAAATAGTTTTTTCATAATTGGTGATAGAAAATGTTATACGTCAGTATAACATTCAGTTTAATTTTTTAATTAGGCATTCTCCGGAGATTACTTTTTCAAGGGTGCCGTCTGTTTTTTCAACAATCAAGGCTCCTTCTTTTGAAATGCCTACTGCATAGGCATCATAGGATCTGTTGAATGGTTTTTTCACTTCAACTACTTTGCCGATGGTATAAGAACGTTTTCGCCATTCCTTTAATATGTCCTCATAGCGTTTGCTGTTAAACAATTCGCTGATTTTTTCAAGTTCTTCTAAAAAGGTTTTTATTAAAAGATTTTCGTTCACTCTTCCGATTTCCTTTTCAAGAGTTGTGGTTGTATTTTGCAATTCTTCAGGGAAATCTTCAATACTCAAATTGGCATCAATGCCAACACCGATAATGACATGTTCTATGGTATTAAAATTAGTTATGGCTTCTGTTAAAATCCCGCAGACCTTTTTGCCGTTTATCATAATGTCATTTGGCCATTTTATTTCAGGATTTTCAACACCCATTTTTTCAAGAGTTTTTGCAACTGCAACGCCGGTAGCCAAAGTAATAAGAGGAATTTTGGAATAATCAACATCAGGGGTTAATATGATTGATAACCATATTCCACCCAATGGAGATTCCCATGATTTTCCAGACCTTCCTCTTCCGGCTGTTTGTTTCTCAGCAATAACAACACTGCCGTTTCCAATTCCATTTTGGGACAGGAATTTGGCTATAGTGTTTGTTGAACTCACTTCGCTGAAAACATATAGATTTTTCCCAACATATTTTGTGTTCAAATCTTGTGAAATTTCAGAGGATTTTATGTATTCTGTTTCATTCTTGCCGATTTCTTCAATTAAATCTGCAAACTCATTGATGTTTGCATCATTAATCTCTTCGGAAATCATGCCTTCTCTTTTCAATAAGTTTAGGATTTCATTTTTCATCTGAAATCTCCGGTATAAACTTATTGCTTATCCATTTGCTGTTTTGCATCAGTTAAGTAAGATCCGACTGCAGCAGAAATTGCTGCAATTTTTTTAGCAGGCATGAATGTGGATTTTAATTTGTTTACATATTCCAAATCTTCTGCAATAACATTGACCATTTCTTCTTCAATACCCACTTTATAGGTATCAATGAAATGGGTGTTCAGGTCTCCAGAAATAAAGTTAGGATTTCTTAAGACAGCTTTATGGAATGGAATTGTGGTTTTGACACCTAAAATGATGTATTCGCTTAATGCCCTTTTCATTTTGTTAATTGCATCATTTCTGTTTCTTCCATAGGTAATTAGTTTGGAAATCATTGAATCATAGAATGTTGGAATTGTATAATTCATATAAACTCCACTGTCTAAACGTACACCTGGTCCACCAGGGGATCTGTAACCTGTAATTTTACCGGGGTTAGGTGAAAAGTCGTTAAGTGGGTCTTCTGCATTGATACGGCATTCGATTGCATGACCAGTTACTTTTATGTCATCTTGACTGTAAGTTAATTCATCACCGTTTGCAATTTTAATTTGCTCTTTGATCAAATCAGTATTGGTAACCAATTCGGTAATTGGGTGTTCTACTTGAATACGGGTGTTCATTTCAAGGAAGTAATATTCTCCATTGTCATATAGGAATTCAACAGTTCCTGCACTTTTGTATCCTATGTATTCTGCAGCTTTTACAGCGCTTCCACCCATTTGTTCCCTTAACTCTTCAGTCATGATTGGTGAAGGGGCTTCTTCAAGGAGCTTTTGGTGTCTTCTCTGAATGGAACATTCCCTGTCCCCTACATGAATTACGTTACCGTGTTCGTCAGCCAATATTTGGAATTCTATGTGTCTTGGTTTTTCAAGATACTTTTCAATAAATACTGTTGAATCACCGAAATTTGTTGACGCTACGGATTGTGTGGATTCGATTGCCTGTACAAGTTCCTCTTCTTTATAAACTGCACGCATACCAATTCCACCACCACCGGCGGAAGCTTTTACAATAACAGGATATCCAATTTGGCTAGCAATTTCTTTGGCTTCTTCAATATCGCTTACGCCTTCAGGTGTACCTTCAATGACTGGAACTCCAGCTTTTTTCATGAGAGCTTTTGATGTGATTTTATCTCCCATGCTGTTGATTACTTTTCCGCTTGGTCCGATTAATTTTATTCCATTTTTTTCACATTCTTCACCGAATTTAGGATTTTCAGCTAAAAATCCGTAACCTGGGTGTATTGCATCAGCCCCTGATTCAATTGCAATGTTCATAATTTTTTCTATATTTAAGTATGATTTTGCAGGTGAAGGATTTCCTAATGGATAGCTTTCATCAGCATAATTTGTATAAAGAGATGTTTTGTCTGCATCAGAGTAAATAGCTACACTTTTGATGTCGAGTTCACGACAAGCACGCATTACTCTAATGGCTATTTCTCCTCTATTTGCGATTAATATTTTTTCAAACATTTAAAAACCTCTGAATTTTTTCATTAATATATAATTATATATTACATGATATATTAAATATTTGATTAATGAAAAAAATTACTCGTAAAAAACATTTGGAAATGAAACTCCAATCAATTCCAAACCACCCAAAACCTAAGGTTGGTCTTGAACAGTATACCACTCCGGCAGTTATTGCTTCTGATTTAGTGTGGAATGCATTTGCCCTTGGGGATATTGAAGACAGGGATGTTATTGATTTGGGTTGTGGAACAGGTGTCTTTGCAATCGCTTCCGCATTGATGGGTGCCTCTTCATCAATTGGTGTAGATGTTGATGAGGATTCCATTAGTTTGGCAATGGATGTTAAGGATAAATTAAAAGTCGACAACGCAGATTTCATTGTCAGTGACATTGATGAATTTAATCATGAGTCCAATGCAGATACTGTATTTCAAAACCCTCCATTCGGATCTCAAAGAAATGCAAAGTCAGGTCAGGATTTGAAATTTGTTCAAAAGGCCATCGATTTGAATCCAGATGTTTTATATTCATTTCATATGGCATCCACACAGGATTTTTTAATCGGATATTATGAAGATAACGGGCTGGAAATTACTCATATTTTTAGGTATAACTTTCCTATTCCAAAAATTTATGATTTTCATACAAAAGAAAAGCAAAATGTTGATGTTATTGTTATACGGGCAATTTTAAAATAATTTTTATTTTCAAAAATTCTTATTTTTTTACAAAAAAACAATACCTTTATATAGTGGATAGTACATATTTTATATTAATATATTCTCTGAGTATAAAAAAGTTGGTAGCATATAAGAAGCTACAGATATTATAATTGATATAATATTTTGTAAATGTGTAAGTCTATTTAGTGATAGCTATATAAATGTAGGGTAATCTTTATATAGTTTACATGCCAAATGTATTACTAATGTATAAAGATGAGCTATCTATATTTATTCCAAACTCATTTCTTTCTGAGTCTAAAGATCTTAAAATTCGTACTTATAAAGTGGGAATTATAGCAAGAGCTTTAGCTATTTTTAAAGCAGATAATGTGGTTATCTATAATGATAGTCATGATAAAAACGAAGATGGGAAAGAGGATGGAGCTTTTATTGCTGAAGTTTTAAATTATATGAATACACCTCAATATTTGAGGAAACAAGCTATTCCTATAAAACCTGAACTTAGGCATGTAGGTATCCTTCCGCCGCTTAGGACTCCTCATCATCCTGTTAATAATCAACCAGACGTGGGGGATTATAGACAAGGTTTCACTGTTAAAAGAAATAAGAAAGGAACTTTTGTTGATATAGGTATGGATAAACTTGCATTCTGTAAAGAGCAACTTACTGTCAAAAAGATTTTTGACTTTAAGATTACTAAAATTGCTAAGAAAGAAGTAATAGTCACACCTGATAAACCAGATGACGTTTACTGGGGATACAATGTTATCTCCTCTAATAAGAGTCTTAAAAATAGCTTAAAATTAATTAAACCTGATCTTGTTGTTGAAACTACAAGATATGGAGATTATATTGATTCTATTTTTGATGAATTAAAACATAAAGTAGATGAATGTAAAAGTATTGCTATTTTATTTGGTGGCCCTTATTCTTCAAT
>NZ_ONER01000060.1 GCF_900316895.1 uncultured Methanobrevibacter sp. | reverse complement strand
ATTTAGTTTTTTTGAAAAATTATTTGAAATGGAAAGTGGATATGTATTAGATTTTAGTAATGGTACATTTAATAATTTTATTAGGGATTCAGTTGGGATTGATGTATATGATGATGGTTATTTAAGAAATGTTGAAAAAACTCAAGGCAGTTCCTCTAAAGCAAATATATTAAGATATTTTTGGCGATATGAATCAGATGAAGATATATTTAAGGTAGTTAGTGATTTAGTCGAATATTATGAAATAGTTTATTATGATTGTGATGATGAGTTATTGAATAAAGCAAAACTAATTTTAAACAATTATTCAAATAAAGTTATTGTCACTGATGAAATATCTTCTGAAAAAAGGATTATAGATTTAATTAAAGATATTAATAAGACTATTGCTGAAGGTAAGCCAATTTTTGCATTAGATAGGTTACATACATTACTTCAAAACATTTTAAGAAATTTATGTTGTTCTAATAATATTCCATTTGATAAATTTGATGGAATTGATAAACTTATGAAATATTATGTTAATTTTCTTAAAGAAAATAATTTTATTGAATCAGACATGTCTGAAACAATTTTTAAGCAATTAATTTCTTTATTATCAATTTTTAATAGTGTTAGAAATAATCAAACATATGCTCATGATAATGATGTTTTATCTTATAATGAAAGCATGTTAATATTTAAACAAGTAGTAAATATATTGGAATTTATTTCAGCTATTGATGATAATTTTAAACTTTACTAAATTAAATAAAAATCAGTAATTGTAACATTTAACAAAAAAACAAATAAATGTTGCAGATTGGTAGAAACTCTGTTATTTATTTTTAGTACAATGTTAACTTTAGCTGATAAAGTTATTATATGAAATTTTAGAATAATCCATATTGTTTATTTAATTTATTCTAAATTTCCAACTATATTCTCACCTTTATCTGTCAACCTATACAACCTGCCCTTCCTGGCTTCGGGATTAATGCACTCAACAAGTTCATGTTCCTTCAATTCCCTTAGAACTTTTGAAATATGATTTGTCCTAATCCCAGAATCCCTTGCAATGACACTTGGTATTTTAGGACTTTCCTCCAAAGATTTGATTGCCTTTGTCCTGTACTTTGAGATATTAACATAGCTGATTTCCGTTAACATTTCATCCGACAATTCCATACTATCACTTATGAACTTCTTACAAAATAAATTGTATCCTCATCATAGCTACTTAGCGCATCATATGCTGCTTGAGTCATAAAGCGGAATTTACCGAAAACTCCATAATCTACGCCCATATATACTGGACCTGTTGATTTTGCCAAATACATTTGTATTCCTCCAGAATGTTTTAAGGGTATTACAGAATATGGATCAAGTGATTCTGTATCCCATGAACTTCCGTTATATTCTTTAATGGCCATGACTGAGCTAGTAACAATAGCTACTCGATATCCTGCACTTACACCGGCAGGTAATGTATTCGTTGTTCTTATTTCATCGACTGGCAGTTTCCATCCTGCTTCCTCATCACTACCAACACCAGTATCACCTTTAGGCCCTGTTGCACCGGTATCCCCTGTTTCTCCTTTTATATTTCCTACATTTTCCCAAGCATTATCAAGCCAAACATAAAGGGAGCCGTTTACTAAATAGCTATCTCCATCATTACCGGTTGGATGTGCAGCTATTAGTTCCTCGTAAGTATTATACGAACCTTTAATAGTAGTACCAATACCAGCAGCTCCGGTGTCACCAGTTGCCCCGGTCGGTCCAGTATCTCCAGCAGGTCCTGTGTCTCCAGTATCTCCCTTAAGTCCTTGTTCTCCTTTCTCTCCAGTTGCTCCAGTCTCACCCTTGTCTCCTTTACTACCTTTCTCACCAGTATCTCCTTTATCACCTGTATCACCAGTGTCACCTTTCTCTCCTGTGTCTCCTTTATCACCTTTTGGTCCTTTTAAAGAACCTCCATTAATCCATTCATTGTTAACAGTATCCCAAATGTAAATGGTGCCGTTTACTAAATATGCATCAGTTGCTGTTCCTGTTGGATGAGCTTCTATTAATGCTTCATATGAAGGATAGCTTCCTTTTATTGTAGTTCCAAGACCAGTATCACCTGTGTCTCCTTTTGGCCCTGTAGGTCCTTGTGAGCCGGTTGCACCTGTATCTCCCTTATCACCTTTCGGGCCAGTGGCTCCTGTATCTCCCATAACTGGTCCGATTTCAATCCAATTTGTTGTCTCTGCCATAAATTATCACCTTATTAATTTCTTATCGGAGTTTTTATTTCAACATCTTTAACGATAAATTTACTTAATTCAGCACCCCATGAATGGGACAGGATTCCGAAGTGTAATGGTTTGGTTTTATCTACTTCAGAGTATGGATTATCAAATATGTATGATTTTAAGAAATTGACTGTTGATATTAATTCATTATTTTCATCATACACTTCCATCACATAATTTTCATCTTCAGGATTATTTGTGAATATTACGCCATACTCTGTATTCTTCTGAAGGGTTACAGATTTATCTGATATTGTATACATGTCTTCTTCAAAATCACCAATACCTAATATTCCTGGGTTTTCTCTGATTGCTCCAATGAATACTCCACCATATCCACTTGATTCAATACAGAAACCAAAGCCGCCAGAATCATTATATCCGTCTATTTTGAATTTGAATTTTATTTGCATAGGATCATTGTAGTAGACATCGCTTCCTTTTTTAACTAGTGCACCTACAAAAACTGGGTCTTCAAAGAATTTTGCCTCACCCGTTAAATAAAACTCTCCGGTATTGTCACTAGCTAATCCTACGTTTTTTGCACCATGTGCGTTAATGAAATTGCTTTCAAAATCGGAAGATATGTCTGCTATTGATTCATTTTCTGTAGTTTCCCAATAAGTTCCACATGAAGGTATTGGTTCTGACTTACAAGCTGAAGAATTGTAAGGGAGGAAGACTTCGACAAAATGATATTCATCTGAATCTTCTACCGGATGCATTGCAAAGCATGTGCCTACATCATTAACGACAGCCCCATTGGGTGTTAATGCTATTCTGTCTTTAACATTAACGTTTTTAATTCCACTAGCTAATTTTAATCTGAAGATATGTCCTAGGATTAAAATAGCTGTTTTTCTCTTTCCTCCAGTCATGGTAAGTGGATTGTTAACGGCAATGCCTAAGATTAAGCAGTCTTCATTATCTTCACAATATCTTCTCACATGAATTTTTCCTATTTCAGATTTGCTTGATAATGTTACAACATCTTCTGCGTGAATCTTTTGTCCGGAGTAATCATATCCTCTCATGTTCCCGTTTGGAAGTACATTAACGGTTTCGGTTATATCTCCCTCATCCAACAGGAAGGTTGTAATTTCTTTTTGATCTTCAAGTAAAACAGTTTTATCACTCATAATTATCACGCTTCATATGTCCATGGTTCTATTAATGTTTCTCTGAATCTTATTTTCCCACCGTAATCATATATCATGAATGCAGGAAAAACTGTATCCATATTAGCTATTGCTGAAGGTAGGGATGAACTTTCATAACTGTAATAGACTGTACCGTTCCAAGGATGTTCGATTGTGGCTTTAACATAACTGCCATCGTACCATAAATCGAATTTAAAAGCTCCGTTTATTGTTAATTGCCCGGATGTTCTATTTATTTCAGTTATTGTATGATTGGTTCCAGAATATTGCAATCCTTTTTTACCCGGATATGCTCCGAGTTCTAGAATCTTATTGTCACGGTAATGGCTTAATGTTTTAGAATTCAAAAGACATATCCCGCAAGCCCATCCACTTGATGATGAATACATTGGACTTACAATAGCTTGGAAGTGAATTCCTGTATCTGATAAGTCAATTCCATCAATTAAACTTGTTGGTATCATATATCCTGCTTGTGATGCTCCATATGTTTTTGAAACTTCAATACCATTGGCATAATCATAATCGTTATTGAATTCATCGACTTCATTAACATTAACGGTAGCGGATGTTGGATATTTAACTAATGTGTAATCATCCAGACTTACCTGCCAGCTATCCTGATATCTGAATGCAAAGACATCAATATCTGCTTCCATAGCTGTCCAATCATTGACCATGCCTCTTACATGCAGAGTATCTCCTGAATTTTCAGGTATATATTGACAGCTTGCATATCCGTTTAGAGATTTGCCTAGAAGATGAATTTCAGCACCTCCATTGACGCTTATGAAGAAATCCGCAACAGATCCGTCGGGCAGATTATTATCATCATCTGATTCCATAGATACTTTGAAGTTGATTGGTTGTCCTACAGATGCTTCAGTTGAATAGCTTCCGCTCTGTCCACCGTTTGTTGGATAAATTAAAAACCATGCTCTTCTGGCTAATGTGAATATATCATCAGTATTATAATATACGATTCCATGATTTTCCAATAATGTTTTTAAATTGTTTCTTATAGTAGTCAGTTTTGTATTTGTATCGATTACATTACTTGCAATTGACATTAACATTGCCTCCTATAGAATATTGAACCTGCATGGGGATGCGAAACATAACCTTGGAACATAAGACATTCTTCCAAGCCCCGTTCCATAACATACATTACCGAATACAAGATTTTCCACCTGATTAAAACCGGAAGGCAAATCAGAATAGTCAATGAAGTCATTCCATACAAATTTACCACTATCTTCCTTATACCAGTAGAGCCTCAGCCAATCATTATCTGGATCGTTTTGCATCAGCAATCTGAATTCAGTTGATGCTGAGGGATAGGTTCCATAATCCATTTTAACAATTGATGTTGGAGTGGTGCTGTTGTTGAATATTGCATATGCAGGACGATAGGTTCCTGAATCTAATGTGATTCCTATGAACAATCCGGAAAATGCAGTTTCTGCTGCTGGAGTAGTGTATGTAAATCCCACGCCTGAAAAAGCTCCATTGTTGAAGTTTTCCATATCTCTACCATACATGACTAAATCAAACTTATCTGTTGGTAAAACAGAACCTGTATTGAATTGACCCCATGCTACAGAAGTATTACTGGTTTTGGCCTTTGATAAGGATTGCAGATACCAGTAGTCATTATCATTATATGGTGTTGGATTGTATTGGTTCCAGGAATATACATCACATCCTGTAACTGCAACTCTAGTTCCAAGCTGGCCGTCCTTATACTCAGAATTTCTTTTTACAACAAAAGGAAGAGGATTGGACATGTCAGTGATTAATTTATTTATGGAATAGCTATCAGAATAAGTATCACCAATAGCCGTCCATTGATTCCTCAGTATTGCTCTTAAAGCAGTTAATCTATTGTTTAATTCCTGCTCATTTGTTAAAATACTTGAAAGGTCAGGAGGAGTAAATGGCATTCAGATCAGCTCCCCAATAATGTTAAATTACTTTGCTGTACAGAGGTTATTGTTCCAATTTGATTACTGAGGTTTTGAATAGCTGTTGCCACTGGTGCATTCTTGATTGCATTAGTGTTATCTGATGTATCTAATGTACTTGCAAGATTAACAGGACCAGTTGCCCCTGTAGCACCAGTTGCCCCTGTCGCTCCTGTATTTCCGGTATCACCTTTGATTCTTCCTACATTTACCCATCCCATCATTTATCACCTTATTGATAAACGTAAAGTTCTCCATCAACGAGATATGCATCTCCTGTTGTTCCGGTTGGATGAGCTGCAATTAAATCCGCATAACTTGGATAAGACCCTTTGATAATTGTGCTGTATCCTTGAGGCCCTCTATCACCGGTATCGCCTTTATCTCCTGTGTCACCTTTGGCTCCAGTTGCACCTGTATCTCCGGTTGCTCCAGTATTTCCAGTTTTTCCAGTGTCACCTTTATCGCCGGTATCACCTTTGGCTCCAGTATCTCCCTTATCACCTGTAACACCTTGCGGGCCAGTATCACCAGTGTCACCTTTCTCTCCTGTTGCACCGGTTGCTCCAGTATTTCCTGTATCTCCTTTGGCTCCTGTGTCTCCTTTAAGACCAGTTGCACCGGACATATCTGTAATGAAGCTGAAGCTATTTGCACCTTTCAGGTATAGCTTTGCATTATCTGGATCTTCAACAGTTGACTGAATAGCTACAAACATTCCTTCTGGAACATTGGCTGCATCCGCATTCATTGCAACTACAGTTTCATATGTTCTGTATATTGAAAATGGATCTCCAGTATCGCCGGTTGCGCCTGTCGCACCTGTGGCACCAGTAGCTCCTGTATCTCCAGTGTCACCTTTTTCTCCGGTAGCACCTGTTGCTCCCGTATCGCCCTTATCACCTGTGGCTCCGGTTGCTCCAGTTTTTCCAGTATCTCCTTTATCACCGGTATCGCCCTTGTCTCCTTTTTCACCGGTTAATCCGGCTAATTGTTCTGGTGTGAAGTCGGAGTATTCAAATGCTTTTCCAGTATCACCAGTATCTCCTTTATCACCAGTATCGCCTTTCGGCCCTTTTATCATACCAACGCTTTCCCATACCATGTATAAAACACCTCTATTAATTTAATCTCTATGCCAAACGAATAATTCCCCATCTACTAAGAATGCATCTCCTTCATTAGCAGTTGGATGCGCTGCTATTAATTCTTCAAGAGTATCATAAGACCCTAAGATAACAGTAGCAGCACCTGTATCTCCGGTGTCTCCTTTCTCTCCTTTACCTCCAAGACTTATTTGGAAACAATTGACATACATGTATTCATCCGAATCATTAACGGGATGAAATGCTATGAATTGACCTTCATTATCGACAGTAGCTCCAGATGATGTCAGTTTGATTCTATCACATGGTTTAACTGTTTGTGAGGATGAAAGTTTCAATCGGTAAAGTCCACCTAAGAGAAGGACTCTTCCTTTTCTATCTCCGTTTGTCATTACAACAGGTTCATTGACAAGGATGCCGACAGGGACTTCCGTGCCTGTGAATTTCTTTAAGCTTTCACTTCCTATTTGGGATTTTTCAGAAATACAAAGTATATCATCAACCATACATTTGTCGGAGTATTCAAATCCGAGATTACTACCCGTTGGAGTTATTACATCGTCGACTATTGTTTTAGTCCCGTCATCCAATAGGAATGTGGTAATCTCTTTTTGTTCTTCCAGTAAGACAATTGTATCAGTCATGTTTATCACATTAATATTTCGAATATATGATTTCCCTTAACATCTGGGTTGCATTTAACATTAAATCCATGTCCATTAGCTAGATTGCAGAAATATAAATCTTCAGACAATACTGTATCATTTGAATATGTTACGAATTTAAAATATGGATATGGAAGGTTACGGAAGATATCTACCTTGATTAATGCAATTCCAAGGCCGCCGCCTTTAACTTCAATTGGACGTGGCACTTCGTTGATCATTGTACTGCCTGTAATGCAGTTGTCATCGTTGAAGTCTTTTCCGAAAGTGTAGATTATTGTTTGATCTGATTTTGTTCTCTTGCGATAATACCATCCAAGAGCAATATCTGATCTGCATTCCAATAGCTTAACTAATGTGTCTGAAGGCAATTGGATGTCTGAATCTACCATTAACACATAATCATAGTTTCCGGCCATTGCATTTCTAGCTATTTGATTTCTTGCTTTAGCGCAATCATAACCTCTGACATAATCAAAATAGAGGTCACAGTCTTCAGGCCTTGTTAATCCGTATATGCTTTTGAAGCATTCTGGTTTGATGTTTTCAAATGTTGGAACTGCAATTAATATCCTCATTGTTCTTTCTCCAATTTTTCAATTCTCTCTTCCAAAGCATCCAAGTTAATCTGGTCTTCACGATCACATCTATACTCGTAAATGTCAATTAGTGCAACAATTACAATGGCTAATACAAATGGCAATAGTCCTTCGATTAAAGCATACTTTGTGGCGTTGGTCATGATGATGTTGATAGCTATCGCTGTTAAAACGGCGCTGGAAATTGTTTTGGTAAAGTTGCAAATAAATATCTTCTTTTTTATTTGGTTCATGATAACAATATCCTCCAAAGAAGCCTATTGTTTTTCAGGGTAACCCAAAACTCTTTTAGCTTTCTGTTTTGCGTCTTCAACATCTCCTTCGCCCCTTATCCTGCTTGCATAGTGGCTAGCTACACCTAATATTATCATAAGGATACAGTAAGGAATGGTATTCTCACTAATACCTAACGCTTCTGAATATAGCATGACGATTGGAATGACAGTGACTAGAAATGAAGTCAATATGTCAATGTCCTTTCTGTTTTTCTCTAAGAATTCATAAATCATTCTCGTTTACCTCCTCTTCATAATCTTTGTATGTATGGCTTAGAATAACACCATCAACGCAAATCTTTTCTTCAGTTCTGTAAACCTCTTCAGCGTTTTCTTCAATGTTTATCCAGGATTCGTATTCTTCCAACGTTTCAAAGTATTTAATGTATTTCATTGTGCCTCCCAAGTTATTGAGTAGTATAAGATTCCATCTTCGATTTTAAATGATATTATAGGTTTAACAGCGTAAGGATAACCACTATCGACATATCTAGTTCCATTCCAGTAAAACCAATGGCCTGTGGCCTGGTCAATGTATGGTCCTTTATTTTCAAGTGTTCCTACCAGTTTCCTTATTGTCATGTTATAACCTCACTTTAATATTATATATTTTATTATGTAATTTATTATATATTTTATTATCTATTTTATATAAGGTATATATCTTTGCCATCATCACAGCCATCCCATTCCATGTACAATTTGTTATCTTCCCAAACGAATCTGACATCATT
>NZ_ONER01000053.1 GCF_900316895.1 uncultured Methanobrevibacter sp. | reverse complement strand
ATCCATTTCAGGGAAATACAATGCATACCATTCTCTGATTCTCTCGATTAATTTTGAAATGCTTTCATCAATCTCATCAATGGAATTTATGGCCTGAATCAGATGTTTATCTTCGGAAGCTGATTCCTTCTTGATTTTGTGAATTGCCAGATTCCTGTATATTTCTGTTATTTCCTCACTGTCCAGTCCGAATTCCTCATAATTGCATCTTAGATATTCTCCGGCGGGATTCGGATTTTTGATTGTTATTTTTTCATTGTTGTAATCTGATTTTCTCTTGTTTGATTCGATAATGATTTCGTCAAAATCCTTTGAAACTTCATCAATTATATCCAATTCTTCAGCCACAATCTTTTTATCATCGATATCTGCCAATCTGTTTAGTATTTCATCTTTGGGAAATAACTTTTCTGAGATCAATTCGTTTTCACTGTTAAAGGCCAGAAATCCCTTAACGCAATAAGTAATATAGCATTCCATAAGATTAATTATCTATTTTATTTTTAATAAGCATTTTCAATATTTTAAAAATTACATATTCAATGCAATTTTTACATTTTAACGCAATTTAATAAGTTTAAATAAATATTTAAGATTTTTAAGCTGTCTAATTTATATATTTAGATATTTAATAAAGGTATTGTAGGTTTTGACCACTTAGACTTAAAATATCTCAATTAATTTCACATGTGATTTGATGAAAAAAGACTGGAAAATTATTTTAGAATTAACTTTGGAAATCATCAAAATCATTATCATAATCTTTAAATGAGTGATTTATGGGGCGGTAATTAGTTGTTGAATGCAAAGGAACGAGTTTTGGTATTTTCTCTCTAGTGGGGTCCTTCCTACGTTTATATTCAGAGAATATAAGTAAATTATATATATGATTTTTAGCATATATTTAATTTAATCAATACATGTGAAATATATTGAATTAATGGGGTCGGATTCATTCGATTCTGGCTTCATTCCTTTTAAAACTTTTTTTACAAAAATTTTTAAGATATCTTTAAACTATTTTTATCATGAAATTTAAACTATTAACTGTATGTCAAAAGAGAGTTTGGATGATTTAAGATATGAGTTGGAACTTAAGAATGCCGAAATCGATGAGCTCAATATGGAGCTCCAGGAAAAAAATGAGCAGATCAACAAGCTGAAACTTTATTCCACCAAATTAAAATACGAGAAAAAGAATTTGGAGGATAAGCTCGACACAAAAATCGATTACGACAAGGCAAGAATCAATGAACTTGATGACTTGCAGGAAAAGATTAAAGAAAAGGAATCAATCATCGAGGACAAGCACGACCAGGTGAAGTATCTGAGGTCCCTGATTGATGACTATAAGGAGCAGTTAGGCAGAAATACCGAGAATCTGGATGTTCAGCTCAAAAGAATCTCTAAAACATATGAGGATTTGCTTGCCCAAAAGGATGCCATAATACAAAAGCAGGATGAGCAAATTGCAAATCTGATTAAATCAAATGAAGAAACAGTAAAATCCCATAAAACCAATATAATAAGTTTGAAATTGCAGAATGAAAAATATCAGGAAATCATTGATAAATTTACAAAAACTAATTAAACAATTAATTACAAAGATGATAGTATGTTAAAAACAAATGTTTGTGGAGTGGAATTTAGAAATCCCTTGATGCTGGCTGCAGGAATAATGGGAAGCAATGCCTCATCAATGAATTGGATTTTAAAATCAGGAGCTGGAGGAGTCGTATCCAAATCATTTTCACTGAATCCTCATCCGGGTTATCCTAACCCTACAACCGTAGCGGTTGATGGAGGAATCCTGAATGCGATTGGCCTTTCAAATCCTGGCGTTGAGAATTTCAAGGAAGAACTGAAAAAGATTGATCATGAGGATAATGTCGTTATCGCTTCAATATATGGGGCAAACCCTTCTGAATTTTCACAGCTTGTGGAGGAAGTTCAGGAACATGTTGACATGATTGAACTCAACATTTCATGTCCTCATGCTATGGAAGGCTACGGAGCCTCAATAGGTCAGGACTGTAATTTGAGCCATACTATCGTAGCGGCTGCAAAAGACGCTTCAGACGTACCTATAATTGCCAAATTGACACCTAATGTAACCGACATCACTGAGATTGCAAAAACCTGTGAAGATGCCGGTGCAGATTGCCTGTCCTTAATCAACACTTTGGGTCCGGGAATGAAAATCAACATTGATGTTGCAAAACCGGTACTCTTCCATAAGTCTGGAGGAATGAGCGGTAAGGCCATAAAGCCTATTGCTGTAAGCAATGTCTATTCAGTTTATGAAGCTGTTGACATTCCATTGATTGGTGTTGGAGGAATTTATACCTTTGAAGATGTTGTGGAATTTATATTTGCAGGTGCCCGTGCAGTTCAGATAGGTACTGCAATAATGGACGAAGGTGTAGAGGTATTCAGTAGAATCAACAAAGGATTGGAAGAATTCATGAATGATAAGGGTTATTCTTCAATTGATGAAATGGTGGGGATTGCACATGATTAATGAACCGAAAATAGTTGAAATTACAGAAATTGTCACTGAAACTCCTACTATCAAAACTTTCAAATTCGATTGGGATTTTGAAACACTTGGAAAACCTAATCCCGGTGAATTTCTGATGATTTGGAATTTCAATAATGAAAAGCCAATGTCCATTTCGCAAATTAATGATGATGAGCTTGCAATAACTGTTAAAAACATCGGGGAGTTCACCTCCCAGTTGCATGATTTAAAAATAGGCGATCAGATTGGTGTTAGAGGCAGTTATGGGCATGGTTTTGACAACTCATTTGAAGGCAAAAAAATCATAGCTATCGGTGGTGGAGTTGGTATGGCTCCAATCAATGCCATAGCCAGTGATTTGGCAAAAAACAATGATGTCAGTGTAATTTCAGCTGCACAAACTAAGGATGAGCTGTTGTTTTTGGATTCACTTGAAAAATTGGGCGTCAGTGTTTATCCATGTACTGATGATGGAAGTTTCGGATTTGAAGGTTTTGCAACAAATTGTCTTAGCGATTTGCTTGAAGATTCGACTTATGATTTTGCATTTGTCTGCGGACCTGAGATAATGATGAAGGGAATCTTTGATATCCTTGAAGATGCAGGAATAACTGGCCAATATTCTCTCGAAAGATATATGAAATGCGCACTAGGAGTGTGTGGTCAATGTTGTGTTGACAGTGAAGGCTGGAGAATCTGTGTTGAAGGGCCTGTTTTTGAAAATGACAAGATATCACAAATCACTGAATTTGCAAAATACAGAAGGGACGCTTCAGGCGTAAAATACTAACCGGGAAATGATAAAATGGGAATTGACATTAAGGAATACTTGACTCCGCCAGTGCTTCTGGTATTGTTTTTAGTGATAGTTTCGCTAATGATAATCTTTCCCGTTTTAAACATGATTATACTGGGTGCCATTTTGGCTTATGGAGTCAAGCCTGTGGCCCGAAAAATCCAGTCAAAGCTCAAATTTAACTCCTTATCGATATTGCTTGCAATGGTGGTTGTTCTGATACCGCTGATACTGCTTATTGCATATATTGTTATTGAGCTTATAGCGATATTGTCCGGTGCATCATCCTCCAGCACATATGCAGATATCAATGCATTGTTCTCATCCATATCAGCTTATCTTCCATGGAGTTTTGATGTAAATTCAATCTCAACATCAGTCAATTCATCTATCCAGGAAATCGGAAGATATGTCCTGAATTATCTTGTCAAATTCATAAGCAGTCTGATGAACATCACTCTTGATTTATTTATTTTAGTATGTTCCGTATTCTACTTCGTTAGGGATGGGGATGATTTCCTTGAATTTATGAGGTCATTTGTCCCCGATGATTCAAAGGATTTCTTTGACAACACTGTGGAATCTGTAAAGGATGTTTTGAGAAGCATTTTCTACGGACACTTCCTGACATCAGTGATAATTGGAATATTCGGAGCGATAGGATATTCACTTCTCGGATATCCATTTGGAATCTTTTTAGGTGTAATAACTGGTATTCTGCAGCTTATTCCAGTATTTGGCCCATGGCCTATCTACTGGGCATTGTTCTTTATGGACATTCTTTCCGGAAATTATCCGAGGGCTATTGTTGTCCTGCTTTTCGGATTTTTCCTAAGCACAATAGACATGTACATAAGGCCGGCTCTCTCAAGCCATTATGCTGATATTCATCCTTTGATTTTGCTTGTCGGATTTTTATCAGGACCTCTTGTTTATGGAATAGTCGGTTTTATTGTTGGACCGTTGATTTTAGGAATTACCTATGCCGTTTTAGATAGCTACCGGAAGGAATATATCCTGGGGGATGAGTAGATGCAGGAAAATGTGGTAATTTTGGATATAGATTATGTCACTTATGAGGAAAAACCTGTAATCAGGCTGTTTTCAAAGAAAGGTGATGAGAACATAATTTTAATAGATGATACCTTTGAACCTTATTTGTATGTGGTGTCAGATGATGTTGAAGAGTGCATCTCCGAAATTGAAGATAATATTGATGTTGTTTGTGTTGAAAAAGTAATTAAAAAAGATTTCCAAATAGAATCAGAATTTATAAAGGTCACATTCAAGCATCCTCAGGAACTGGCCAAAAATCGTGATGCTTTAAGGGATTTGGAAAGCGTAATTCAAATAAGGGAATTCGACATCCCATTCTACAGGCGGTACCTGATGGACCGTGATGTTATTCCTATGACTGAAGTCACAGCAGTCGGAGAGGAGCTTGAAACATTCATGGATTTGGATTCCACAAAACAGGATATCAAAATAATCAAGCTGACTGAAAGGCTTGAAAGGAAAAAGGAATATCCTCAAAATTTCAGAATATTGAGCTTCGATTTGGAAGTGAGAAACCCTCATGGAATGCCTGATTCTGCAGAGGATGAAATCATCATGATTGGTGTAGCCAGCAATTTTGGTGTTAATCAGGTGATATCCACCAAAACAAACTCTGAGGATAGGGATGATTTTGTAAATCAGGTATCCACTGAAAAGGAAATGATTGAAGAGTTTGTCAAAATCATTAAGGACAATAACGTTGACATTATCGTTGGCTACAATTCGGATAATTTTGATTTCCCTTATCTGAAAGACCGTGCAAAGATACTTGATGTTGATCTGGATATTGGAATGGACGAATCCGATGTCAAATTCATCAGAAGAGGATATTCAAATGCGGCATCATTCAAGGGTTTGATTCATGTTGATTTGTACCTTGTAATGAGAAGATACATGACCCTTGACAGATATACGCTGGAAAGGGTTTATTATGAACTGTTTGGCGAAGAAAAGATAGATGTTCCTGGTGACCGCATCTGGGAGTTCTGGGATAATGAAGGTGAAGAATTGGATACTCTGTTTGATTATTCCCTTGACGATGTGGTGTCCACTTTGAAAATTGCAGAACAGACTTTGCCGCTTAACCTGGAGCTTACCCGTATCATAGGCCAGCCATTATTTGACGTGTCCCGTATGGCAACAGGCCAGCAGGCAGAATGGTTTTTAGTAAAGCAGGCTTATTTTGACGGTGAAGTCGTACCAAACAAACAGGGCTCAAACTTTGCCGACCGTGCTTCAGCTGAAGACAATGAAGGTGGATATGTAAGGGAACCTGAAAAGGGTCTTCATGAGAATCTGGTGCAGTTCGACTTTAGAAGCCTGTATCCAAGTATCATCATTTCAAAAAACATCTCTCCGGATGTTATGACTTTGGGAAAAGTTGAAGACGAGGACGATTATAATATTTCACCTGAACATGGCATCAAATTTAAGAAATCACCGCAAGGATTTATCCCATCTGTTATCGATAAGATATTGCAGGAAAGGTTCAGAATCAAGCGTCAGATGAAAGCGTCCGATGATCCTCAGGAAAGAATAGCTTTGGATGTACAGCAGCAGGCCATCAAAAGACTGGCCAATACCATGTATGGAATCTATGGTTTTCCGCGCTTCAGATGGTACTCCTTCGAATGTGCAAAGGCAATTACCTCATGGGGAAGACAGTACATTAAATCATCAATAAAAAAAGCAGAAGAATATGGTTTTTATGCAATATATGCAGATACTGATGGTTTTTATGCGAAATATAAGAAAGAATAATTTTTTTTTAAAAAAAGAAAAGGGTTAAGAGAAAATTGATTTCTCTTATTTTTTAATTTTAATAGTTGACTTTGCTTTTTTAGCAACAACATACTTGTTAGCTGAAGTAACTACAACCTTATGTTTTCCAACTTTTAGTTTAGCAGTACTGATTTTTGCAATACCTTTTGCATTGGTTTTAGCAGTGAAGGTTTTTGCTTTTTTACCAGTATATACTTTGATTTTAACTTTAACTCCTTTAATTACTTTTTTAGTCTTTTTGTTTTTAACTTTGACTTGGAAGAATTTTTTAGCGCCTTTTTTAGCGGTCATTTTCTTAGGAGTTAATTTAGCTGGAGCTTTTTTAATAACGATTTTTGATGTAATCTCTTTTGCAGAATAGTCTTTTTTATCTGCACAGGAAATAACAACTTTGTAGGAACCCGGTTTTAAAGTGTCGAGTAATAGTTTTATCTGACCGTTCATTCCGGTTTTACCGTTGTAGTTGTAATATCTGTTTTTGGAAATGAATATTTTGATATTCACTTTTGCATCATAAATCGGTTTTTTCTTTTTGGTATTAGTTAATTTTAAAGTAAAGTATTTACCAGCCTTGTAGTAGGTAGTCACTTTTTTAGCAGTAAATTTACCGGTAGCCTTTTTAACTGTAATAGTTGGGGTAACCTGTTTTGCATCATATCTGTTATCAGCTGAGTTAATAATCATTTTATGTTTACCAACAGTTAGGGAAGCACTAAATGAAATTTCACCTTTGCTGTTTGTTTGGAACAGATAGTTGCTGTATTTTGTAGAGGTGGCGTATAATGTGACAAGCACATACATTCCACTTAAAGGTTTGCCATTCTGGGTAACTTTAATTTTGGCTGTAGTTCCGGTATTGTAATAGACTGTAACATCTTTGGAATTGATTACAACAGGAATCTTAAGAATGGTGAAACTACCGTCGACACTCTTACTGTTGATGTTTTTAGTGTCATTGTTGCTTATTGTCAAGTCATATGTTCCTCCAACGAATCCGTTAACGTTTATTTCACTGGTACCGTTTTCATTGGTTTGGAAATAGTAATCTTTTTGGGTAGTTACCGGCAAGTAAAGATGTAAAATTGTACTTT
Organism: uncultured Methanobrevibacter sp.; assembly: GCF_900316895.1. GTDB lineage: Archaea > Methanobacteriota > Methanobacteria > Methanobacteriales > Methanobacteriaceae > Methanocatella. The sequence continues at coordinate 2,623 of NZ_ONER01000053.1, read as the reverse complement.
TAACCGGATCTCCAGTTGCCGCATTGGTTACGGTAATTTTAATCTTTTTGTCGCTGCCGTAGTATTCTTTGTACTCATCAATTACAATGTTGATGTTTGCTTTATTGATGGTTATGATTTGACTAGTTCCGTTTGTTTTATTGAACGCATTGGATTTGATGGTAACGGTATGATTACCGACATCCATGAATCCCCATCCTTGACCATTCATTTTATTGTTGTCAAAAGTCAATATTCCGGATTCATCAGTTGTATTGCTTATGGTGGAAATAATTGTGATTCCGCTACCACTGATACCGCTGATACTGATTGCGCCGGTTGTGATTTTGTATTCTAAATTGACAGTTTTATTTGATAGAGCTTCATTTGTATCAAGGTCAGTGATTTTATAGGTTAGTTTTCCACTTTGATATTCAACAACATTGTTAATCGCTTCAACTTTAATATTGTAAACTCTGTTTAAAGTGACATTTGTTGTAGCATTGTTATATTTGATGTTTAATGTTGCAGAAGTGAAGTTTCCATTTTCAAGAGTGATAATTAAAGTGTTATTATTAATCACTTTTGATGCAATTGGAATAACTACTGTATTATTTCCATCTTTATATGTAACATTAAGAGTTAAATCGTCTGCAGTGATTTCAACAATTTCAGTACCGTTTACAATGGTTAATTCAATGTCTCCTTCTTTAGTAGAGTTAACTTTAATTGTTGAAGTGGCATTGATTCCATAAACGGTCAAGTTAAAACTTTTAAACACTTCAGAGTAAGTGTCGTTACCGATGTACTTAACAGTAATGTTGTAAACGCCGAAACCGAATTTGTCAGTTAATGTGATAACTGAGTCATTGTATGTGAATTTGATTTCTTTGCCGTTACTGTAAACTTTAGTGTTGTTCACATTAATAGCAAGGTTAGTTCCGTTAACTGCAATAACAGTAGTGGTAAAGTTGGCAATTTGTTCTGTTCCTTGTTCTAATGATGTAGGAATGGAGATTTCAGTGCCTACTTTAATGGTGGTTCTAGCGGTTAAGTTGTTTTCAGCAACATATTTGATGTCAACATATGCGCTGTCAAATACCTTATCTATATTAAATTTGATAGTCTGCTGGTCTTCGAGAAGTGTAAATGGGATAGTTGAATTTTCAGTTACATTACCCACTTTGTAGAATAATGTAAGGGTTAAATTACCCACAGTAACATTAACTGGATCTGAACCATCATTAAGGTTTAAAGTAATAGTTACATCATTGTTTGAATTTAAGTTTGCAGTTTTATCTGGGTTGAATGTTTGATTGCCCCATACTTTAACTGTCACTGTCCTGTTGGATGGTGCATATGTCATGTTACCTACATAAAGGACATTTAAATTGTGAACGCCAATAGCTAAATTTTTGACGGTAATTACTGAGTTATTATAATCAAAAGCAACTTCTTTACCATTTTCAAGAACTCTTAAATCGTTTTTGCTGATTGTTAATTCATCATGTTTATTATCATAAACATGTACGCCAGTAATGTTTTTGTAATCGGTTATCTTAAATTTACCACCGGTTGCATTAACGCTTGTAGCATACCTTACACCAATTGTTTTTGTATTAACTGCATCAGTGTAGTTTAAAAGTATGCTTTTTATAATTATCTCATATGCGAATCTTATTGTTCCATTGTTGTAAGTAAAATATTGAATATTTTTTGATGTTAGGTTTCCTTCGCTGTCAATGTATGTTACATTTATGATGAATTTTGTGCTGTCTAATGGATCGAGATATTTAACTCCATCAAAGACTTTAATGCCCTTGATTTCAAATTCGTCCCCAGTTTTTACAATATTGTCTGGAGATTCTAATGTTTTATTTCCTAAAATATGTAATGTAATATTTGTTGTTGAATTAGCGTAGGTTGCATTACCTAAATAATTGAGTATTAAGGTATGATTTCCAACAGATAACTTGTCTATAATGCTGAGTATTGAATTGTTGTATGTGAAGTTAAGTGATTTGCCGTTTTCAATTACCTGTAAATCACTTGCGTTAACATTAATGTTTGCACTTTCATTGTCTTTTACATTAACACTAATGTTCTTGTCAGCATCATAGTCAAATTCTTCACTCTCAACAGTTTCAATAGTAGTATTGATTTTTTCTTGCGTTGCATCACTGCCCGTGTCTTCTCCGTCGGCAAGAGCAACTTCTGTATCTGCACTAGCTAATGGACTGTCACTATCGGTAGTGATGTTTTCACTAGCACAAACAGACCCGATACTTACTAATAGGAATATCGCCATTGCTATTAATAAGATATAAGAGTTTTTAAATTTCATAAATTTAGTTCCTCCTTTTTATGAAAATCATATTTTTGAAAATAATTTATGATTTTCAGTATAATAATATTGGTATTTTTTTACATTTAAAGGTTTGTCTATTTTCAAGATATTTTTAATATTTTCAAGTTAAAATTAAATTTAAAGTAAAAATTTAATGATATGTAAAAATATATCATCGATGATTTAAAAAAAGATTTATGAAGAATAATAACTATTCTTCAACATAGGAATCAATGTCAATGTCTAAGTCATCACAGATTCCTTTTAATTGTTCGTATAATTTTTCATCGATTGCCA
>NZ_ONER01000011.1 GCF_900316895.1 uncultured Methanobrevibacter sp. | reverse complement strand
CCAGCTTTTAATAATAAGTGTCCAACTAAAGTGGATTTTCCGTGGTCAACGTGTCCAATAAATGCTAAGTTAAGATGTTCTTTTTCTTTTGCCATTATATAACCTCTTTTAATAATATAATTAATAAGCTTAAATGATAGCTTAAATTCATTATATGTTTTTTAACATATAAATACATAATGTTTTTTTCATGAATTTTTATGAAAATATAAAAATATAAAAAAATTAAAAATTTAATTTTAATTTTATAAGTCACCTAAGTAGTGGCTTGCAGGGAATGGTTCTTCAGATAAACCTTTCCTTTGTCTGATTTCTTTTACGATTTGATGTTGCATCTCACGTGGGAGTGGTTCAAATCCTGCGATTTCAGTAGACCATAAACATCTACCTTCAGCAGCGGATCTGATGTCACCAGCGAAACCAAACATTTCAGCTACAGGCACTTTAGATTCGATTCTTGCCATGTCTCCTTCTTGACCCATGTTAACGATTTGACCTCTTCTGTTTTGGATTTCACGAGTACATGCACCCATGTAATCATTAGGAGTGTCAATAACTACTTTTTGCATTGGTTCAAGTAAAGCAGGTTCAGCAAGCATCATGGAACCTAAGATAGCGTTTCTGATAGCAGGTAATACTTGTGCAGGTCCTCTGTGAACTGCGTCTTCGTGAAGTTTTGCATCGTGGAGTTTGAATTTTAATCCCATAGCGATTTCTTCACCTAAAGGACCGTTTTTCAAGGTATTTTCAAATCCTTCGAGTAATAATTCTTTAACTTCATCCAAGTATTGAATACCACGAGTCATGTTGAGGAATATGCTTCTGTTGTGAACAGCCCATACTCTTCTGGCTTCTTCTTTATCTAAGCCGTATTCCATGAAGTCGTTAGCCATTTCTTTACCTTTTACTCTACCTTCTTTAATGTCTCCTTCTTGGATTGCTGCGTAGAGTTCAGGTTCAATAGGTTCAACTGTGATGTAGAATCTGTTATGTTTGTTAGGGGATTTACCTTCAACTTGTGGAGATAACTGTCTGACAGTTTCCCTGTATACAACAATAGGTTCGGATGTAGTGATGTCTACACCTTTTTCGTTGATTCTGTAACCGATAACTTCTAAGTGAAGTTCTCCCATACCGGATACTAAGTGTTCACCGGTTTCTTCGTTAATATCGATTTTAACTGTAGGGTCTTCTTTACCGGTTTGTCTTAATACTTCAATCAATTTTGGTAAATCTTTGGTATTTTTAGCTTCTACAGCTACGGTAACTACAGGTTCTGAAATGTGTTCTAAACCTTCGAACTCTTTGATTTTGTGATCAGGAGAACATAAGGTTTCACCAGCGATAGCTCCTTTTGCACCAGCAACATATACGATGTTACCTGCAGGAACCTTATCGGTGTTAACTCTTTCAGGACCGAAGTATACACCTACTTGCTGTACTCTGGATTTACCGTGGGAACCGACCATGTAAACTTCAGTACCTTTTTCGATTGCTCCACCGTATACCCTACCGGTAGCGATTTCACCAGCGTGTTTATCTACAGATACGTTGGTAACCATTACAGCTAAAGGTCCGTCAGGGGAGGTGTTGATCATACATTCACCAGCAGGAGAGTCGATTTCTCCATCCCAGATGTTAGGTACCCTGTATTCTTGAGCTACTTTAGGTGAAGGTAAGTGTTCTACTACCATACCTAATAATACGTCAGATAAAGGTACTTTTTGAGCTAATTCTCTTTCATTGTCAGCATTACAATAATCAATAATATCTTTAAAGTTGATTCCGGTTTCTTGCATGGTTGGAACGTTAATAGCCCAATTGTGGTATGCTGAACCGAATGCTACACTACCATCAGTGAAATCTAATTTCCATTCTTCTTTTTTGTCTTCAGGAGCCATGTTTCTGATTAACTTGTTAGCTTCCATGAAGATTTTCAAGAATCTGTTTTGTAACTCTTCAGGTTCTAATTTTAACTCGTTGATTAATCTGTCAACTTTGTTGATGAACAATACAGGTTTTACGTTTTCTTTTAATGCTTGTCTGAATACAGTTTCAGTTTGAGGCATGATACCTTCTACAGCACAAACTACAACTACTGCACCGTCTACAGCTCTCATTGCACGAGTTACGTCTCCACCGAAGTCAACGTGACCTGGGGTATCGATTAAGTTAATTAAATATTCTTTTTCTTTGTAATCGTGTACCATGGATACGTTAGCTGCATCAATAGTAATACCACGAGCTTGTTCTTGTTCGTCAAAATCTAAGAATCTTTGGTCACCTGCAAGTTCTTCGGAAATCATTCCTGCACCTGCGAGGAGGTTATCAGATAAAGTGGTTTTACCGTGATCGATGTGAGCACAGATACCAATGTTTCTGATTTGTTCAGGTTCATACATCAATTCTTTGATTTTTGCAATCATTTTGTCTCTTCTACTCAAAATAACCACCTAATTAAATATTATATGATTAGTGCGCTGCTTTAGCAACTCTTTCTTTCTCTTCAGCTTTTTGTAAAGCGAAACTTCTTGAATCTTCTTCAGATGCAAGGATTAATTCGTCAGCTAAACATTCAGCAACAGATTTTCTGTTTTTGAATGAAGATTGTAAAGTACCTCTAGTTAAAAATCCTAATGAAAGGTCTACTCTTCTTTGTGGAGAGATGTCCACAGCAACTTGGTATCCAATACCACCGTATTTGATACGAGTAGTTTCTTCACGAGGTGCAGTGTTTTCAACTGCAGTAACTAAAACTTGAACAGGATTCTTTTTAGTTCTTTTATTAATGATTTCTAAAGCATCTTTAACTATGTTGTAAGCTTTATTTTTCTTACCTGAGTTGAGATGGGTTCTCATGATTTTGTTCATTAACCTTTCAACAATTGATACTTTAGATTTTGCGAATTGTCTTTTTACATGTCTACCAGAAGTATGTGGAACTAAAGTTTCATCTAAGCAGATATATTTTACTAAACCTAAGTCCTCAACTTTTACTTCATCGAGATCCCATTTGCCAAATAATTTACTCATAAATATAACCACCTTATCTTACAGGTTTTTCTATTTTTCCACTTACCATTTCTGATAAAGCTACGTTATTAACTTTGGAAACTTTCCAACGGACTCCAGGAATATCTCCCATGGATCTTCCGGATGGTCCACCGATTCCTTCAATCATCACTTCATCGTGTTCATCGATAAATCCGATAGCTCCGTCACCTGGTGCGAAAGCAGTTAATTGTTTACCGTTTTTGATTAACTGAACACGAACACATTTACGAATAGCAGAGTTAGGTTGTTTTGCTTCTATCCCTACTTTCTCAATTACGATTCCTCTTGCTTGAGGAGCTCCTTCCAAAGGATCTGCTTTAACGTCTAACCTTAAAGCTCTCCTTTTATAATCTACGTCTTTCCACTTAAAATTTTGTCTATTTCTTTTAAGTTTTTTTGCAGCAAAAAGTCCTGGCATATTTTTTTCCTCGAATTTTTTGTTAAAAAGCATATCTATGAATCCACCGCTGCGATTTATACTATAGCCTATAGTACAATCTAAATTCAAAGATATAAATCAGTATAATTAATAATTTAGATAATTTACATCATCTAAAAGAAGATATCTTGAAATGAAATTCAAACATAGACAAAAAGCACACATAGTCATGTTTTAAAAAGTGCAGATATCTTATGTTAAATATATATAGATACCCCTTTATAAAGGTATGTATTTCTTATATAATAAAAATAAAAAAAAGTATTTTTTAAAAAAAATAAATTAAATAAAATAGCCCGAAAGCTATTTTAAAATAATGTTATCAATATTATGTTGTCTATCAGCTAATAATTTAGCTCTTTCAATATTGATTCCGTTTTTACCGATAGCAATACGTTTGTTGGTATTGTCTGCTGTAACAATAGCTATTTTCTCGCCTGATTGCTTTTGAGAAATCTTAACAGATTGTAGTTTAGCAGGAGATAAACAATTTTTAATAAATTGTATTGGATCATCATCCAATTCTACAATTTCAATACCCTTATCAACTGCCCTTTGAACTTTAGATACGGAACTTCCACCTTTACCGATTGCAAGTCCCATGTCACCATTCTTAACAACGAATGTGACCTTTCCATGTTCATCATCGATAATGCAATCTTTTACCATTGCCCCAGTCATATTTTCGAAAAGAGCTATGAATCTAATTTCATTTGCACTGAATTTAATAGACACTTAAATCTACCTCAAATCGTCTAATATTGTAGAATCTCCTGGATCGTTTACGATTAATGTAGCAACAGTAAAAGGTTTACCACAAACAGAACCCAAATCTACACTAGTTCCATCGTATACTAAGGATGGAATTTCGGAAAGATTTGCATAATATTCAACATCTTCAAGAATTTCTTTAGGAGCGTTACTTGCAACAACTACAAGTTGACCTTTTCCTAATTTTAAAGATTGAATTGATTTTTCAGAGCCTAATGTCACATCTCCAGTGTCAACAGCAACCCTGATTCCTCTATCTACGTCCATCATCTAGCCTCCTATTCATTTTTATAATCCATTTTGACACCGACAGATCCGGTACCAAGAGGTATTGGTTGTCCAATAATAATATTTTCGATGATACCTGTTAAATCATCAACTTCACCGCGTATACTTGCATGAAGCAGATGTTTACCGGTTTCTTCAAAAGCTGCACGAGCTAATACACTTGATTTTTCACCACTGATACCATGTCTTCCGATTGATTTTACTGTACCTTCTGAAGTCATGATGTCTGCAACAAGCATGATATGCCTTACGTCTACACTAAGACCCTGTTCGGAAAGGGTATTCTGTGCTTCGTTAATGATAGATTGACGAGCCGCTTCAATACCTAAAACCTCACCGATTTCATGAATGTTGTTTGTAGTGGTTCTAACGTGGTCGATACCGTCCATATCAAGGATTTCCTTAAGGTTTGATCCTTCGGTATGGATAATCCATTCCTCATCACGACGAATAATTACTTTACCGATACCTTTTATACCACTGATTTGCAAGTCACGAACCTTGTCCGCTAACAGACGAAGTTCACGAATTTCAAATTTTGAATCAGATTTATCAGATTTAGAGGAAGGAACAATAATCCTATCGCCTTTAATGTCGGCCTTTTTGAAAGCCTTTTCAATAGCAGCATTAATTTCTTCCCTGTCTAATCTTTTCTCTTCTATTTTTTTAGAATCTAAAACTGCTTCAACTTCCATAGTTCCATAATTTAAATTGAAGTCAGAGATAATATCATTTACAGTACTTTTACCAATTTGATTAGCTAAAGTTCTTACAAATTCTTCATCATCACGTCTTTCTTCATCAAAATAAATGTCCATAGTTGGAGTAGCAATTTCTTTTCTTGCGTCAACGATTTCAATAAGCCTTGGAAGACCTAATGTTACGTTTAACTCAGTTACCCCTGCATAGTGAAAAGTACGCATAGTCATCTGAGTACCCGGTTCACCAACAGATTGTGCAGCTACTGTTCCAACAGCCTCGCCAGCTTCAACGTGAGCTCGGTCATAGGCCATTTTGAGCTTTCTGATAAGTTGAGTTAATTCGTCATCAGTCAAATCATTCTTAACATATGCTTTTGACAAATCTTCGATATAACTTTCTGGAAAATCGATGTCTAAATTTTCTTCATCATTTAGTTGAGTAATAGTTTCAATTACTTTTGCTTCAATATCATCCATAGTTACACCTACTTACCTTCCATTCTTATTTCATCAATGAGTTTGTTTAAATCAGCTGGTTTACCAAAGTCTGATTTAGCTGGATCAACACCATCTTCTCCAAACATGGTTTGGATAACATTGCCCTGGTTATCAGTGACAAGTCCGGATGGTTTTACTTGTAAATCTTGCAGAGCGTTTACTAGTCTTCTTTGCATGTAACCAGATTGTGCGGTACGAATCGCTGTATCTACAAGACCTTCTCTTCCTCCCATAGCGTGGAAAAAGAATTCGATTGGGTCAAGACCTGATTTGTAACTTGAGTGTACAAATCCTTTAGCTTTTGCCCCTAACTCACCTTTTTTGAAGTGAGGTAATGTTCTGTTGAGGTATCCTCTTTCGATACGTCCACCCCTAACCGCCTGTTGTCCTACACAAGCAGTAATCTGAGTAAGGTTCAGCATGGATGCCCTTGCACCGGTACGTGCCATTACTACAGAGTGGTTTTCAACTGCCATCACATGGTCATATGGGTCGTCATCAGACTGTTTACCCATGGTAAGATAGTTTTCAGCAATACTACCGGACATATCCCTAGCTTCCCCGAGAACCTGCATGATCTTCATCTCTAAAGTCTCTTCAAGGCTTCTACCAGGCAATGCTTGGAGATATCCTTCTTCATAAGATTCAACAAGTTTATCTACTTCAGCCATCTTTTTCTCTAAGTGCTCATTAATACGATCTTGAGCTTCTTCAGGAATTTCCTCATCGTTTAAGGATGTTGTAATTCCTGTTTTCATGATTCCACATATAGCAAGGTCAGTTGACCTGTCTAAGAATTCTTTTGCTCTTCCAGGACCGTATTCCTTAACAATCTTATCTAAGATTTTTCCTGAGAATGAACCGTAAGCTGATTCATCAATTACACCCTGAACAAGAATTCCGTTTTTGATTACAACAGTCTCATCCTCTATAGGGTATACTACAGGACATTTGGAAATTTCAGCCTTATAAGATAAGTTTAAATCGTTTGGCAATAATAATGAGAACAATTCTTTACCAGTCCACTTTTCACCTTTTTCCTTATAGATATATGACTCTTCAATATCATGAGGAACTTCCATATCAGGTTTCAAGTCATGGTTTGTTTTTAAAACCCATTGCCCTCCTTTAAATATTGGCAATTCAAGGTGGGATTTTCTGATAATCTGTAAAGCTTGTTCTTCTGTGAATTCGACACCGTCACGGGTCAATAAGTATGCACCACTAATGTGGTCGTGAATAGCACCAATAATAGGTCCTCCAAACCTTGGAGATAAAATGTGTTCCTGTACACGCATCAGTGATTTTGCTTCCGCTCTGGATTCGTCAGTCTGGAATACGTGCATGTTCATTTCGTCTCCGTCGAAATCTGCATTGTATGGAGGGCAGACACAGAGGTTTAATCTGAAAGTCTTGTAAGGAAGTACCCTTACTTCGTGTGCCATCATACTCATTCTGTGCAAAGATGGCTGACGGTTGAACAATACCATATCCCCATCTTTGAGGTGTCTTTCTACAATGAAACCTGGTTCCAGTTGCTCCAAGATCAACTCAATGGTTTCTTCGTTGCGCACTCTTATTTTTCTTCCGTCGTTTCTGATTACGTAGTTTGCACCAGGGTGAACGTCAGGACCATTCTTAATGCATTGCTTCATTTCTTCAATGTTCCATTCGTTTACATATACAGGTACAGTGACTTCTTTTGCAATCATTTCAGGAACACCGACCTCGTTGATACTGATGTTAGGGTCAGGTGAAATAACAGTACGTGCTGAGAAGTTTACACGTTTACCTGATAAGTTGGATCTGAAACGTCCTTCCTTACCTTTCAACCTTTGAGTCAATGTTTTTAAAGGCCTTCCTGACCTGTGTCTTGCAGGAGGAACACCACTGGCTTCATTGTCAAAGTAAGTGGTAACGTGGTACTGTAACAATTCCCATAAGTCTTCTACAATCAATTGTGGAGCACCAGCTTCCATATTTTCAAGTAATCTTTGATTAATACGTAAAATATCAACTAATTTGTGAGTCAAGTCGTCTTCTGAACGTTCACCAGTATCAAGAGTAATTGAAGGTCTTACAGTTACAGGAGGAACTGGTAAAACAGTCAATACTAACCATTCTGGTCTTGCAACTTCAGGGTTTACTCCTAAAACAAATGAATCTTCATCAGTGATTTTTTCAAGTCTTTCACGAACTTCAGAAGCTGTTAACTTATAATCCCCTTGACGGATAGTTACAGGTTTATCCAAAAGGATAGCTTCCTGAGGTGCACCACAGTGAGGGCAGCAATATTTCATGTCAATTTCCTCATCAGGGTCTTCAGGCATTTGTTTTAATTCCCTTTTGGCGACTCTGTAAACTTCTTTTAGAATAGCGTTTAAACTTTCACGGCTATCCATCGCTTCATTAATTTTTTCAGTGAAGTATTCAATTTGTTCATCGTTTAAAAGAATACGACCACATTCATTACAGGTAGAACGTAGTATTTTGTGAATAACATCACCAAAACCAATGTGAATAACTGGTCTTGCAAGTTCAATACTACCGAAATGTCCTTGACAGTCTCCACCTCTGAAACCGCAAGTCCTACATACTAAACTTGGGTCGATAACACCTAAACGAGGATCCATCAAACCTTTATCAATAGGGAACCCATCATCCTCATAGGTATCTGGAGTTTCAACAGTCACAACAGACATAGCACGAATATCTTCAGGAGACATTAGCCCAAAGTTGATTTGTTCTATTTTTTTTATAAATCCTTTCATGTATTGGCTCCTTTATAACTGTAATTATGCTTTGTCTCCTAAAACTAATTTAGGGAAAATACATAAACTCTTAAGTTCGTCTAATAATAATTTAAATGCGTATGAAATTTCAACAGGATATGTTTCTACATCTCCACAGATTGGACAGTATTTCTTATTTTTGTTTTTGTCATAAACTGCCAACATACCACAGTTTTCACAAACGATTGCTTCATATTTGTCAGATTCATCAAGAAGTCTTTCCTTTAAGGTTAAAGCAGCACCGTGTGCAATAAGACAGTCTCTTTCCATCTCTCCGAATCTTAAACCACCTTCACGTGCTCTACCTTCAGTAGGCTGACGTGTAAGCACTTGCACTGGACCTCTTGAACGTGCATAAACCTTATCTGTGGTCATGTGGTGTAATTTTTGATAATATGCTACACCTACAAATATTTCAGCGTCCAACCTTTCACCGGTTACACCATTGTATAATGATTCACATCCTGCAGATTCAAATCCGTTATTAATAAGTTGCTGTTTGATTTCATCCTCAAGGGTTTGGTTGAACGGAGTTGCGTCCACACGTTCTCCTTCAAGACAACCTGCTTTACCAGCGACCATTTCCAATACCTGTCCGATGGACATCCTGGACGGAATCGCGTGAGGGTTAACTATCAAATCAGGAACGACACCGAATTCTGTGAATGGCACATCTTCAGGGGATAAAATTAAACCGACAACCCCTTTCTGACCGTGTCTTGATGCGAATTTGTCACCAAATTCAGGTTGTCTGGTATCCCTTACTCTGATTTTAGCTAATCTTGAACCTTCAACGGTTTCGGATAATAATACTGCATCAACAATACCTTTTTCACCGTGTCTTACAGTTACGGAAGTTTCTCTTCTTCTGTCAGCAACGGTACCGAAGTCCTCTTCAAGGAATCTAGGAGGTGAGGTTTTACCGATTAATACGTCACCGGATTCAACATATGATTCAGGGTTGACGACACCGTCTTCATCAAGGTTTCTGTAGGCCTCTTCGGACCTGTATCCTTTGATGTTTTTGTCAGGCACTTCAAATCTGTCTACTTGACCACCTGCGTATCTCTTTTCGGAAGTGTCATATGCCCTGAAGAAAGATGACCTTGCAAGACCTCTTTCAAGGGATCCTTTGTTGATAACCATTGCGTCCTCCATGTTATATCCTTCGTAAGACATCAATGCAACTACAAAGTTCTGACCGGATGGTCTTAAATCATAATTGGTTGAATCGATAATACGGGTTTTAACGATAGGAGTTTGAGGATGGTGCAATAGGTGTGCCCTGGTATCAGTACGTAATGCATAGTTGGAGACATATAATCCTAATGCTTGTTTTGTCATACCTGCTTCCATTGTGTTCCTTGGAGATGAGTTGTGATCTGAAAATGGAATGATACCTGCACAGATACCTAACATTGTAGCAGGGTCGATTTCCAAGTGAGTATGTTCTTCATTTATTTCAGCCAAACTCATAGCGATGTATGAATTTTCTTCTTCTTCAGCATCCAGATATTCAACAAGACCTTTACTGATTAAATCATCCCATTTTAATTTTCCATTTGCAATTTTATTTAAATGCTCTTCTCTTAATAATGGAACTCCATCTTTTACAATGATTAATGGTCTTCTTGCTCTTCCAGGATCATTGAATATGTAAATTTCCTCATTATCTTCATAATAAGTGATGTTCATTTCATAGGAGATTTCACCATTTCTTCTTTTCTCTCTCATTTCTTGGGTGAATTCAACTGGGTTTTCACAGTATCCTAAAAGTTCACCGTTAATGTAAATTTTGGTTTTGTTTGTAGTGATAATCTCTTTAGTCAATATGACTTTGAAAACTTCATCATCATCTGAAACAGTGAATTTTCCATGGAAATCATTAAAGCCGTCAGCTTTAACGAGAACTGAATAATCACCTAAAGCCACTTCTTTGATAATGCATTTTCCATCATTGCCGGTTGAACCTTCAAATCTTGTTCCTGAAGTTAGGGATATGACAGCAGATTCTATAGGCTCACTTTCCCTGTCAACGACTATGACATTAATGTCTGTAACTATAACAGGTTCGACTTCACCTTCATCTTCGTCAGGTTCAATTTCACCTTCGCTTTCTTCTTCTTCAGTTTCAGGTTCAATTTCACCTTCATCTTCAGCGGCTTCAGCGACAGGTTCTACTTCACCTTCATCGCCATTGTCCTCAACAGGCTCGACAGCGTCGTCTGATTCTACATCATCTGCAAAGATATCTTCAGGGAAATCATCTGTATAACTATCCCAGGATTTTCTAGGTTCATCTTTAGCAAATGCTTCAAAAAAGTCAGAATCTTCTCTTTTTTCAGAGGTGTTGAAAAATTCTTCAATTTCAGACTCATGTTCTTTTACTTTATTTAATACGGATTCGTCAGCAGCCTTTTCTAATAGAATGTCAATGTTTTTTCTGACTTTTTCATAGGCAGCCACTTCTTCAAATCCAAAATAATAATAAGCTCTTTTTAATTTTGCATTAATTTTTTTAGCCAACATCTCACCTCCCTAAATCAAATCTACATCCATAGTTTTAATAACATCAATAATTTCTTGTTCATCAGAACCTTCTGAAATATTACACATTAAAGCTAAGTTCTTTACCAAACCACAGTTAGGTCCTTCCGGGGTTTCGTTAGGACAAATCTTACCGAATTGTGTTGGATGCAAATCTCTTGCTTCAAAGTGAGGTTGACTTCTAGTTAATGGGGATACAACACGTCTTAAATGGGAAAGGGTTCCCATGTAACTTGTTCTATCTAACAATTGACTTACACCAGCTCTTCCACCAACCCAATTTCCAGTAGCGATTGCATGTTTGATGTTTTCTGTTAAAACATCACTACGCACTGCCTGCTTGATTGAAAGCTCTTTACCACGGGAAAGGCTTCTTTCAAGTTGGTAACTCATATCTCTTGTTAAATTAGTGAAAGCAACTCTGAATAAATCTTCCATTAAATCTCCAGAAACTCTGAGTCTTTTGTTAGTATAATGGTCCTTATCGTGAGGCTCTCTTTTTTGTTCGATGACTTCCAATAACATTTCAGTCATTTCAGCTAAGTAGATAGCCTTATCATAACATCTTTCTTCCTCAGTTCCCATATGAGGTAATAAATAACGATTTACAACATCTTTTGCACGTTTTAAACGATAATCTTTAGGCATGTTTTTAGCTACCCTGTTACCAATGTATTTGATAGCTGCGAGCTGTAAATAATCTCTTCTTTCTTCATAAGACATGCCGTCCATTTCTCTTTGATCCAATTTTAATGATTCATCAGACACTTGCAAATCATCCGCTATCATCATTTGGAAATTGTTATCATCTGAAATTGCAGTGATAATCTCTTCATCTGTAGCTAAACCGAGAGCTCTCAATAGGATTACTAATGGAATTTCACCTGGAAGGTAAGGGAAAGAAATTCTTAAAAATACTCCATTTTTACGAGGTTTTTTATATTCCAAAGTAATTCTGGCTCTGAAACCACTTTTGATTGAAGTAACAACAGCTTTTGCATGTCTATCTTCTGGTTCATCAAGACGTTCAAGAATAATTTTATTTGGAGCGATTTCTTCCATTGTCACAACAGCCCTTTCAGAACCGTTTACAATAAAGTATCCTCCTAAATCTTGAGGGTCCTCATGCTTTTCCATCAATTCTTCAGCACTGAGCCCATTGAGATGGCAAATGTCAGACTTAAGCATTACCGGTAATTCACCGATGTACACTTCTTCTAACTCATTTTCTTCTCCGTCTTCATTTAATGCCATTTCAAGGTACATGTCTGCAGAATAATTTAAGTTTCTAAGTCTTGCTTCGGTTGGATCAATTTCACTACGAGAACCATCAGCCTCTTTATTTGACGGTTTTTCAATACGTACTTTACCGGTTTTTAAAGTGTATTTCCCGTCATCTAAAGTGATAGGTTCGGTAATATCAATGATATTCTGAATTCTGTTATTCACAAAATCATTGTAGGACTTGATATGGTGATCCACCAAATCATATTTGTCAAAAAATGCATCAACTAATTTCCAATTATTCTCTGTCATGGATATCCTCCAACATTACGTACGCAATAAAAATAATTAACTAAATAAAAATAATAGTTTATTAGGATAAACCTAACTTAATTCATTTAATCATTATTCTTAATTTACTCCTAACTATCTCCTTTAAGATAATTCCTCTCAAACTAAGTTCAAATTTATTATAATGAATTTCTAAAAAACAAAAAAATACAGAAATTATACTATATTAAATTTCACACACTCTAAAATTATATTTAATCTTCAACAATTCTGTAGGTTACAAATACACCTGCAGTTTGACTTTCTCTAGTAATCCTTAAAACGTTTCCAGGTTCAGCACCTATGGCTTTTACAACAGGATCATTAGATTTTATTTTAGGAAGGTCTTTAAAATCATAATCCACATCACTAAATTCGTCAGAAATCTCTTCTTCAGTCATGATTTCATGCTTTGGTACTAGCATATGGTCTTGAATATCAATTTTCAAATTTTTTCCTCCAAATAAAAAAGTTAAAATATAAAATTAGAAACAGGCCTGACGGGAATTGAACCCGCGGCCGCCTGGTTAAAAGCCAGGCGCTCTGCCAGACTGAGCTACAGGCCTATATGACTTTCATACTACTTAAGATATGAGCGCCCTGGCCGGGATTTGAACCCGAGTCGCGGGCTCGACAGGCCCACATGATAGCCCCTACACCACCAGGGCATATCCTCAAATAGTACACTATCAATTAATATAATTTTCATCATATATAAATGTTTTGGAAAAATCACTATTTTTCACAAAAAAATATATGAATCCAAATAAATAAATTGAGAATCCCGCCTGCCGGACTTGAACCAGCAACATTTGGATCTACAGTCCAACGCTCTGCCAAATTGAGCTAAGGCGGGAAAAGATGGGTCCGCCCGGATTTGAACCGGAGTCTCAGGCTCCCAAAGCCCAAAGGATCGACCAAGCTACCCTACGGACCCACATACAAATTGTATGTAGATGACATACTAATAATTATATTATATTTACAAGTATATAAACATTACTATTATTTCAATAATAGTCTAAAAAAATTATATAATATTATAATATTAAAAGCCCCGGACGGGAATTGAACCCGCGACCACGAGATTACAAGTCTCGCGCTCTACCAGACTGAGCCACCGAGGCAATATAATAAAATTATATAACACTATAATTTATACTAAAAGTCATTTAAATACTTTACTATAAATCACATGTTTTTCATTAAAATTTAAATAATAAAAAATTTATAATAAATAATCATGATAAATACTGAAAAAGAATTACTAAATAAGATAGATTCAAATTTAAAAAGTATTAAAGAAAAAAATGCGTTAACCCACTGCATAACAAATTCAGTTACAATCAATGACTGTGCAAATGCAGTGCTTGCCATAGGAGGATCCCCATTTATGGCAGAAGATGCAGAAGAGCTTGAAGAAGTTGTAGCAATAGCTGATGTGCTTGTAATCAACATTGGAAAATTAAGTAAAAATCAAATCGAATCAATGAATATAAGCGCTCAAACTGCAAACAAAACCAATACCCCTATTATTTTAGACCCTGTGGGAGTCGGAGTAACCGAACTTAGAAACAAAACCACAATGAATCTAATTGAAAATTATAATATAACCGCAATTCGAGGAAATATTAGTGAAATAAAAGCAATTGCAAAATTAACCGGCGTTTTAAAAGAAAGCAACACTGCAAAAGGCGTTGATGTTAATATTGATGACATAATTACTGAAGAAAATCTAAAAGCAAATGGAGATTTAATCTGTGAACTTGCAAAGAAATTGAATACCGTGATTTTAGCAAGTGGCCCTCTCGATATATTGAGTGACGGCGAAACCACCGTTGTCATTGACAATGGAGATGATATGATGCCACTGATAACAGGTAGCGGCTGCATGTTATCATCAATTGTTGGAAGCTGCATTGGAGGATCCAATCCATTTGAAGGAAGTCTTGTTGCAATATTGGCAATGAACATTGCCGGTGAAAAGGCAAGAGCAAAAGTAGATGCGAATGATGAAGGAACCGGTTCATTTAGAGCATACCTAATTGATTACCTCTTTAAAACCGATAGTGAAACCTTAATAAACGAAGCAAACATCAGGATATTATGAAAAACATAGACTTATCCCTTTACCTTGTCACCGATAAAAGTGACGATGTAGAAAAATTCTTAAAGACAATTGAAGAAGCAATTAAAGGTGGAGTTAGCGTAGTGCAAATAAGAGAAAAAACCGCTGACACACTAGATTTCTATAATTTGGCATTAAATGTGAAGAAAATTACTGAAAAATATGACGTGCCATTAATCATAAACGACAGAGTCGATGTTGCACTTGCAATTGATGCTGATGGAGTTCATGTTGGCCAATCAGACATGCCATGTGATGTTACAAGAGCACTGGTTGGACCTGATAAAATTGTAGGTGTTTCAGCCGCCACCATTGAAGAAGCTAAAAAAGCAGAAAGTGATGGTGCCGACTACATTGGAACTGGAGCGGTATTTCCAACTGCAACAAAAGATGATGCTCCAAAAATTACAAAAAATGATTTGAAAGAAATTGTGGAATCAATAAATATACCAGTTGTAGCCATTGGAGGGATTACACTAAACAATGCCCATGAGCTAAATGATACTGGAATCGCAGGATTGTCTGTAGTGAGCGCTATAATGAGCTCAGAAAATCCAAAAAAATCATCAGAAGAGCTATTAAAAATATTTAATAGCTAATCTTTACTATTTTTTAAAGCTTCAACAGCGGCTAACTCCTTACCTGCAAGCATACTGATACATGCTCCGCCACCACTGCTTAAATGGCTCATATACTCTTCCAAGCCAAGACCTGCTGTAGCAGCTGCAATGTGTCCTCCTCCTATTAAGGTGAAACCATCTGAATTGGCCATAGCATTGATCAAATCCTCGGTACCCATTGCAAATTGAGGGTCTTCGAATACCCCCGCAGGACCATTGGCAAATATATATTTTGCGTTTCTGATTTCTTTTGCATAAAATGCAATGGTTTTTTCACCTATATCAAAGATGGATTCGTTTGGAATTTCACTGCTGTCAATATCAACCCTGTTTCCATCAATTTGGCATGCAACATCAATAGGATACTTTACCTTATCCCCGAACCTTTCAATAAGATCTTTTGATCTGGCAACCATATCCTCATATCCTTTAGCGATGATGAACTTCTTGTTGACTTCACCGATATCCGCACCTGATGCCCACAAAACAATGTTTCCAACAATACCTGTTGTTAAAACTGAATCGGCAGTTCCATTGCTTAGTACATTCTCCATAACATCAATGGAGTCTTCAGGCTTCATTCCACCAAGCAGAAATACGCAAGGATGTTCCACATTGTCAAGAGCATCCTGAATTACAGTCAGTTCCTTCTCCATTACCCTTCCTGCAGCGGAAGGAGTATTTACTGTAAAACCGACCAATGATGGCTGGGACCTGTGGGCCGCTGCAAACGCATCATTTACAAAATAGTCGATAAGTGGAGACAATTGAGTTACAAGATGAGTTTTTGACTGTTCCAATGGAGTTCTTGAAAGGGTTTCTTCTGAGTAAAATCTTGCGTTTTCAAGCAAAAGAATTTCATGAGGCTTTAAAGCTTTAATAGCTTCTTTTGCAGCTTTGGAAAATAATGAATCGATATATTTTACCCTTAAATTCAAAATATCTGATAAAGCGTCAGCATGTTGGGCCAAAGTTGAAAAATCCTTTTTACCCGGACGAGATTGATGGGCCAAAAGCACTACTTTAGCGCCCTTATTGGACAGTTCCTTAACTGTTTGGGCATGCAGCTTTAGCCTTGTATCATCCAGAATAATGCCTGAACTAGGATCAACCGGAGAATTAATGTCGATTCTCACAAGAACTGTTTTGTCTTCAACATCAAAATCATCAATAGTTTTAAATTCCTTAGCCATTTTCTCACTCTATAATTTACTTACCAAATCAAGCAAGGCGTCTTTAGGACTTTCAGCCTTGATAATTCCTGATGCGAGCAATACTCCGTCTGCGCCCAAATCCATAGCTGCCTTCATGTCGTCCCCAGTAGTGATGCCTGCACCACATAATACCTTAACTTTTTTATTTATTGCTTTTACTTCGCGAACTGTATCCTCAACGACTTCCGGTTGAGCCTGAGATACTGGAATTCCTGTACCGATAAGTTCAGGAGGTTCAACGGCAACTGCATCAGGGGCTAGTGTTGCCACAGCCTTTGAGGTTTCAATATTATTTGTGCATACGCATGATTCGATTTCATTGGCTTTGCACATTTTCACAACTTCATCGATGTCCGCCAATTTCATCCTCTGTTCTGAATGGTTAATCAGAGATCCGCTGATTCCCGCATCAATCAATGTATTGATTAGGTTGGAACCTGTGTGTCCTCCAGGGGATATTGCATCAATGTGTTGAGCAAAAATAGGCAGTGAGGTTTCTTCACTGATTCTATAGATGTCTGCAGCCTGAGGAGCCGCAACCATAGTGATTCCAGATTCACTGGCAGCACTTTCCAGGTCATGTGCAAGTTCTAAAGCCTTTAAACCACTTGATTCTAAATAAGTTTTATAATTCAATATTACAATTGGAGTGTCCATATCTATCCCACAATAACTTTATAATTAAATATATAATTTACATCTTTAAATAAATTTTTGATTGGAAATTCTACTTTTTGCCAGGTCAATGTATTCCTGTTTGATGTCATAGCATATGTAGTTGCGGTTGTTTTTTCTGGCTGCAATTGCAGTTGTTCCGCTGCCGCAAAATGGGTCCAGAACGACATCGCCTTCATAGCTATACAGATTTATCAATCTGTGGGGCAGTTCAACTGGAAATGGTGCGGGATGACCGATTCTTTTGGCGTTCACAGCGGGAAATGTCCAAACGCTTCTTGTCCATTCGATAAAATCATCCCTTTCAATAGTGTCCTTTTTGATTTGATTTTTATCCTTTGAGTAGGAATCCTTTGAAAAGACCAGAATGTATTCATGATAATCTCTTAAAACCGGATTTGAAGCGGACATCCAACTTCCCCAAGCACAGGATCCTCCGCCACTGGCGGACTTGTCCCAAATGATTTCTCCGCGCATCAGAAATCCCAAATCCAACATTATCTCAATCACCATTGCATGCAGTGGAATATATGGTTTTCTTCCAATGTTTGCAACATTGATGCATGCCCTTCCGCCGGTTACAAGCTTTTTGTAGACTTCACCGAAAACTTTGGTCAAAAGCGAGAGATACTCATCCAATGTCAAGTCGTTGTCATATTCCTTTCCCACATTATACGGAGGGGATGTTATCATCAGATGAATGCTGTTGTCAGGTATCTCATCCATCATTTCACTGGATTTGCAGTAAAATTTATTCAGGTCACTTTCAGGTATCCGATTTTCCAGATACTCAATATTTTTCGGCAGATTAAATTCTTCAAACAGTTTTGAACTATAAAACTTCTTTGAGTTGTGGGACTGCCTGACCACAGACCCGAAAGAAGCTGTTTTTGTTTTCCTTTGCAAATTAAGACCTCTTCAGGAGATTTAAAAATTTCAATCCCTTCTGTTGATAGCTTTTTTCCCAGTTGGCAATTTCAATCATTTGACCCAGTTTTTTGGGATTTTCCATTCCCGAGAAAAAATTCAGTTCCTGTTTAAATAATTGGTTCAAAGTCATATTTAATTCATCGACATTGTCCATTCTGATGAATCCGTTTTTAATGCTTCTCTTTCGGGTGTTTCCATGATTGAGAGGGAATGGATTCAATGACCAAAAACCCTGAATAATTCCTGAATTTTTCAGATAATCCGCCTTTTTGCAAAAGCCGTTTGATAACGGTGCATTTCCCAAAACGATTAATGGAATTTTGGAAGCCTTGACATTTGAAACCCTTATATCAATGCATTTTCCAATCGCCTTTAAAATTGAATCCGAACGTGTGAAGCTTGGGCGCCCCTGATGGGTCCTGTAGTCCCCAATTTCTTTAACATTGCCTGTAGCCTCATCGTATTGCCAGTTCCACACAAGCGACATCTTTACCTCAAATATAAGTTTTACCTCATCAGGCATCAGCACTTTCCTGTTTGTTTTTGAAATGACGATGTCTGCAGGGGACTTGTGAGTTATTCCAATTGAGGGAATCTGTGCCTGCTGAATGACAAAGAGCCCCTCATCCTGAAGTATATGATTAAGCAAATCGCAGACCCATTTTTCAGTATAGTTTCCTATCAGCGAATTTCTGGCCTGCAATGTTGATTTGGACCCGGAATAACCCTTGGGCCAATAGGACACATACATTCCATCATCAGTCCTGTAAAACAGCTGCTCATGTGATGCAAAATTTTTTGATTTATCAAAGAATAATTTTTCCTGATTCTTGTTCCATAATCTCATAATAATTAATATTAAATTTAAACATATAAATAGATTTAACAATATAAAGTAAATATTGTTCACTAAAAGTAATATTGCTTTAGACTTGTAAAAATGTATATACTACAAAAGCCAAAAATAGATTTGATTTTATGTCATTCACTAAAAACCAGATTGAAAAACTAGAGAAAAGCGGATACAGATTCGTTGGAAAACATGGTCATGCCGCAGTCAAGACATGCCATTGGACAAGGCAAAGCATTTCTGATAAGGGAGTCTGCTATAAGGAAAAGTTCTATGGAATCCAATCCCACAGATGCCTTCAGATGTCTCCTGCAGTTCCAAATTGCCAACAGGAATGCGAATTCTGCTGGAGAGACTTAACATATACCCAAACCACTTGGGAAGATGAGGAATATGACGATCCGAAAGTAATCGTTGATGAGGCAATCAAAGCCCAGAACAACCTGTTATGCGGTTTTTATGGAAATGACAAGGCAAACAAGAAAAAACTGGAAGAGATGAAAAACCCGAACAATGCGGCAATATCACTTGCGGGAGAGCCTACACTCTACCCTAAAATCGATGAACTGATCGGTGAATTCAACCGCAGGGATTTCACAACATTCGTAGTGAGCAACGGCCAATGTGTTGAAAGGTTAAGAAATCTGGAAAACGACCCGTATCAACTATACCTTTCTTTGGATGCACCTTCACAGAAAATATTTAATGATGTCTGCAGACCTAGAATAAATGATGCTTGGGATAATTTAAACGAATCACTTGAAACCCTATCCAGTTTTGACTCACGCACATGCATAAGGAATACCTGCGTTCGCGGAAAAAATATGGAAGACCCTGAGGGTTATGCAAAACTGATAAAAAAAGCTGACCCTGACTTTGTGGAAGTCAAAGCATACATGTATGTTGGCTCATCACGTAAAAGATTAACCCTGGACAACATGCCAAGTTTTGATGAAATAAAAGATTTTGCCTCTAAAATCGGTGATGCCTGTGGCAAAGAGATAGTAAATGAATCTGAAGTTAGTCGAGTGGTACTGCTCGAATGAACTTCCAGACACATCTAAACCCTTTTTTTAGTGTTATTTGAGTTTGAACTATAGCAAAATTATTTGCCTTCAGCTTTTAGTTCTTCACAAATTTGAACTGCTTTTTTAGCTGCCTTTTCCATTGATGTTTCATATGGAATTCCAGCCTCTTCTAAAATCCTTTGACCTTCTTCCTCATTGGTTCCGGTCAATCTGATAACTATATTGACCTTGCGGTCAGCATTTTCCAAAGCCTTGATTACACCACGTGCAACATCATCGGCCTTGGTAATACCTCCAAGTACATTCAGGAACACGACTTTAACAGGATCGTAGTTTAAAACAATGCTTAAGGCCTGATTGATTATGTGCTCTGAGGCTCCACCACCAATATCAAGGAATGTTGCCGGTTCTCCACCATTGAGCTTAATCATGTCCATTGCGGTCAATGTTAAACCTGCACCGTTACCGATTACAGCAATATCACCATCCAATTGGACAAAGTCGACTGCCTTTTTCTTATAGTTCATTCTGTCAACCAGGTCCTGATGCCTGTAGAGTGAATCGTTTTCGACAACGAGTTTTGCGTCAGCGGCAATCAAACCGTCTGGAGTTAAAACCAACGGATTGATTTCAGCGGTGTCAGCATCATACTTCTCAAATACCTTATATAATTTCCAGATGATGCTTCCTACAGGAGAAATCAATTCGGATGAAACTCCCATCTTACGGGCGATTTCACGGGCTTCATAAGGTAAAAATTCAAGCAAAGGATTTGGATAATATTTAATAATCTTTTCAGGGTTTGTTTTTGCCAGGTTTTCGATTTCAACCCCACCTTCTTTACTTGCAAGGATTACTGGCCTTCTTGCACCCCTGTCAACAGAAACTGTGACAAAGAATTCATTTAAGATTTCAGCCTTTTCTTCAATCAACAAATGATTTACCTTTTCGCCTTTAATTTCCATTTTTAAAATTTCATCAGCAACTTTAAGGGCTTCACCAGGATTTTTTGCAAATTTTACACCACCTGCTTTACCTCTGCCCCCGGTTAAAACCTGCGCTTTGACAACTACAGGAAATCCCATTTCAGAGGCTACTGCCATAGCTTCCTCAGGATAATTTGCAACATGTCCCTCCAGGATTGGGATTCCTTCTTTACTAAAAATTTGTTTTGCTACACTTTCAAAAAATCTCATTATAACACCTATTCAGCTAAAGCATAACCCGCTTCGAAAGCAGCGATATTCTTTTCTTCAGTTCCTTTAGGAACACTGGCCTCAATAGCCTTGATGGCTGCCTCTTTGGATATCACTTTAGTAATTTTTGTAATAGCTCCAACCATAACGATATTGGCCACAATCTTAAGTCCGATTTCATCTGTGGCTGTCTTAGTAGCGGGAGCTTCATAAACCTCAATATTATGTTCATCAATAAAATCTCTTACATCTTCAACATCAGTTGTGCCAGGATCAACAATTAAAGTTCCATTGTCCTTTAAATCCACAATATATTTAATTAAAGCTTCATTTGACATGGCCACTAAAATATCCGGACTTTGAACCTTCGGATAGTCGACTTCAGTGTCACTGATAACAACTTCACATTTGGAAGCTCCTCCACGAGCTTCAGGACCATAAGATTGGGTTTGAACAGCTTCTTTTTCATCAAAAAGACTTGCAGATTTACCTAAGATAATACCTGCAAGAATTATTCCTTGACCTCCAAATCCACAAATTCTAATTTCAGTTCTCATATTATCCACCTATAATTCTGTTGAATATGCAGAGTTGATAAGAGTTTTCTTACCAGATTTTTCCACACTAATCCTTTCAAGGTTTTCTGTAAATTCATCTTTTTGAGTGTTGGCAAATTCACCAACAACAATCTTGCCTTCCAATTCTCTTGCGCTCATTCTGTCTGCAGCAGATTTGAATACTGTATTTGCCTTCATTACTGCAGCCATTGCAGTAGGAGTTTTGAGCTTGTTTTTACGACCGAAGTAAGTTGGACATTGTGTTGCAACCTCGATGAATGAAAATCCTTTGTTTTTCAAACCCGCCTTAATGGACAAGACAAGATTTTCCATCTGGACTGTTGTCCATCTTGCGGAATAGCTTGCACCTGCAGCTGCAACGAGTTCGGCCAATTTGAATGGAGTATCCAAATTACCGTAAGGAGCAGTTGTTGCGAAACTGCCTTTTGGTGAAGTAGGACTGATTTGACCACCAGTCATACCGTAAATGTTATTGTTGATACAGATTACAGTCAGATTAATGTTTCTTCTGGCCGCATGAATCAAATGATTACCCCCGATAGAAGCCGCATCACCGTCACCGGTAAACACTACAACATCCAAATCCTTGTTTGCTGTTTTCAAACCGGTTGCAAAGCTCAATGCTCTTCCGTGAGTGGTGTGAAGTGAATCGCATTTAAGATATCCTGGAATCCTTGAGGAACATCCGATTCCGGAAACCATTGCGATATTGTCAAAATCCATATCTGCCTTTTCCATAGCTGCAAGGAATGCATTGATGATTGCACCATTTCCACAGCCAGGACAGAAAATGTGAGGCAGTCTGTCTTCTCTTAAATATGGGAGAAATCTATTCTTATTTTCTGACATTTTAGTTTCCTCCTATCTTGTTGATTTCATCTAAAATTTCATCAGGAGTTGGCAGTAATCCTCCAATCACTCCCATCAAATGAACATTGACGTCCTTTCCAAGTACACGGTCAACCTCATAATACATTTGACCCAAATTCATCTCTACAACTAGTACGTCACTGGCGTTTTTAGTAATCTCTTTCAATTGTTCATCAGGGAATGGCCATGGAGTATCAATTTTGACATAGCCGACTTTCTGATTGTTTGCTCTTGCCCTGTTTACCGCTTCAACGGCGGACCTTACAGGAGCACCATATGAAACGATTATGATGTCCGCATCTTCACAGTTTTCAGATCTTACAGAGCAAATCTTATCCTTATTATTTAAAACCTTATCGCAAATTCTTTTTACTAAGTTATGATGAGTTTCAGGAGTGTTGGTGTCAGGATAACCCCTTTCATCGTGAGTAAGACCGGTTACATGAATATTAAATCCGTCACCGAATGCAGGCATAGGAGTAGTTCCGTTTTCAATGTTTTCAAACGGCAGGTAGTCATCAGTCTTTTCAGGCCTTTTCCTTGCAACGACTTCAATATCATCGCCAACAACTATCTTTTCCCTCATGTGTCCGATTACTTCATCAGCCATGACCAATACAGGGCATCTGTATTCTTCAGCCAAATTAAATGCCTTTATTGTGAAATCGAAAAATTCCTGAACGCTTGATGGAGACAGCGCAATAGGTTCGTAGTCTCCGTGTGATCCCCAACGGGCCTGCATCATATCTGATTGTGAAGCCATAGTTGGTTGAGCGGTTGATGGAGAACCTCTTTGAACGTCAACAATAACTATTGGAGTCTCTGTCATGAATGCATAACCGATATTTTCCTGCATTAATGAAATACCTGGACCTGAAGTGGCTGTCATTGATTTTGTTCCTCCCCATGAACCTCCAATGATGGCTCCTGCAGATGCGATTTCGTCTTCCATTTGAACGAATGAACCTCCAACTTTTGGCAATTCTCTTGCTAAAGTTTCTGCAACTTCTGTAGATGGAGTAATAGGATAACCTGCAAAGAACCTACAGCCTGCAGCTATTGCTCCTTTAGCACATGCTTCATTTCCTTGAATAAAAAATTCTTCAGCCATTTTATACACCTACTTTCCATGCCTTGTGAATAATGGATTAAAATTAACATCTTCGTTCATCCACCAGTTTTCCGGCAAATCAACTGTAATTGCTTGGTCCGGACATGCAACTTCACAAGTACCACATTTGGTACATCTTTCTTCGAACTTTACAAAGGGTAATTGAACTCCTTTCTTATTTACTTCAGGAGATATTGCATATACGTTTTTATAACACATGAACAAGCAAAGATGACATCCTTTACACAAATTTTCGTCAATAATAATCAATTTAAAATCTCCTATCATATTTATGAAAAATAAATATAGAATGTATTATATCTATGTTAATAAACATTTAAATATCTTATGTGAAATCGGGGAAAATTCAAAAATTTATTAAAAATTAAAAATAAAATAATTATTATGACAGACTTGACCACCCCAATTACCGAAGAGGATATTGCCAACCTCAATGTTGGTGAACAAATCAACATTTCAGGAACCATATACACCGGCCGTGACGCGGCACTTCCCCAGCTTGTGGAACTGATTGAAAAAGATGAAGTCCCTTTTGATTTGAAAGGCAGTGTGATAATGCATACTGCATTCAGCGATGCGGGAATTGCGCCTACAACCAGCAGCAAGGTTGAAATCGAATCAACAATCGGACCTTTAAGCGCTGCAGGAGTCAAGATTCATATAGGAAAGGGAATGCTGAGCGATGAGACCGTTGAGGCACTGGATAAAAACAAGTCCATTTTTGTAATAACCCCTCCGGTTGCGGCATTGCTTACAAACAAGGTTTTGGAAAAAAAGTGTGTTTTATTTGAAAATGAAGGCATGGAAGCCATGTATGAATTAAAAGTGGAAGATATTCCTGGAATTGTGGCAATTCATGATAAAAAAAGAATTTAAGAGAAAATTTGTTTGAAAATGACGAACATGTCAAAAACACATATCTACCATCAATTAATGAAAAAATATAAAAAGTAGAGGATTTAATCCTCTAATCACTATTTGCTTAGTAGTAGTACCTTAATTTTACTTTAGTGACTGGTTTTTTATGACCAAGTTTGTTGCATACTTTGTGTGTTTTGGTATTTTTAGCGACAGTGTTCCAACCGTTATAAATAGGACTTTGTTTAGGTCCTTTCCAGACATCAACAATATATTTTCCCTTTTTACCAGAGTAACTGCCACCATATCCTGATTTGTATTTACATTTTATTTTCACTGTTTTTTTACCGTCTTTCACAGTGACAGTTATTGATTTTTTTCCTTTGTATTTGGCGGCTGAAACAGGATCGGCAAACGCCACACTAATACTCATTCCAATCACAAAGATTGCCAGAACAACTATTGTAATCTTAGTTAGTTTATTCATAAATATCCTCCTTTACAGCTAATTTAAAAAATTATTCAACTGTTATATAATAATATAACTTGTGAATAATTTATACATTTCGCTGGTTTAAATAGTGCTATAAATCTTATGTTGAAAATTAGTATTTTCATATAACCGATAGGTATTTCGATTTACGGGCTTTTTACAATACTTTGAATATTTAAATAAAAAAATAATAGTTTTTAATAATTTATTCAAAAAATATCGGATGGAAAAATATGAAAAAATAAGATAAAAAAGAGTTATATTTAAAATAACTCCAATTCAAGTCAATTGGCAAATAACCAAATAAAATTAATATTCACCACTTATATCAAAGCAGTGAATGAGTCAAGATAATAAAATCTATTCTTCGTCTTCTTCGTCTTCAGCTTCTTCTTTTTTCTCAAAAGCATCTACGAAATTGACTTTGGTAATTTCTTCGATGTTGTCCCAAATGTCTTTTGCAATTCTGAATCTTGCAAAGGTGATGTCCATGTAGGATTGTTGATCGAATTTGGACATTTCATCCAATTTGATGTTTGCAACACCATCAACAATGTCGATTTCGGTTTTGTCGATGTCTACGTTAGGATTTGAGTAGTGTAACTCGATCATACTTTTGATTTTTTCTTCATCATCTTCAATGATTTCGGTTACTTCAACATCATATACTAAATCTCTTCCTGCTAATTCATGGTTGAAGTCAACTCTTACTCTTCCTCCGTTGACGGTTAAGATTTTACCGGTTGCACCTTCGGATTGGATTTTCATACCTGGGAAAGGAGTCATGTTTTGTTTTTTGAACTCTCTCATAGGAACTAATTGAATTAATGAAGGGTCTCTAGGACCGAAAGCGTTTTCGGAATCCACTTCAATAGTTTTTTTGTCGCCTTCTTCTAATCCGATGATTGCTTCTTCGATTGCAGGTAATAAGTGGTTTCCTCCTACAACAATAGGAATTGCTTTGTAGGTTTTGTTTTCTTCGAAAATTCCTGCTTCTTGTGCAACTTCATCATAAGTAGTGTCAAATACATCTTCTGTTTCTTTAATTTTACCAGTAAAGTTTACTCTTACAAAATCTCCGTTATCTATAGCCATAAAAATTACGCTCCTTAATAATTTTGATTGAATAATTTGTTAATAAATATAACATTAGTATTAGTGGAAATATCAACAACTTTCTCTTCACACTAATTATACAATAAATAATTATGTACTTTTTACTTTATAAATTATACTGTTGGAAGTGTCGGGACTCTTTCAAAAACTTTGTTGATTTAAAATTTTTTGATTAAAGTTAGTTATGAACTTTTAATCCTGTTTAAAAACAGTTAAATTTAATAAGAAATT
>NZ_ONER01000008.1 GCF_900316895.1 uncultured Methanobrevibacter sp. | reverse complement strand
AAGACAGACAATGGAATTGCCCAAAATGCGGCACACAACATCAAAGAGACCACAACGCAGCAATCAACATCTTAAACGAAGGGTTAAAAACACTAAAAAAAAATAAACCTAGGGGACCTGGGGGATAGCTTAGAATATTTTCCATTCATATAGAATGGATTACCTAAGAATCTCCGACCTCTACAGGTCGGAGAGGTTCAATAAAGCTATTGTAAATAGGAAAAAGCAATCCTATGTTAATTAAAATTATGTTTAATGATATATAAAAACAAGTAAATAAATTCATTCAGTTAAATCTTTTTGAATAACTTTTAAATAATACTTTTACAATAAATTAGTACTGTCTCTTTTTAAGAGCATGAAAAAAGTTAAATAGGGGTGAAAATATGGATGTAATAGAAATAATTAAGGATGCTTTTGTCTTTCCATCAAAAGACATAAAAGTATTGGTGATTTATGTTTTACTGTCAATATTGGCGGGGGCATTTTCTTTTATAGGAACATTTGTTTATATATTAGGATTCATTACTCCTGAATGTTTTATGTGGGGTGGAATAGCTTTTATTGTTTCAATGTTAATTGGATGGGTATTGGCCGGTTATTTAATCAGCATTATCAAATCTGGAATTGAGCTTGATGATGAAGTTCCTGGGTTTGAATGGTGGGAAAATTTCATCACTGGTTTTAATAATTTCATTGTCACAATAGTCTACTTCATAATCCCTGCATTCATTGTTGTAGTTGTGGGATATCTTACAAATATTTACGGCAATTTTATGATAATTGCTAATGAAGTTATGTCACAGGCACAAAATGTTTATATGGGAAATTCCACCTTTATATTGTCTGAAGCTGCATCTCAGGCAATTGCCAATTTGATGATTTCTTTATCTATCACTATTATGGTTGCTTTAGTCTTATTTGTAATCTTTTCATTCTTACAAACTATGGCTCAAGCAAGATTGGCAAATACTGGCAGTCTAGGTGAAGCTTTAAATGTTGTTGAAGCAGCAAAAGACATAAGAAGAATAGGTGTAGGTAAGGTAATAGTAGTAATCTTATTGATTATCATAATTATTGCCGTTATTGAGATGATTTTATCATCTGTTCCATTTTTAGCAATCCTTTCAATTATAATAAGTCCATACTTATTATTCTTTGCTCAAAGAGCTGTTGGATTGTTATATTCTGATATAGCTTAATTTTTTAAGCTATATATTTATTTTTTTTTGATTTTATTTTTGAGCTTAATCAATATCATTTTCAATTTTTTTAATAACCCTTGCGGGAACTCCAACTGCCAGGGAATTGTCAGGGATGTCTTTACTGACCACTGCACCTGCACCAACAACCACATTGTCGCCGATGCTTACTCCCGGAAGAATTGTTACGTTGGCACCTAACCATACATCATTGCCGATTCTGATTTCAGATGCCTGTCCCAAATGTTCACGTCTTTTTTTGGGGGATAATGGATGGCCAACGGTTGTTATTGTAGTGTTTGGACCGATCATCACATTATCTCCAATGTACACTTCTTTGATGTCAAGTATTGTCAAATTGAAGTTTGCAGTAAAATTGTTGCCGATGTAAATGTTTTTGCCATTATCGAAACAGAATCGCTTTGCAATCCACACTTTTTCACCTACAGAACCCAAAATCTCGGTTAGCACTTCATGCTGCTTGTCCAAATCATCTTCTGCAAGAGAATTGAAAATGTTGGCATTTTCGATTGCATTCAATTTCATTAGGGATATTTCCTCATCGTCATAGCAGTATTCGAGTCCGGCTAGCATCTTTTCTATTTCTTTCATAGTTAACTATATTATTAATTTAAATTAAAAATAGTTATTGATAGAATGATTCTTAAGGTAAAAAATATTTCAGAAATTGGTGGGGTAGTTAAGGCACCACCGTCCAAAAGTTATTCCCACAGAGCAGTGATTTTAGCTTCACTGGCTAAAGGAACTTCTAAATTGTATGACATGTTATATTCAGAAGATACGTTATCCTCTATTAGGGTATGTGAAGCTTTAGGGGCTAAAATAAATAGAACCGAGGATTATTTGGAGGTTATTGGAACCGGAGGTGAATTGCATAATTCCTCTACAGAACCGATTGATTTAGCAAATTCTGGAACTACCTTAAGATTAATGACTTCAGTTTCGGCATTGAGCGATAATGAAGTTACTTTAACAGGCGATGATTCATTACAAACCCGTCCTATGGGTCTTCTTATGGATGCACTGGTGCCGTTAGGAGTTGAAACTTGTTCTTTAAAAGATAATGAGAAGGCGCCGATTTTAATCAAACCCGGTTATGCCGGTGGTCAGACCAATATCATGGGAAACGTCAGTTCCCAGTTCATTTCATCAATTCTGATTTCGTCCCCATTATCTAAAAAGGGTGTCAGATTGTATGTATTGCCTGAATTCAAATCAAGACCTTATGTTAATATGACATTGGATATCATGAGGAAATTCGGTGTTAAAACTCTAAAAGGGTATTATTTGAAGCATGAAAACTGTGATAAGGAGCATCAGGGCTGCAGAATTGACGAGTTCCTTGTAAGAAAGCAGGATTATGTTGCCTGTGATTATACTGTTGAGGGGGACTATTCTTCAGCATCTTACCTGCTGGCATTGATTGCAATCAACGGCGGAAAAGCCAGGATTAAAAACCTGTTCAGGGATTCCAAGCAGGGTGACAAGTACATTTTAGATATCCTGCAGAAGATGGGCGCTACAGTCATCCGTGGAGAGGATTATGTTGAAATCGCTTCCGAAGGCAATCTGAAGGCGATTGATGTTGATTTGTCTAATGCTCCTGATTTGCTCATTACCGTTGCGGTTCTGGCTGCAATGGCTGAAGGCACAACAAACATTACAGGTGTTGCCCATGCAAGGGTTAAGGAAACCGACAGGATAGATACGACCTGCAGGGAACTGGAGAAACTCGGCTGCAAGCTGACTGAAAGGGAAGACGGCATGAGCATAACAGGAGGAGTAACTTCCGGTGTTGTCGACTCACATGGGGACCACAGACTGGCAATGGCATTTTCACTGATTGGCCTTAAGCATGACATTGAAATTACAAACGGAGAAGTATTTGATGTGTCTTTTCCTAATTTCATTGAAGCGATGGCAGAACTTGGATTTGAATTGGAGTTAAAAAATGAATAAGGAAGAACGTGTTATCAAGTTGATTGAAGAGCTGGAAAGTGTTTTTGAGATAAGGACTTTCCTTGACCATGATCCGTATAAGGTTTTGATTAGAACAATATTGTCCCAAAGGACAAGGGATGAGAATACCGACCAGGCCACCAATAATCTCTTTGCCAAATATCCGGACATTTATGCCGTTGTTGATGCTCCGATTGATGATGTCAAGGAGCTGATCAGACCTGCCGGTTTTTACAATGTCAAGGCAGGCAGAATCCAGGAAGTTTCACAGATTTTGATTGACCAATATGGCGGTGAGGTTCCGGATACCGTCGAGGAAATGGTCAAGCTTCCGGGAGTTGGCCGTAAAACCGCAAATTGCGTAATGGTATTTGCATTTGAGCTTCCGGCAATTCCTGTTGACACTCATGTTCACAGAATTTCCAATCGTCTGGGGCTTGTTGACACTAAAGATCCGGAAGAAACCGAAGCTGAATTGTGCAAGATTGCTCCAGAGGAATTGTGGATTAAATTGAATGATTTGATGGTTCAGTTTGGCCAGAACATCTGCAAACCTATAGGTCCTCAGTGTGAGATTTGTCCATGCACTGATATCTGCGATTATTTCAGGGAAAATATCTAACTAATTTTTAGTCATACCAAAACATTTATAAAGTAAAACAATGTTATATAACAATAGTTATTATAACGAATGTTATATAACTTTTAATGTAACCCCTTTAATATGCCTAAAATATAATAATAAATAGGAGAATAAAACATGGCAAATATTCCAAAATTAAAAAGAGGAGTACTCGATAGCATAACCGACGCTATTGGAAACACTCCCATTGTAAGATTGAATAATTTAACTAAAGACTTAGAAGCAGAAGTGGACGTTAAAATCGAATCATTCAACCCGACCGGAAGCGTAAAGGATAGGGTGGCGGTTGCAATGATTGAAGATGCAGAGGAAAAAGGCCTTCTCAAGCAAGGTTCAACTATCATTGAGCCTACCAGCGGTAACACCGGCATCGGTCTTGCATTTGCAGCAGCTGCCAAAGGCTACAAATTGATTTTGACCATGCCTGAAACCATGTCCGTTGAAAGAAGAAAATTCCTAAGTGTTTTAGGCGCAGAATTGGTATTGACTCCAGGTGCTGACGGTATGGGCGGAGCAATTGCAAAGGCAAATGAACTCAATGAGGAAACTCCGGATTCAATCATCTTAGGTCAGTTCGACAATCCTGCAAATGTTAAAATCCATTTTGAAACTACCGCTCAGGAAATCTTTAGAGACACTGACGGCAAGGTCGATTATGTTGTATCTGCTGCAGGAACAGGTGGAACAGCAACTGGTATTGCTAAAGGATTAAAAGAACTTGTTCCGGATGTTAAGGTAGTTGTAGTTGAGCCAAAAGAATCCCAAACACTTGGAAAAGGTGAGAATGGACCTCATAAAATTCAGGGTATCGGCGCAGGATTTGTTCCGTCAATCTATGATGCTGATGTGATTGATGAGATTATTCCGGTTGCAAGTGAAGATGCAGGAAAAACTTTATTGAGTCTTGCTAAAGTGGAAGGTATATTTACAGGAATATCTTCTGGAGCTGCAACTTGGGCTGCTTTGGAATTGGCTAAAAGACCTGAAAATAAGGGTAAAAGAATAATAGCAATCTTACCTGATAATGGTGAAAGATATCTCTCTGTAGACTGGTTATTTGAATAAGATTAAGTATATATACCATATGTTATATAATTTAAGTATAACATATTATGAGGTTTATCAATGTTTGACAATTTGAAGGCTGAAATTAAAGCTATTAAAGAAAAGGATCCTGCCGCAAGGTCCACATTGGAGATTTTTCTATGTTATCCTGGTTTTTGGGCCCTGTTTATGCATAGGATTAGTCACTGGCTTTGGATTCATTCTTTCAAGCTTTTGGCCCGTATGAATTCCAACTTGGCTAGATTCCTTACGGGCATTGAAATTCACCCTGGTGCAACATTTGGTAAACGAGTATTTATTGATCATGGTATGGGTGTTGTAGTCGGCGAAACAGCTATTGTTGGTGATGACGTACTGTTATACCAGGGAGTAATCCTTGGAGGAACAAGTACAGAAAAAACCAAAAGGCACCCAACTGTTGAAAAGGGAGTGATTGTCGGAGCCGGTGCCAAGGTGATGGGAAACATTACCATTGGCGAATACTCAAAAATCGGTACCGGTGCAGTTGTGCTTAAAGATGTTCCTCCTCAATCAACCTGTGTTGGTGTTCCCGGCAGAATCGTTAAGCGCAGAGGCGTACGTCATGAGGAAGTTGACCTGGATCACGGCAAACTTCCTGACCCTGTTGCCGATGCAATTAGAGTAATCGAAAAACATCTTCAGGAAAATGATAAGCGTTTCGAAATTCTATTCGAAAAGCATGAAATTTGTTTGACTGAAGATATTAGAGATGAACAAGAAGAATTAGAAGATTTATTTAAAAAAGACGGCGATTAATATGAAACCACCTTGTGAAATTGTTGTATGGTATGTAATTCCTGCAATCAGATCAGAACTGGCAAAAGAGCTATTAAACTTGGGAATGAAGCAGAAAGATGTTTCAGAACTTATGGACATTACCCAACCTGCAGTTTCTCAGTACATTACTGACAAACGTGGAAGCGGCATTAAGCTTGATGATGATGTAAGAGCAATGATTCATGAATTTGCTCGTCAATTATCCGAAGGTGAAGCTACAAAAGCAGATTTGATACCAAGAACTTGTAAGATTTGCAAAAATGTAAAAACCGTTGACGTTTTGGAGCAACTCAATATTGATAAATCTGAACTCGGTGAAGACTGTCAATCTTGTATAGGTTCCGAAGCAGAATAGTGAAATATTGGAAAATATAGTAAAGTATTTAAACTATTAGTTACCAATATTTTATTATACTTTTTTAGTTAGTGGCAAGTTTACCGAGTGGCTAGGTGTGTGGCTGCAGACCATAATACGGGGGTTCAAGTCCCTCACTTGCCTTTTTAATTACTTTTTTTCGAGGTTTATTCTTATGGAAATTTATTCAACTTTAACTCGTAGTAAAGAGGATTTTAAAACAATTAATGATAATAGGGTTAACTTATTTGTATGTGGCCCTACTGTTTATGATGATGCTCATATCGGGCATGGAAGGACCTACATTTCCTTTGATACAATAAAAAGATACCTGGAATTCAAGGGATATGCAGTATTTTACATTCAAAATGTAACAGATATTGATGATAAGATTATCAACCGCTCAAAGGAAAGCGGAATTCCATCAGATGTCCTGGCACGCAAATTTGAGAAAAGATACCGTGAAGACATGGCAAAATTGAATGTCAATGGAGTGAACCTGTTTGCAAGGGCAACTGACCATATGCCGGAAATCCTTGATCAGATCCAAAGATTAATCGATAAGGGATTTGCATATGAAACCGAAGATGGAGTTTATTTTGAAATTGATACATTTGAAGAATTTGGAAAATTATCCAACAGAAACGTTGAAGAGCTGGAATCCCACCGTGAAATAGCTGAAACCACCAAGAAAAATCATCAGGATTTCGCTTTATGGAAAAAACGTGAAGGTGTGGATGAACCTACCTGGCCATCTCCATGGGGAGACGGAAGACCTGGATGGCACATTGAAGACACTGCAATCACTGAATTCTACTTTGGAGAACAGTATGATGTTCACGGCGGAGGCTTAGATTTAATATTCCCTCACCACGAAGCTGAAATTACTCAAATGGAAGCGGTTTCAGGAAAATCTCCAATGGTAAGATACTGGTTGCATACCGGATTCTTGAATGTTAACGGGGAAAAGATGTCCAAATCTTTGCATAACTTCATTACAATCCGTGAATTGCTTGAAAGCTATGAACCGGATACTTTCAGGTTCTTTGTATTATCAACCCATTACAGAAGTCCGATTGACTTTTCAAAAGATTCACTTCACCAGTCCGAAAGGAGTTTGGATAGAATCAGAAAATACTATGAACAATTGGATGTTGAAGTGGGCGATGAAGACTTTGAATGTGATGCATTAGTTCCTCACAAGGAAGAGTTCTTCGCCAGCATGGATGATGATTTCAACACTCCAAAAGCCATTGCGGCAATTTTCGGATTGATTAACGATACCAAAAATGATTTGGATGGCTTCAGTGAATCTGATAAGATTGCAATCAAGGCGTTCATGGATGATGCTGCCCATATTTTGGGAGTCAGCTTTGAACTTCAGGATGTCAATGCAGGATCTGATGATTTGCTTAACCTGATTTCTGAAGTAAGATCTGAGTTAAGAGCTAACAAACAATACGATTTATCAGATAAAATTCGTGATAACCTACAAGCTTTAGGTTATGAAATTAACGATTAAGGGAATTTTTTCTCTTCTTTTTTTTATTTTTTTTCAAAAATATAACAATGTTTATATACTAAAAATAACATATGTTATTTCTGTATAACATAAGTTATAAATCAATATCTCTACTTTTTTTTAGGTTTACCAAAACATTTATATATAAAAAATAACTATTGTTATATAGTGAATATAACACGTGATATATTTTACTGAAATTCAAAAATAAAGGTGATTATTAAATGACAAATAAAAATTATGGATTAGCAACTTTAGGTGTACGCGCAGGACAAACTCCAGACCCCGCAACAGGGGCTCAGGCGGTTCCTATTTATCAGACAACTTCATATGTATTTAAAGACTCAGATGAGGCTGCAAGAAGATTCGCCCTTCAAGAATTTGGACAAATTTACTCCAGATTAACTAACCCTACCAGTGATGTATTTGAAGCAAGAATTGCTGCTATCGAAGGCGGTAACTCAGGTATTTCAACATCAAGTGGTCTTGCAGCAATTTCATATGCAATCTTAAACGTAACCGAACCTGGAGACAACATCGTATCAGCAGACAACCTTTATGGTGGAACTTACCAACTGTTCAACTACACCTTCAAGGATCTCGCAAGGGACGTCAAGTTTGTCGACTCACAAGACCTAGAAGCTTTTGAAGCGGCAATCGATGAAAAAACCAAAGCGATTTATGTTGAATCTATAGGAAACCCAAAATTGGATGTGCCTGACTTCGAAGCATTGGCTGAAATCGCACACTCACATGACATTCCATTGATTGTAGACAACACTGTTGGTGTAGGACTTGTAAGACCTCTGGAACATGGGGCTGACGTCATTGCAGCATCTGCAACCAAATATGTAGGTGGACATGGTACTGCAGTTGGAGGATACATAGTCGATTCAGGTAAATTCAACTGGGGAAACGGCAAGTTTGCAAACTTCACAAAACCAGATCCAAGTTACCATGGATTGGTATTCTGGGATGCCTTCGGTGATGTTCCTGAACTCGGAAACCTTGCATTTACCGTAAGAATAAGAGCAAGACTTTTAAGGGACTTGGGAGCAACTCAGGCACCGGTACACAGTTTCATATTCCTTCAAGGATTAGAAAGTTTGGATGTTAGAGTAAAAAGACACTCCGAAAATGCCTTGAAAGTAGCACAATTCCTGGAAGCTCACCCTAAAGTCAAATGGGTTAACTATCCTGGACTTGAATCACATCCAACCTATGAAATCAACAAGAAATACTTGAAGGACAACTTTGCAGGTATCTTAGGTTTCGGTGTTGAAGGCGGAGAGGAAGCCGGAAGAAAAGTAATTGAAAAACTTGAATTGTTCTCAATACTTGCTAACATCGGGGATGCAAAAAGTCTTGCAATCCACCCGGCAAGTACAACACATCAACAGCTAACTCCTGAAGAGCAGGAAGCAACAGGGGTAACTCCTGACTTCATCAGACTTTCCATAGGTCTGGAAGATGTTGATGATTTGATTGAAGATTTAAGTCAAGCACTTGACAGTATCTGAGTAAAGTAACCCTTTACTCACTTAAAATATTTATATTATAAAATTTTACTAATAAAAAAAGACGATTGGGAGATAATGAAATGTATTTAGACAACTCAGCAACCACACAAGTCAGTGAGGAAGTTTTTGAAGAAATGAAACCCTATTTTATTGAAGAGTTCGGAAACCCTTCAACTCTCTATAAAATTGGTCGTGAATCTAAAAAGGCATTGAATCAGGCTCGCCAAAGAGTGGCTGATGCAATCAATGCAAAACCTGAAGAGATTATTTTCACAGGTGGTGGATCAGAATCTGATAATCTTGCCATAAAAGGTATTGCATTTAAATATCTCAACCAAGGAAAGCATATTATCACAACTGAATTTGAACATCCTGCTGTAAAGGAGACCTTGAAATTCTTGGAATCCCTTGATTTTAAAGTAACTTACCTGCCTGTCTATGAAAACGGTATCATCAGGGTGGAAGATTTAAAGGATGCAATAACTGAGGATACAATTTTAATCACTATCATGCATGGTAACAATGAAATAGGTACTGTTCAGCCTATTGAAGAAATCGGCAAAATCGCCCGTGAGGCTGGAATCACATTCCACACTGATGCGGTTCAAACTTTCGGTAAAATCGAAGTGGATGTTGAGAAATTAAATGTGGATATGTTATCTTTATCTTCTCATAAAATCAACGGTCCAAAAGGTGTTGGTGCATTATACATCAAGAAAGGAACTCGCGTTATTCCATTGATACATGGTGGTGGTCAGGAAAGAGGAATCAGGGCAGGTACTGAAAATGTCGCAGGCATTGTCGGATTTGGAAAGGCATGCGAACTTGCTTCCGAAAACCTTGAAGCTCATTTCAAAAAGCTGTCCTCAATCAGGGATGAACTGATTGAAAAGGTATTGGGCACAATTCCCGAATCCTATGTGAATGGTGATATGGAGCAAAGGCTTCCAAACCTTGTCAACTTCAGATTCAAGGCAATTGAAGGTGAATCATTGATCCTTCTTTTGGATGCTAAAGGATATCAGGCTTCAACAGGTTCAGCATGTTCCTCAAATAAGTTGGAGGCATCACCGGTGCTCACTGCATTGGGTCTTGACCCGGTTGATGTTCATGGGTCACTGAGGATTTCCCTTGCTCCCGAAAGCGATGCATTTGATGTTGACGAATTTGTAGAAACTGTTTCTGGGGCTGTATCAAGACTTAGGGAAATGTCCCCTCTATGGAATCAGGAACTTGATTATGATAATGTAATGTGTAAAAAACATAGTGATACTTGTAAGAGGTGTTAATAATGGATTATTCAGAAAAAGTAATGGATCACTTTGCAAATCCTAGAAACTGCAGAAAAATGGAAGATGCGAATGGTGTTGGAACTGTAGGAAACCCAACATGTGGAGATTTGATGACAATATACATTAAGGTCAATGATGATGAAGTCATAGAAGACATTTCCTTCCAGACATTCGGTTGCGGAGCTGCAATTGCAACCAGCAGTATGATAACCGAAATTGCAGTTGGAAAAACAGTTGATGAAGCATTAAAAATATCAAGAAATGATGTAGCAGATGAATTGGACGGTCTTCCACCTGTAAAGATGCACTGTTCAAACCTTGCTGCAGATGGTCTTCAGGCTGCAATTGAAAACTATAAGGAAAACAATCAATAATAATATATACTTTGATAAATAAATTATCTTTAACTCAAAAAAGGAGATGTTTTATTATGGCAAAAATATTAAAATGTGACGACTGTGGAAGTATTATCCAAGTTTTAGTTGAAGATGATGGAGACACATGTGACACACACATGCTCGCTATCCCTGTACAAACCGAAGGGGAAAAAGCTCCTAAACACAAACCTGTAGTTGAAATCGATGGTGACAAAGTAACCGTAAAAGTCGGCGAAGCTGCTCACCCAATGGATGATGACCACTACATTCAATTTTTAGTTGTTGAAGCTGGTGCAGAACAATATGCAAAATGCTTCAAACCTGGTGATGTTGCAGAAGCAACCTTTACTGTAAACTCAACAGATGATGTTAAAGCATTAGCATTCTGTAACTTACACGGACTCTGGTCCAGCGAATAAGTTTGAAAATATAATTTTTAAACTTTCCTTATTTTTTTTATAACAAATTTTAATAATATCTTTTTATATATTTTATAACGTGTCTAGTTATATCAAATTAATAATTTTTATTGTAGTTTTACTTTTAATCTCTGTTGCTGTTGTTTATATTGATAGCTCAATGGAAACCATTAACGAATCAATGCCTAAGATTAGCGACAGCATCGTTCAGGGTGATAAGGATTACAATGAGTCCGTTGAATTATTGAATAGTCAAAATTTTGACGAATCAAGGGAAAAAGCGATATCTGCAGGAGACAATTATAACAATAGTTTGCAAGGTCTGCAAAATATCAAAGATAAATATAAAAAGGACTTGAAGGAAGTTCACAAAGACTACATTGACACAACCATCAAAGAATTGGAACTTAAATTGAAAGCTGTTGACAATTTGAAGGATTCAATATATTATTTGGAGATGTATGAAAATTATACTGGATCCGCTTATGGAACAGATGCAAACGAGATAATGTATGATGCATTGAAATATCAGAATGAAAGAAATGAAATTGTCCAGAATAATTCAGGATTATTTAATTAGACAGGTGTTTAAATGAAAACTAAATGTCCGAAATGTAAGGGAATAGGTTCAGTTGTAGTGGACTATAAGGAATGCGATGCCTGTGGTGGAACAGGTTATGAAGATGATGTTTTTGATATAGGAAGT
This sequence comes from uncultured Methanobrevibacter sp., assembly GCF_900316895.1. Taxonomy (GTDB): domain Archaea; phylum Methanobacteriota; class Methanobacteria; order Methanobacteriales; family Methanobacteriaceae; genus Methanocatella. The sequence continues at coordinate 20,743 of NZ_ONER01000008.1, read as the reverse complement.
CATTTTAAAGGAGTAAACAGCAAAGCACGTGACAAATTTGACCTTGGAGGAGAAGAAGACATTCCATGTGAAGCATGTAATGGGAAAGGGCAAGTTGAAGTTTATGAGGAATGCCCTCACTGTCATGGAACAGGCCAAATAAATGTGTGTCGTGACTGTGGAAAGTTACTTGATGAAAAATATGATTTATGTCACGAATGCGGTGAAAAAAGAAAGGCTGAGAAAATGAAGCACGATGAATTTGAAGCTAAAAGGAAACAGGCCCGTGATGTATATGTTTTGGATTCAATATGTACCATGAAGGATATTGACAGGGATAAACTATACAAAGGAAAAATCACAAGGATAGAAAGATACGGCGCTTTCATTTCCCTTAACAATAATGTTTGGGGACTCATGAGAGGAGATGTATCTGAATATAATGTCGGAGAAGAGATAATCGTATTTGTTACTTCAATCAAATCAAGAGAGGGCAAAATTGATTTTGCACCGGCTTATGTTGAGTCATATAACATTAAAACACTCACCAAGTCAATTCCAAGAACCCTCATTTCTGAATTGGAAGAAAATAAGGGTAAAATCGTTAGGATTGACGGTGAAGTCCAGCAAATCCAGCAGACTTCAGGTCCAACAATATTCATAATCAGCGATGAGACAGGCACCACTGAAATTGCCGCTTTTGACAAGGCAGGCGAGAGGTCATATCCTGAAATCGAATTGAATGATGCTGTTCAGGTCATCGGTGAAGTTAACGAACATGGCGGAAAGACACAAATCGAGTCATCTTCAATGATAAAACTTGATGAGGAAAACACACGCAAGCTACATGCTTTAATTGATGATGCATTAAACAGGAAGGCCAGACCTCAAGAGGTTGATTTCTTGGTCAAAAGTGATGTTTTAAACAGGCTCAGACCTAAGATGTATGAGGCTGCTCAAAAAATTAGAAGAGCAATACTTGACGGAAGGACTATACTTCTCAGACACCACAATGATGCAGACGGTATCGTTTCTGGTGTTGCGATGGAAAAGGCCATTGTGCCATTGATACAGGAGATAAATCCGAGCAATGATGCTGAATATTATTACTTTAAAAGGTCTCCTAGTAAAGCGCCATTCTATGAGCTTGAGGATGTTGTAAAAGATTTGTCATTTGCCCTTGAAGACCAGGAAAGGCACGGCCAAAAACTGCCTTTAATCGTTTTGTTGGATAATGGTTCAACTGAAGAGGACATTGTGGCATTGATGCAGGCTAAAATATATGATATTGAAGTCGTTGTAATCGACCACCATTCTCCAGGGGAACTTCTCACAAAAGACGAAAGGGATGGAGTGATTTATGGAGCTACCGTAGCGGTCGACGAATATGTGGACACACATGTAAATCCATACCTTGTCGGTGGAGATTCACAGTTGACTGCAGGATGTCTTGCAACAGAGGTGGCACATATTATAAATCCTGATGTTGAAGAGTTAATCAAGCATTTGCCTGCCATTGCATCATTGGGAGACCGTGCACAATGTGGTGAAACTTACCAATACCTTAAACTCGCTGCCCAAAAGGGTTTCAGTCAGGAACACCTTTCAAAAGTTGCCGAATGTGTTGATTTTGAAGCTTATTTCCTGAGATTTATGAATGGAAGAGGAATAATGGATACCATTCTTGCAGTTGACAATGTTGACAAGCACAGAAAAATGATTGATGCCTTATATAAAGAATATCAAAAAAGGATTGACACTCAACTTAGAGCTGCCCTTCCAAATATCAAAAGGACCAGACTTGAAAACGGAATTTACTTTAATCTGCTTGATGTTGAGAAGTTCGCACACAAATTCACATTCCCTGCTCCTGGAAAAACCTGCGGATTTGTACATGACCATGTCATAAAGGAAATTGGTGAAGACAAGCCGATAGTGACATTGGGTCACGGTCCTGATTTTGGTGTATTTAGAGCAACAGATGCAGTGAATGAACAGTATGGATTCAATGTAAATGAAATTGTGGCAAAAATGATTGAAAAGGTACCCCAAGCTGGTGTGGATGGTGGAGGTCACGAATGTGCAGGATCCATCAAATACATTGAAGGCCTTGGACAAGAGGTATTATATAAGGTTGTAGAGGAAATACAATCATTATCTAGAAAAGGATAGAAATGGCATCAAAGAACTATTGTAGAATATGCGGTCACAGAATACTACCGAATGAACCTTATTGTATGGGTTGCGGACATAAAACAGGCTTTGATGCGAATAATGATGTTCCTGTTTTAATCCCTCCGATACATAATATCGGTTTTTTTAATTTTCAAATTGACTTTTCACCATACATAAACACTAAAAACGATTTCAAATATGAGATATGCTCCTGCGGGTACTTGAATGAAATAAATAATGAATATTGTTATATGTGTGGTGCTAAAAGGTCGCAGAGCAGGCTTTCAAAAATTTTCAAAAGGGATACCAAGCCCAAGTTTTCTGTGGATAATGTGTTGTGTGAATGTGGGGCAATCAACTCAAAGGAAAACATATTCTGTGAAATGTGTGGCAAACAATTGAAAGATAATGAAATCAGGCCGGATGACAACTACAGCAATTTTAATCTTGAATTCAATGATTCTATATTTTGCTTTTGCGGTGAGGAAAATGAAAAATTCTCACAGTTTTGCCGTAACTGCGGACTTCCACTTGTCAATTATGGTAATTTGGGTGAGATTGGAATTTTATGCACATGTTCCACCCTGAATGAAATCACATCCGATTTTTGCATTCAATGTGGAAATAATCTGAAGAAGGAAGATACTAAAATCATATGCATATGTGGGCATAAAAACCATAAACATCTGAAATTTTGTGAAAACTGTGAAAGGCCACTGAATCCACAGAGAAATGTAAAGACAAGGTTGGTTTGCTCATGCGGAGAAATATTGACTTGGGACACGGAATATTGTTCCAACTGTGGTAAAAATATCAAGAGAAGGATATCTCAAAAAAATACAATCAATTCAACGGTTAGAAGTCTTAAGAGCATGTTTAGGTAGGTGGGAACATGAGGACCTGTGATATTTGCGGAACTTTGAATCTTAAGGAAAATAATTATTGCACACATTGCGGCAATAAATTAATATTGGAGCATATTTGCCCATTTTGTGGTCAAAGCAATTTAGATTTTGCTATATATTGTGTTAAATGCAAAAATCAAATCAACCCCATCAGCATTGAAGATTTTGAAACCCTATTTTCCGAATTCAATCAGAACTTGTTGTTGAATGCCCAGATTTCCAACGAGCAATACAATCAGATTTTATCCAATATCTTTATAAGGGCGGATTATTTTGACATTTGGGGAGATACGATAAAAAATAGGATTCTAAACCTTGCAGGCATTTTCACTGAATGCAAACCTAAATCAAGAGGATATGAGCGAGGTTTTATATTTGTAGGAAATGGAATTTATTATGATGACAGATTGGATGATTCAGTTCAGATTGCTACGCTCATTCATGAATTGGGTCATTTTTTCTTATTTGAAATTATTGAAAGCTTATTATGTTATATTTTTAAGGTCAAACCGTCTTCCACTCTTCAAAGCTTTGTATGGTATTTTTTAACCCTTCCGGAATTTAAAATCATGAATGAGTACTGTGCACACACTGTTGAGGGAAGGTTCATTCCATACGGCTATCAAAATTACGGATCTTTCAATGTATTGGTTGAAAGCTATGGATTTGATGACGAATCTCTGGAAGTCATGATAAAATTGGGAAATTCATTTGCTAATGAGATAATAATTTATCTGGAAAAATATATTGATGAGGAGCTTAGAAATGAAATAAAGCTCCAATATAGAAAAGATTTAGTTCAACCCACATATGAGTCAATTTTTAAAGAAACAATAGATAGTTTTCCATTGGATATAAAAAACAGCCTTTTATTAAAAATGTTATTTGACGTCTTAAAAGAAGTTTCAAACAATGAAGATATGAGTGAATTAGAAAGTATAAAAGAGGGTATAGAATTAGGTTAACTACTCTTCTTTTTCTTCTTTCTCTTTAATAGTTTCTAAAACGTCTTTTCCTGTATCGGTCAATCTGTACAATCTTCCTTTACGGGCTTCTTCATTAATGCATTCAACAATTTCTTTGCTTTTTAATTCGCTTAGAACTTTTGAAATATGATTAGTTCTAATTCCACTGTCTTTAGCAATGTTTGTTGGTATTTTAACATCATCACCAATTGATTTTAATGTTTTTTCGCGGTATTTTGAAATTTGAACATATGAAGTTAATTTCAAAAGTTCATCATTGTCTTTTACCATAATAAAGTATATAGTCTTTATGATATAAAATATTTTATAACATTGTATGTTTAATTTAAACACCTCTTAGGTTATGATAGACATAATAAATAATTTCATATATGAGACTTGTTAAAATTAATAACATATTAAAATTAACTGTACAATGATTTGAATGAAATGTAATAAATGTGGCCAAGAAAATAAGCATGAAGCGAAATTTTGCACTAAGTGTGGAAATCCATTATCAGCACCTGCTGGAGGCGTTTCAGAAAATGGTTCCGGTATTGACTCTAAATATATTATAATCGCTTTGATTGTGGTTATATTACTTTTGGTTGGAGTTATAGGATATTTTGCATTAAATTCTGGTTCTGGTGTTGGTGATGCTAGTTCACAGAGCAGTGCGGATTCCGACAAAGTTCAGTCTGATGATAATTCAGGTGATAGTTCTGATAGTAATTCAGATTCTTCAAAGAAAACAACAGAATCTTCTTCAGATTCTTCAAAGAAAACATCAGAAAAATCCAGTTCGTCTGAAAGTAAATCGAAAAAGTGGGTTTCAATAGGAAGCTATTCCGGTTCAGGTTCAGGTTCTAAAACTATCAAGGTTCCTGAGGGTAAAATAAAAGTGGAACTCTCTGCACATCCAATTTTGAATTACGCTACAAACCATTTGTATGTATCCGGTACAAATGGTGAGTCTGGTGGTGTGGATTGGGGTCCAAAAAGTCCTGTTGAGACAAGATCTGATTCATTTAAATTTACATCTGATTCAGAAGAAGAATTTACGATAGATTATTATGAGACTGTAAGTTGGGAAGTTGAATTCTTTAGATATCAATAAGTGATTAAATAATCACTTATCTTATTTTTTTTGACAAATTTTTAAATATATAGAATAATAAAGTAATTACTATGTTTTTTGATTTAAATGTTAAGGGCAGTAGCTTGGAAAATAATGTTAAATTGGCTAAGCAGGCCTCTGAATATGGATGGGACCACATTAATTTTTCATACAATCAAAATGATTTTAAAAATGCCTTGAATTTAAGAGATGATTTAAAAGACAGTTTAAAAGACATTATCAGTTTTGATTATACCCTGGAGATTAAATCAACAAACATTAATGAAATCAGAAAGGCCGTTAATAAATTCAGGAATAATGCATTATGCATTTCAGTAGTTGGCGGTGATTTGAAGGTTAACAGGGCCGTTCTGGAAAACGTTAAAATTGATGTATTGTCAAGACCTTATCTGAAAAGGTATGATTCCGGTATAAATCATATTCTTGCAAAAGAAGCCTTAAACAATAATGTTGCTATTGAATTATGCTTTGAAGATATTCTAAAAAGCTATCTGGCGCCTAGGGCAAAAATAATTTCAAATTTCAGAGATATTTACACATTATATAGGAAGTTTGATTTTCCATTAATTTTATCTTCAAGAGCAGAATCCATTTTTGGCATAAAGACTACACAGGATTTTGTTTCAGTTTTTAAGCAAACAGGATTAAGTGATGAAGAAATAAGCAAGTCATTCATGACCTCCAGAAATATACTTGAATTCAACAGGGATAGGAAGGACTTGATTTTTAGGGGCGTCAGGAGGGTAAACGATGAAGCTTAAGGTTTTGCCGCCTACTCTTAGAAAGAATAATAGGTATCTGACATTGGATATCAAAACCACATCTCCAATTACCAAAGATGAATTGGTGAATATGATATGGGATGCCTGTATTCGGTTTCAGGGGGAAGCCATTACTTCTAATTTTAATTTATGGGTCATGAAATTTTATGAAATCGAGAAAACAGAAGATTACATTCGATATAAATCCATTGTGAGATGTCAAAGGGATTTTACAGAAAATGTAAGATCTTCTCTTGCTTTGACTTATAAATATAGTGGCAATGTTGTTTCATTAACCACCATCGGAATGTCCGGAACCATAAAGGCCTCTCAAAAATACATTTAATTACTTTTTGTTATTTTAAAATAGAAAACTTTATAAATAAATATAATTATAAATATCAATTGGATTTATGGAAAAAAAGAATAAAAAATATTTTAATTCACTACTGATTTGTGATTAGAATTAAAATTTGCCTTTTCATGGAAGATTTGGTTTTATTTTTTTTAAGTTGTCGAATATGAAATATAATATTTATAAAAATATGAGGTATTAATATGCAACCTTTACAAAATGCTGGATATGACAGGGCTATTACTGTATTTAGCCCAGATGGAAGACTTTTCCAAGTAGAATATGCAAGAGAAGCTGTTAAAAGAGGAACTACATCAATAGGTGTAAAAAGTTCAGAAGGAATTGTTTTGGCTGTTGACAAAAGAACCACTTCAAAATTAGTTGAAGCTTCATCTATCGAAAAGATATTCAAAATAGATGAACATATTGGAGCAGCTACTTCAGGACTTGTTGCTGATGCAAGGGCATTGGTTGAAAGAGCAAGAGTTGAAGCTCAAATCAATAAAATCACCTATAGTGAACCTATTCGCGTAACTAGCTTATCTAAGAAATTATGTGACATGCTACAGTTATATACCCAAAATGGTGGAGTAAGACCATTTGGTTCTGCTTTAATCATTGGTGGAATATATAACGGCAAATGCAAATTATTCGAAACCGACCCAAGTGGAGCTTTAATAGAATACAAGGCTACTGCTATCGGTTCTGGAAGAAATGCTGCAATGGACATTTTTGAAGAAAAGTATGAAGATTCCTTAACATTAGAAGGAGCTATCGAATTGGCATTAACTGCTATCAATGAAGCTACCGACCATGAAACCACTTCAAACAATGTTGAAATCGCAGTCATTAAAATCGAAGATGAAAAATATGTGAAACTTTCTCAAGATGAAGTACAAAAATACATTGATGAAGTGCTTCCTAAAGAAGAGGAAGAAGACGAAAGTGAAGAATCCGAAGAGGATTCCGAAGAAGAATAATTATTTTCTGATTAATTAGTTAGGGGATGCTTTGATGGTAAATGTTGATGAAGCTATAATTGCTAAATACGAGTACTCAGGTGAACATTTTGAAATATTGGTTGACCCTGATTTAGCAGCAGATTTTCGAAATCCTGACGGCCCTGATGTTGCCATCGAAGATCTTTTAGCTGTTGAAGAAATTTTTAAAGACTCCAAAAAAGGAGATAAGGCTTCTGATGAAGCCATGAATAAAATCTTTGAAACTACCGATCCTATTGAAGTTTCAAGGATTATACTTGAAAAGGGAACTGTACAGTTAACTGCTGATCAAAAAAGAAAAATGCAAGAGGATAAAAGAAAACTTGTTATAAATAAAATTGCTAAAGAAGCAATTAATCCTCAAAATGGCTTGCCTCATCCTGCTCAAAGAATTGAAAATGCATGTGACGAGGCCAAGGTCAAATTTGACCCATTCACATCAGTAGATCAACAAGTTCAATCAGCCCTAAAAGCTATTAAGCCACTTATTCCAATCCGATTCGAAAAAGTTAAAGTTGCTGTAAGACTTCCGGGTTCAGCAGCAGGCGGAGCCTATAATGTAATTCATGGATTCGGAGAAATTATCAATGAAGAATGGCAACAGGACGGTTCTTGGATAGGCATTGTGGAAATGCCAGGTGGTCTTCAGAATTCTTTTGCTTCAAAAATGGCTGAAATTTCAGGTGGAGAGGCAGAAACTAGAACTATAAAATAAATTCATATTTATAGGGATTACTATGATACACGTGGAAAATAAAGATTTAGTTATTCCAGGTCAAATATTGGCTGATGACGAATACTATTCAGGAAGAGGTACCTTTAAAGAAAACGGTAAAATTTGCTCTTCTTTGTTGGGACGTGTTTCTTTAAGGAATAAAAAGATTAGAGTCATTCCTTTAAAAAGCAAATATGTTCCTAAAAAAGGAGATGTAGTGATTGGTAAGATTAAGGATGTCAGATTCTCAATGTGGGATGTAGACATCAATTCACCATATTCCGGTATTTTACCTGCCTTTGAAGTGTTTGGTCGTGAGAAAAAAGAACTCAACAAGGTATATGATGTTGGGGATGTGCTATTTTTAAGAGTTGTCGATGTTGATGAAATCAAAAAGGCAAAACTCGGTTTAAAAGGTAGAGGAATGGGTAAATTCAAAGGAGGAATTATTGTCGATATTGCTCCAACCAAAGTTCCAAGATTAATCGGTAAAAAAGGCTCAATGATTAACATGATTAAAGACAAAACTAAATGTAAAATCGTTGTTGGTCAAAACGGTCTTGTATGGGTTAAAGGAAATGAAGACATGGAACAGCTTACCCGTGAAATAATTCATTTGATTGAAGCTGAAGCTCATACTTCTGGTTTAACAAATAAAATTAAAAACAAATTGTACTTAGCTATCGATGGCGAATTGCCTCCTGAAGAAGTTGAGGAAACAGAAGAGGAATTTGTTTTAGAAAAACCTAAACTTCAAAATTTTAAAGAAGAATTAGAACAAGAAGAAAAGGAAGCTGAGGAAAAAGCAGCTGAAGAAGAATCAGAAGAATCAGAAGAATCCGAAGAGGAAAACGAGAAAAAAGAAAAACCAGACATTGGTGAAGTAATAGAAGAATTTAAAAGAAAAAATAAAAGCAAAGATGGATTATCATACGGTGATAACTCAAACAATTCTTTCATATTAAATAATAAATAATTCTTCACATTTATGAGGTTGATATGATGTCAGATATAATAAGAGATGATGGTAGGAAATTTGATGAATTACGTCCTATTAAGATTGAAGCTGGAGTTCTTGAACGTGCAGACGGTTCAGCTTACTTGGAAGTTGGAGGAAATAAAATATTGGTAGCTGTTTATGGTCCTAGAGAATCATACATCAGAAGATTACTTGAACCTAACACCGGTGTAATCAGATGCAGATATAACATGGCACCATTTTCTGTAGATGACAGAAAAAGGCCAGGACCTGATAGAAGATCCTCTGAAATTTCTAAAATCACTGCTGATGCTTTAAGACCAGCATTAATGTTAGAAAATTATCCTAGATCAATGATTGATATTTATATTGAAGTAATTGAAGCTGAAGGAGGAACCCGTTGTGCTGGAATTACCGCAGCTTCCGTTGCGCTTGTCGATGCAGGAATACCTATGAAAGATATTGTTGTAGGTTGTGCTGCAGGTAAAGTTTATGATGAAATAGTCCTTGACTTATCTGAAAAAGAAGATAAGGAAGGTCAAGCTGATGTTCCAATAGCTATGATGCCAAGAACCGGCGAAATCACATTATTGCAAAGTGACGGTGACTTGACTGAAGAAGAATTTGCAAAAGCAATCGATTTGGCTATGGAAGGATGTCGTAAAGTAAACGAAATCCAAAAAGAAGCTTTAATGAAAAAATATTCTATAGAATAAGGGGGTGGAAATATGGAGATAGTACCAGAAATTACAAGAAGAAGTATTGAAAACCTTGTCGGAAACGATAAAAGAGAAGATGGCAGGGCACTTGATGAATATAGGGACATTTCTATTGAAACTAATGTTATTTCTAAAGCTGAAGGTTCTGCTCGTGTTAAGATCGGTGGAACTCAAGTTATTGTAGGTATTAAACCACAACTTGGAAGCCCATTCCCTGACACTCCTGATTTAGGAGTTTTAATGACCAACTGTGAAATGTTGCCAATGGCGGATCCTACTTTTGAACCAGGACCACCTAGTGAAGATTCAATTGAACTTGCACGTGTAGTTGACAGAGGCATTCGTGAAAGTGAATTGGTGGAACTGGACAAATTATGTGTTGAAGAAGGAAAACACGTTTGGATGTTATTCATTGACTTGCACATTATTGATAACTGTGGAAACCTTTTCGATGCATGTGAATTAGCAGTTATGGCTGCTTTAAAAACCACTAAATTGCCTGTTGCAACTATCGTTGATGAAGAAGTTGTCATTAGTGAAGATGAAACCTTCGATTTACCAATCAACAACGAATTGGCTTTATGTACCTTCGTTAAAATTGGTGATAAGATGGTAATCGACCCAACATTGTCCGAAGAAAGCGTAGCTTCCGCCCGTTTAAATGTTGGAGTTACAAAAGATGGCCACATCTGTTCCATGCAAAAAGGTGGAAAAGAGCCATTAACCAAAGATGACATTCTTTTCGCTGTCAACTTAGCAGTGACAAAAACAAAAGAGTTAGTAGAACATCTTTAAACGTCTTGCGGACGATTAAGATTTCTAAATTCTTTTTTTTCTATTTTTTTATTATCAATCAAAACAAATTTTGTATCTATTTTTTCTATTAAACCTTTAATGTGCAGAACATCATTTGAAATTAGATTCTCTATTTCAGGGATAATGTTTTTATTGTAGATGGAATGAAGTGGTTCGGATGTTTTCAATTTGTTTTTTTCATCATGATAGGGCACAATAGCCTGATAATCTTTATCAATCTCTTTAAAAATAGTATTTATATAATTTTTGGAAACATATGGGCTGTCACAAGGCAGAATCAGGGCATAATCGCTGCTGATTTCATATAGTCCTGTCATGATTCCTGGCATTGGTCCCTTATTTTTAATTTTGTCTTCAACAAAAGTAATTTTATAGGCGTATTCTTCTGGATTGATAAATTCACTATATTTCTCAATCCTTTTGGCATCATTTAAAACAATTATGGCTTCATTAATTTGGTGGTTTAAAGTAGTAAGAATATGTTTAATCATGGGTTTGTCCCGAATAATCATGGAACCTTTATCCTGACCCATTCTACTACTTTTTCCTCCACATAAAATAATGCAAGATTTAATATTTTCACTATTTTCAATATCGTTACTCATATTAAATCTCTCCAAATCTATTTTACATATACGTCTGCATCGGCATCAAATGGATTGGTACGGATAATTAACGCAATCATGTATGGGTAATTTTTATATAGATATTTTAGATAACTGACCCATTCATAGACTAATTTGTCGTATACCCTTTTCATGTCTCCATTCAAATGGCCGAAATCGGTATCTGTAACTAATGCCAAATCTTTTCTGTGTTCCAGTTCTTCATCCAAGTGAAGAATGGCATTGGTTAATTCGGTAAATTCCTCTTTTTCAAGTAAATTAGGGTTGTTTATCAGGTTAATAATAAATTCTCTTTTACTTGCAAGCAATGTTCTTAGGTTTTCTAAAAATTCTTCACGTCCTTCAGCAGGAATGTCTGCTTGGAAATCAAGTGAAGCGTCTTTTAGTTCAGCCAGTTTATTGTCAAAGTCTTTTTCATCCCAATCCTTAATTGATTTCAAGTTTTCGGTACTTGTTTTATATTTGTTTGCAGCACTTAACTGGTTGATCAGGTCATTTCCAACTTCTGAGAAGAAAGTACTCATAAGCATGTCTAATTTTTCAAGCATGGCTTCTTTTTCCTTTTTTTCAATAATTTCATCAAGTAAGAATGCTACAAGTAGAATATCAACTGGAATGAAACCTAAATGGGTCCAAACATATGAAATAATGTGTTCGGCGTCACCTAATACAAGGTAATTTGATCCATAAATGATTATTATTAATAAAATCATTACTATGGAAAATTTCACCTTCCAACTTAATCGTTTACTCATTGTATAATCTCCAATTATCTTTTTTTTGCAGTTATGATCGCTATCGGGTTTTCACTAATCATCAGGATTCCCCTGTCGAGGATTCTTCCATTTGAAACATTGACTTCCATAAGTTTCGGATTATATCCCAAATCCTTAAGCTTATTCACTGCTTCAACTTTAGTGTCAACCAGAATAGCTGTAATGATGATTCTTCCTTTTGAATTCAGTTTTTCATGGACAATGTCTAAAATATTTTCTAATTGCCTGCCGCTGCCTCCCACAACAGCAATGTCAATATTGTCAATATCATTAAGGGCATTTGCCCCATCATCATTAATTAATGTGACATTATCTCCAAGCCCAAACTTTTTAAGATTTTTTGAGGTTACTTCAATCGCTTCCGAATTGGTGTCGATGGAAATGACCTCTCCTGCCCGTTGGCTAAACTCGCAGGTTATCCCTCCGGTTCCACATCCGCAGTCAACAACCTTATCAGTTGGTTTGACTTCGGATTTATATAGTATTATTGCTCTTATGGCCTCTTTTGTAGGTCCTGGAACGTCACAGGATTTAAAGAAATCCTTATCTTCTAACATTTACTCCCACCTTTTAAATAAATCATTTTCAATTTTCAAGGAGTCCAGGATTTTTCCAACAATGAAATTGATCTGGTCATCAACAGTGTTGTGTGTTGAGTAGAAACCAGGCATTGCAGGCAAAATGATGGCTCCTTCCTGTGATAATGTTAGCATGTTTTGTAAGTGAATGCTTCTAAGCGGAGTTTCACGGGGAACAATGACGGTTGGCCTTCTCTCTTTTAAGCTCACATCGGCAACCCTTGTTATTGTATTTGCACCGTAACCATTGGCAATTGATGATAATGTCTTCATTGAACATGGAACAATTGCCAGGCCGTCCGCTTTAAATGATCCGCTATTTATGGATGCTGTCAAGTCATTGAAATCATAATATGTGTCAGCAATATCGATGACATCTTCAATGCTGTAGTCTGTTTCAGATTCAATAACGATCTTTGCGGCATCGCTTACCACCAAACTGTTTTCAATATGCAATTCTTTCAATGCTTCAAGAAGTCTTATTCCATATATGACTCCGCTCGCTCCGGTTATTCCAACTACTATCATATTTTTCTCCTAAAACAGTTTAATTTGGTCATAATGTATTCCGTGGAATTTTTCACGGTCTATTTCTGGTAAATCAATGTAATTTTCTAATTTTAATTTGTTGAATTTGGATTTTTCATCTTCAGGAACATAAACGCTGATGTCTGGAATGTTGAATCTTGCTTTGCTTAATGCTGATATGATATTAGATATTTCAGTTAATGGGAACAGTTTTCCTTCAACGCTTACTTGGGTTTTCATTTCATCAAAGCGAGGATATTCTGCTATATTTATAAATACATAATCCTTGTCAAGCCCGTAATCTTCAGCAATTTCCTCTTCCGCTTTTCTAAGTTCATCAGCCGGTATCTTATACATCTTTTCAGGGAATTTAAAGTTATCCAAACGGATTGTCTTAACCCTTTTTGGTACAATCCTGTTGTCCAGTCTGTACATTATGTCTTTTGCATATTCGTTTTCGCACTGCCTGAATGTTGCAATGATGGCTGAATCATCGTATTTATAGATTTCACGTTCATCGATTATTCCTTCATTGATTATTTTTTTCAATGCCCTTCTAAACATTGTATTCACGATACGGGTGGTGTGGTGCTGATAAACGCTAGGATACATGAAATATCTGGATACCAATGCTCCTTCTGCTGCTTGAACGCCCTTGATGTCAAGTATCAATCCGTCATCTAAACTTAAATTTGAAATTAATCTTTCATAATCTATTTTTCCGTATGAAACGCCTGTATTGTGTGAATCCCTTAAAAGATAATCCATCCTGTCAACATCAAGCTCTCCTGAAACAATTGGTCCCAGGTGGCCTTTTCCGTTAATGATGTCGACGATTTCATTAACATCAAATTTTTCTTCAAGCAAATCTCTCATTGATGTTTTGGTAATCACATATTTGGACAATTCCTCATGAGGAACAGACAGTACTCCTTCTGAAACGTGTGAAAATGGACCATGACCGATATCATGCAGGAGTGCAGATGCTCTAATCAGTTCGATTTCGTCATCATTCAATCCCAATTCTTCGGAAAGTTTTGATCCCAAATTCATGGTTCCGACACAATGTTCAAATCTTGTGTGTGTTGCTCCAGGATAGATTAAGCTTATCAATCCCAACTGTTTTATGCGTCTTAAACGTTGAAATTGGGGCATGTCCATTATTTTTACTTCAAAATTGTTTAAGCTAATATCACCATAGACACTGTCTCTGATAAATTTCTTTTTTTCACTCATTTTATCAGTCCTCAAAGTATTCTTCTATCATCGTGTAATTGTCTTCTGTCAGATTGTCTATTGTAGTTTCTACATACTCGGTTACATTAGTTATAGTGTCATTAGTTGTATTCGTATCATTTTTTGGAATGTAAGTTGGCACATAATCAATCTCTGTTGGTTCAAATGAATCGTCTTCTAGCGATTTTAATTTATACGACTCATTATCTTCATGTATTGTTAGTGTCGCGAATGCTGAGCTGATACAAAATGCAATTACGGCAATTATTAAAAATACTATTAAATTTGCTTTAATTGAACCTCTCATAATAACACTTTATTAATCTATGCTATTATTATTTTTTTTAAAAGCTATTATTTAATTGTTTGGTAAAATTAAACTGATTATAATCTTTTTTTTGTCAATATTGCAAAATGTTTATATATGATTAGTGATAAATTACTATATCGGAAGTATACTTCCGACAGTATATTTCCGACTAATAAAAATAAATAGAGTTAAGATATTATGGTTATGTTTAGTGCTGGTGACACTGCATGGGTTCTCATTTGTACATTACTCGTATTGTTAATGAGTATTCCTGCAGTAGCATTTTTTTATGGAGGATTAAGTAAAAGAAAGAATGTTTTAAATACAATGTTTTTAACTTTCATTGCATTTGCTATAATCAGTGTGATTTGGGTAGCATTTGGTTATCAATTTGCATTTGGAAGTGATATTTACGGATTAATCGGTTCACCAACCAATTTCTTCTTGCAGGGAATTGCTTTGGATGACCTGAACGGTACAATTCCAACATTATTGTTTGTAATGTTTCAATGTGCATTTGCTGGAATTACCTGTGCGATTATGTCCGGTGCTTTAGTTGGAAGAATGAAAACAAAAGCATGGGTCATATTCGTTATCATCTGGGCATTAATTGTATATGTCCCTATTGCCCACTGGGTATGGGGAGGAGGATGGCTGATGCAGATGGGTGCACTCGATTTCGCAGGTGGAGCTGTTGTCCATATTAACTCAGGTATTTCCGCATTGGCTGTAGCATTGGTATTAGGTAAAAGGAAAAACCCTTCCCTGATTCCGCACAATTTAGGTTATGCAGTACTTGGTGCCGCATTGCTCTGGTTCGGTTGGATGGGATTCAATGGTGGATCAGGTCTTGCAGCTGACGGACTTGCTGCTAATGCATTGATAGTGACAAATGTTTCCGCAGCAACAGGTCTTATTGTTTGGACATTAATTGATGTGGTTAAAGTCGGAAAACCGACAATATTAGGTGCGATATCCGGTGCTGTAGCAGGTCTGGTTGGAATCACTCCTGCAGCAGGTTTCGTTGATGTTTTCGGTGCATTGGTTATTGGTGCAGTCGCTCCGATTATATCATATTATTCAATTAATTATCTGAAACCTAAACTCGGATATGATGATGCTTTGGATGCATGGGGCATTCACGGAATGTCCGGTGTATGGGGAGCAATCGCAACTGGAATCTTTGCAATTCCATCAATCGGAGGAGTTGCAGGACTGATTGCTGGAAATCCCAATCAGGTTGTAATACAGATAATAAGCGTTATTGCCACAATGGCATATGCATTCATAGTAAGTTATATAATAGCAAAAGTCTTAGATAAATCATTGAACGGAATAAGAGTGGAAGACCACAAAGAAATTGGTGGACTTGACACACATCTTCACCAGGAATCCGCTTATAACTTTAATTCATAGGAGGGATATAAATGAAAGCTATTGTTGCAATCATCAGACAGGAAAAGTTCGATGATGTTAAAAGGGCCTTGATGGAAGTCGGCTGTCAAGGTATGACCGTTTCAGAGGTAAAAGGAAGAGGAAGTCAAAAAGGAATTAGGGAATCCTACAGAGGGTCCAGTTATTGTATCGATTTGATTCCAAAAACACGTATCGAAATTGTCGTAAAAAGTGACGAACTTGATTTATATGTTGATGCGATTAAAAAAGCAGCATATACAGGTAACATCGGGGACGGAAAAATATT
The DNA here is from genome assembly GCF_900316895.1 of uncultured Methanobrevibacter sp. Taxonomy (GTDB): domain Archaea; phylum Methanobacteriota; class Methanobacteria; order Methanobacteriales; family Methanobacteriaceae; genus Methanocatella. Next base: position 4,479 of record NZ_ONER01000008.1, on the reverse strand, counting down.
CATTTATCCTGTTGAAAATGTGATTAGAATAAGGACCGGTGAAGAGGGGAATGATGTTGTGTAAACTAATCCCCTTATTAAGATCAATATAGAAAAAATCTATTTTTGATATCTCCCTTGGAAAATAGTGCATTTTTGCATTATTTTCCCTTTTTTCTAATATTCAATGACCACGCCATTAATATCTGAAATGTCAACCCATGTGGTTATGCCGCTGATTTCATATAATGTGCCGTTTATGTATTCATATGATATGTTCTTATTGTCGCTTATCAGGTGGACTTTATTTTCATTGATTTGGTCAACTCTTTTTATGATTCCGCCGTATTCATCAGATTGGGCCACAACGATGTCTCCGACATGTATGTCATGGGTTTTGTTTATAAGAACGTCTTGTCCATCCTGTAGTGTTGGAAGCATGGATGTTCCATCAACTGTAATAATAAGGGGAATCTGGTTAGGGCCAATGCTTGATTCTAGATCTATTTTAACATTTTCAAGACCATACTGCCTACAGATATCTTCGATTCCATGTCTATAAGATATCAGGTCTGCATTTGTATCGTTCATAATATCCAATGTGTAGTCGCAGATTTCTTTGCTAAGCCTTTGTTTGTCAATGTCGGCAAATGTGTTGGTCTTGACACTGACATTTTCCCCATCATTATAAACGTTAACTGTATTATTGCCTAAAAATACGATTCCTAAAAATATAACTAAAATCAGTATAATTAAAGCTAAAATAATCTTTTTAGCCATTTAAATCACTCATCCATAATGTTTAAATCCATATTTAATAAAGCTTTCATCGTTTCAATATCAATTTGTCCGGGAGCGGTTGCATCTCTTCCTGCGGCAAAAGTGATTGGGGAGTCGAATTTGGATGCCATGACCCTTGTATAGCTTCCCAAATCTCCCATTGAAATGGCGATTGTGTCTTCACAGTGTGAAAGAACCGCCAATATTGTCAATGTATCTTCCAGATTCTGCGGCATGAAAGCAACCTTTGCAATGTCTCCCAATTCATGCTCTTTATCGACAATGTACATTATCTCATTTAAATCGGGGGTCTTTTCAAAGTCATGGTATGAAACGATGGTTTTTACGCCGGTGTCATGTATCTTGTTTATGTATTCATCGCTGCTTTGAAGCTCAATGTCCACATAGTCAACCAAGTCGCAGCATTCATATAGAATATTGAACCTTTCCTCTTCGCTGCCCTTAAATGAACCGCCTTCGGTGTTTATTCTATTGGTTGCTATAATTGGAAAATTAATTTCTTGGATTGTATCTTTAATCCGGTTAATGTCGGGATTTTCAAGTGCATCTATTCTGAATTCCAATACGTCAGCACCCTTATCGATGCAATCCTTTGCAACTTCAATAACATCCTCGTATTTTTCTTGAAAAATAGGAATTGCAATTTTTGTTTGTGAATACATTACTTTATAATATATTTATTACTATTAAATAAGTTTTCTTAAAAACTTTATATAAATTAAAAAACATAATATATACCAATAAAATTTCAAGATTTTATTTATTTGTTGAATCAATTATACAAGGTGTTAATTTGAAAATTACGGCTATAGGTGCAGATATATCCAAAAATGATGTATCCTGCAGTTCTAAGCTAGTAGAAACTATAGAAAAGAACCTTCAAAGTGTAATAGACTTAGGTGCAAGAAACGCTGAATTAACAAATGTCACTGGTGATGATGTTGTTGTAAGCGCATTTGTTGAAGACGATTTGCTGGAAGTGGTCAATGAAGGTTTGGTTAATGTTTTGAAGATGAGTGCAGAAAATCTTGGTGATTTGTCTGGAATATCTGATAATCCTGATGATGCAGGAGAAGGAATATCCTATGCTGAAGCAAGTATAAGAAAGGATTTCTATCCTGATGCGATTATCTTGGGTTTTGATACATATGGTGGAGAGCCGTTTGTAGCAGATGTTGCAAACTCAGCAATTGAAGCGGCAAAAGGCATGAAAAACTGCACTGATGTATCCGATTATATCGAGCCAAAAGCAAGAAAAATCCCTGGTGTAGGCTATGTTTCACCTGAAACTGATGATCCGGTTGTTGTGGCAACTGTTGAGAATATCGAGTCAGTTGGTGTAATTGCAGGAGCCATGATTGGGGCGGCACTTGGAAATAAGAACGTTTATTTAGTTGAAAGAGGAACAACTTGTAATGTATTACCCGGTAGCGTAATATTTTCAGCTACTGCATTGATGAATGGAAATGTAATAGATTTAGCTGTTCCATTTGAAAATAAGACAAGAATATTGAGATAGGGAGATTTATTATGATTTTATTAAACGAAGATACAAAATGTTTAGTTCAAGGAATAACCGGTAAGCAAGGTTCATTTCACACTGAACAAATGTTAAAATATAATACCAATATTGTGGCAGGACTGACTCCTGGAAAAGGTGGTCAGGACTTTTTGGGAGTTCCGATTTTTAACTCCATGGAAGAAGCAACAGAAGAAGTCGACATTAATGCTTCAATCATTTTTGTTCCTGCTAAATTTGCAAAAGACGCTGCTTTTGAAGCAATCAGACACTTGGATTTAGTTGTTATCATTTCAGAACATATCCCAGTTCACGACAGTATGAAAATCATGGCATATGCAAAGGAAATGGATACAACCATTATCGGACCGAACACTCCTGGAATCATTTCCCCGGGAGTTGGAAAATTGGGTATTATGCCTACCCACATCTTCAAGGAAGGTAACGTGGGTGTAATCTCAAGAAGCGGTACATTAACTTATGAGATTGCAAGCGAGCTTACCAATGCAGGAATCGGTCAGAGTACTGCAGTGGGTATTGGTGGAGACCCTGTAACCGGAGACAATTATGTCGATATCCTGAAAAGGTTTGAAAAGGATGACCAAACCGATGCAGTAGTCTTGATTGGTGAAATTGGAGGAACTGCAGAAGAAAGGGCAGGTAAATATATCGCTGAGGAAATGTCAAAACCTGTCGTGTCATATATTGCAGGAAGGACAGCACCTCCAGGCAAAAGAATGGGACACGCCGGAGCTATCATCCAAGGATCATCAGGTACCGTTGCAAGTAAAACCAAAGCCTTAAATGAGGCTGGTGTTGAAGTAGCTAAAAAACCATCTGAAATTGTAGATTTACTTAAAAAGGTAATGTAGATGTCAAATCAGGAAATTATTGATAAATTATTAAGCGGTGAAATGAAGCTTTATCAGGTTGATAAAGAAGTTTCAGCAAAGGAAGCAACCGACATTAGAAGGGAATTTCTCGAACAGAAGTATGATTTGGAATTATCCAATATTGCAAACTATACTTTGGACATGGAAAGGGCATCCGCCCGTAACATTGAAAACTCAATCGGTGTATTGCAGTTGCCTATGGGAATTGCAGGCCCGATGAAAATCAATGGCGAATATTGTCAAAGGGAAGTCTTTGTTCCGCTTGCAACATCTGAAGGTGCATTGGTTGCATCAATTAACAGAGGAGCATCAACAATCACTGCATCCGGTGGTGTAAATGCAAGAGTTGTATCCGACATTATGACTCGTGCACCTGCAATTAAATGTGATGGTGTTGGTGATGCTTTGAAAGTCAAACAATGGTTTATTGATAATTTCGATGAGTTAAAGCAAATTGCCGAAAGTACAACTTCTCATGGTAAACTGATTAAAATCGATCCTATATTAATCGTCGGAAGCTATGTGTATCCGAGATTTGTCTTCTCAACCGGAGACAGTATGGGAATGAATATGGTAACAATAGCTTCTGAAAAAATCTTAGATAAATTGGCCGAAGAGACAAGTGCGCTTCATATTGCATTAAGCGGTAACGTCTGTGTCGATAAAAAGCCTGCTGCTATAAACATTGTTGAAGGAAGAGGAAAAAGCGTTATAGCAGACATATTAATACCAAAGGACATTGTAGCTAAAAAACTGAAAACAACATCCGAGGCAATTGTTGAGGTCAACACCGCTAAAAATTTAATCGGTTCAGCGGCAAGCGGTTCTATAACAACAGCCGAAAACAGAAACGGCGATTTATATTTCTCAGTAAACTTACCTGATTTGCCTGTTGCAACTGTTGGTGGCGGAACCAGTTTGGAAGTTGCTCATGAAGGATTGGAAATCCTAGGAGTTGCAGGTTCAGGCCATGCCCGCGAATTTGCAGAAATCGTAGCATCAACCGTTTTGGCAGGTGAACTGTCACTTGTAGGGGCTTTGGCTGCAGGACATCTTGCAAGAGCTCACCAGGAACTCGGAAGAGGATAAACATGGATGATTTTCTAGATTCGCTGTATCCGGAAATCACTTTAGAAACTGATGATATTGCAATGACAATATCAGTTAAAAAGGACTATTCCAAAATTAAAGATTTGGATAAAAGAAAAGAAGAATTTATTAAGGATTTGAATGAATTTATAAAAGAATTCAGTGAAACTCCCGAATCTAGAGAATTCATGTCTTATT
>NZ_ONER01000052.1 GCF_900316895.1 uncultured Methanobrevibacter sp. | reverse complement strand
GGACTCACTAATGTATGCGTCGGGACTGTATATGGAAGTGGTATTGGTGAATTTGAATTCATAAATTATGTTATGTTCTCCCAAGGTCAGAGGCACTTCGTCATCGCCATTCATCACGCTTGCCGGAATATCGACATGACTATAGGTTACATTGTCAAGCTCTTCATTCAATGCAGACTCATGTCTGTCAATATAAACATTCAGACTCCAAGCTTCCTCAACATTAATCTCAACGGGAATATATCCGTTTTCTTCGATCAACAGTGGGTCTCCGTCATCGTCGATGTCTGAATTGTATTCCCTGTCCTTGAGTACATTGTCTGCAGTACCGTTTGTGTTGTCCTGAGCGCTGACAGCACCCATAATCAAAAACAAGATTAAAACAATCAACAACAGTTTTCTCATAATATTTTTAATTTGTCTTTAATGGCTATTAAATTTAATGTTGTTGAACATTCACATACTCCAATGGGAAATGTGTACACGGGAGTATGTAAAAATTATAATTTGAATAGTTTAGATAACACGTCTGAAGTATCCAGCGTTAGGTTCGTAGATAACTCCTTTCTGCTTTAGGTTTCTAACGATTTGCTCGGTTTTCTCTTCACTGACTCCATATTTTTCGTTCATGTTTGAAAGCAGCACATTCAATGGAGCATCGCCGGCAAACTCTTCTTCAAGGAGTGCGATTTCTTCGGTTACCCTTTGAATTTTGTCCCTGTCTGATTTTGGTGTTCCGTCTCCAATACGGTCAATGTCAATTTCACCGGTTTCAGGATCAACACCAATGTCTTTAAGACAGAACATGGTTAGTTTCACTGCCTTATTTGCATCTTCCGCTTCTACTTTATCCTTAAGTTTGATTTTAGCACTGGCTTCCGCTAGGCGAATGGTAGCTTCCAGCTGTCTTGCGGTAATTGGAACGGCACCCTGCTCTTCGGGGTTGCTGTTTCTGGTATTTACATAAAATTCCCTTAGGATTTCATTGGCTTCATCGGTTAAACGTGGATTGATATTCTTACGGGCATATGCAATGTATTTTCTGAGCAGTTCAGGTTCAATTTCGTAATTTACTGTATTTTCTTTGTGGATTTCCAAAATGTGCTTTGCCAAGTCTGAATCCTTTTCCCTGCTTGGCTTGTCTTCAATTACAAATATCAAATCGAAACGGGAAATGATTGGTGCAGGCAAGTCAATTTGTTCTGCAAGCACTTTAAATCTGTCGAATCTACCGAATTTAGGGTTTGCAGCTGCAAGAACGGAACATCTTGAATTTAAGGTTGCCATGATTCCTGCTTTTGCGATACTTACTGTCTGCTGTTCCAGTGCTTCGTGAAGTGCTGAGCGGTCTTCGGACCTCATCTTGTCCAGCTCGTCAACACAAACGTTACCCTGGTCCCCAAGTACCAGTGCACCTGCTTCAAGAGACCATCCTCCAAGTTCATCCCTAACTGCCGCTGCGGTTAAACCGGCACCACTTGTACCTTTACCGCTTGTATAGATACTTCTTGGCGCGAGTCTGGAAACATATTTCAATATCTGGGATTTACCAATACCAGGGTCCCCGACAATCAGGATATGGATGTCTCCCCTTAGCTTGGTTTCGTCTTCGAGTTGTTTGGCAGCTCCACCAAAGAGTTGCAGAGCAATTGCCTCTTTGACTTCCCTATATCCTCTGATGGATGGGGCTGTGGATTTGATGATCTTATCGTAAATGTGAGGGTCCTGTGATAATTCAATGATTTTTTCTTCATCCTCTTCGGAAAGATGCAGTTCCTCAAATTCCTGCTCTAACGGTTCAATATGATTGACGTAAATGTAATTTTTGAATTTTCCGCTTCTCTCTTCCCTGAATGTTTTTAAGGTACCTGTAATTCTTACTTTATCTCCAGGATTTAAATCATCGACCAGATCGTCTTCCAAAATCATCAGCATCTGTTTAGGTTCGGTTCCTCCAGATAAATTCTCTAAAGGTTCCTGCATCCTTGCGGTTTGGGTATCAATGTATTTTGATTCCTCCTGGAGCAGTCTGAATGACCTTCCACCACATTCGCTACATAAGGACGGTTCTATGATGTGATTTCCAGATGTCTGTTCGACCTCATGCAATCTCATGCATCCTCTACATTCAAAAACACCGGTTTCAATACGAGGCCTTATCTCATCTGTCTTTCTCACGATTCCGTCTGCAGCAACAAATGTTCCGATATATTTGCTTAAGAGGTCTTTTAACTGAATGATGTTGCTCAGATTTTCAAAACGAATATTGATGTCTGCGTCCTTCACAAGGGGATCAATATTTTTTATAGCAATCTGTGCCGCTTGGATAACCTCTTCAGGCTTTTCAATTAACAAATCAGCTAATTCAGGATCAAACATTTCCAATGATTGATAATTTACGGTCAGTGATCTGTCATCAGGATATTTTTCGAGTATTTTAAATACGTCGTCCTTATATGATGTTGCAAAAAATTCTTCAAATTTTGCAGTTGATGTTTGTGTTTTGGTAGTAGAGTTCATTGTCATAATATTATTTTTTTATACTTAAAAAACATTACCAAAGAGCATTTGATAAGTAACATTAATATAGTAAAATCAATATATTACTAACTAATAGATTTATTTTTGAGGTTAATATGAGAAAATCTAGATTAAGCTTATTCAAATCCACTTCAATGTTGATTTCTGTCGTTGGAGTCATTATGATAATCTCGACAATTATTGTTGTGGCATATGTAGGTTATAGTACTGTTTCCAATGGAATTACAAACGAGATATCTTCTGGAACTCAATATGATGAACTTGCAGAGTTAAGATCTTCATATAACAATCTGTCTGCCAAGTTTGAGAATATCAAAGCAACTTATTATGCTGGCGGTCCTGATGATGTCAAGGTGTATAATGATGCAAAAATAGAGCTGTCACGGGCAGATTCGGCTATTCAGAATGTCCAAAGTGCTTTGGATGCAGGTAAGCCATCCAATGAAGTTGACAGTAGGATTGATTTTGCTAAAGAAAAACTTAAAACAGCTGCTGAAGCCTATAATGGACTTTAATTTATTTTCTTTTTCTCTGGTTTTGTGGTTCTGACATTTCTGAATTTGCTTTTAAGTGAATCCAGCATTTCCTTATATTCAGGGCCCTGAAATACCTTCATTACAAGGTTACCTTTTGGTTCCAGGATATTTTCAGCTATTCCAATAACTGCATATGTCAAATCGATGGAGCGGAGCTGGTCGATATTCTTGATGCCGCAAAGTGAAGGTGATGCGTCTGACATTACGACCTTTGCCTTTCCGCCAATGATTTTCATAATCTTTTCCTGGACTTCAGGTGTTGTGAAATCCCCTCTGATTCCATAGTAGTTTTCTTCATGGAACTTCTTGAACCTATTCAGGTCAACTCCAACAACGATTCCCTCTTCGCCCACCTTTTCAAGGGCAACCTGTGACCATCCTCCCGGTGCCGCACCGAGGTCCACTACGGTGTTTCCCTGTTTGATGAGTTTATATTTTTTATCAAGCTGTTTGAGCTTATATGATGCTCTTGAACGATAATCCTCTTTTTTAGCTTTTTTATAATATGGGTCATTATGTTTTTCCATTTGCCATTTGCTTCCCATTTCAATCCCTCTTGTACTGGTCAAAATCAAGTGCACTGCATACCGGTGAGCCAATCTTGACGATTTCCACATCAACTGCCCTGTTTTCGACTTCAAGTAGCATTACAGTCCTGTCTGCAAGCCTTGGAACAATAGGGCTTCCAGGATTTAAAAGCAAAATCCCTTCCTTTTGCTCGATTTTAGGCTGATGGGAATGTCCTGAAACCAGAATGTCCACATTCGATTCCTTGGCCAGATACAATAATTGGTCGCTGTCTGCTCTTGGATATACTTCTCCATGTATTAATCCGATTTTCAGGCCTTCAACTTCAACAATCTTTGCTTTTGGCAGGTCTATTCCATTGGCCCTGTCCATATTTCCCTGAACTGCCATGACCGGAGCAATCTCTTCCAGCTCATCTATGACCTTCGGTGAAGTCAAATCTCCTGCATGCAGAATCAGTTCCACATCGCTGAATGCGTCAATTACATTTTGCGGCAATATTCTTGCTCTGTCCGGTATATGGGTGTCTGATATTAAACCAATTAACATTTTTTTCAATCCTTAATTAATCATATAATGTTCTGTAAATAATGCCTATTAAAATTAATTAAAAAAACTTTATTAATTGTTAAAAACATATTTATATACATCATTCTTTTAGGAGAAGATAAAATGGGAGAAGTTAAAAAGGAAGATATTTTAGATATTTTGGCTGGTTATGACAAAAGTGAAATCACAATAGCTACTCTCGGAAGCCACACTTCTTTACATATTTTGCAAGGTGCAAAAGAAGAAGGATTTAGAACCGCTATCGTTTGTGAAAAAGGAAGAGAAGTTCCATATCAAAGATTTGGCGTTGCAGATGAATACATCATTGTTGATGAATTCAAAGACATAGTCAATGAAGATGTTCAACAGAAACTCAGAGATATGAATGCTATTGTTGTTCCTCATGGATCTTTTGTTGCATATGCCGGTCTTGACAATGTAGAAGACAAGTTCAATGTCCCAATGTTTGGAAACAGAGACGTACTCAGATGGGAAGCTGAAAGAGACAAGGAAAGAGCATTGCTTGTTGAAGGTGATGTGAGAATACCATTCAAATACAATGACCCTTCAGAAATTGACCGTCCGGTAATGGTCAAGTTCCCAGGTGCAAGAGGTGGAAGAGGTTACTTTGTAGCATCATCTACCGAAGAATTCGATGCAAAAATAGAAGCAATGAAAGCACGTGGATGGTTAGAGGACAGTGACGTTGAAGCAGCTCACATTGAAGAGTATGTTTCAGGATGTAATTATTGTATCCACTATTTCTACTCAGCTCTTGATGATAAAGTTGAATTAATGGGTATGGACACAAGATATGAATCCAGTATTGATGGTTTTGTCAGAATGCCTGCTAAAGACCAATTGGATATTGATTTAAGCCCATCTTATGTTGTAACTGGTAACCACCCAGCTGTAATTCGTGAATCCTTACTTCCACAAGTATTTGACATTGCTGATAAATTAACTGAAAGTGCTAAAAAATTAGTTGCTCCTGGATTAAACGGACCATTCTGTATGCAAACATTAGTAAATGATAATCTAGAAGTAATCTGTTTTGAAATCAGTGCAAGAACCGACGGTGGAACAAACACATTCATGGATGGTTCTCCTTACTCATACCTAACTTACGGTAAACCAATGAGTATGGGAAGAAGAATTGCTCTTGAAATCAAAAACGGTATAGAAAGAGATGAATTAGAAAAAATAATAACATAGAGTTATTATTTTTTATTTTTCTTTTTATTTTTATTTTTACCAATTTTTGCTTGTTGTTCTAATGCTTTTTCACGACTTCTTTTTGTCCATGCACCAACAAAACCGACGAATGCACCAATAATTAATATCATTGCCGCTAAAGCGATCATTCCATTTTGAGTTAAGAAAAATCCGTCGAATTGGCCCATGTATCCCTGGAATGTCAGGACAATGATAGGTGTTGATGCAATCGCACCGCTCAATGTTCCTTCTATCCAGTTGTTCTGACCATATCCTGCATATAAAAGTCCGATTGATGCAAATGGATAAAGCCAATCATTGATCTGCCATCCGAATAATATGAATGCGCCGGCTATTGCCGCTCCAAACACTAAAGCCTTAAAATTAAAATTTGTAAACTTGTTCATTTAATATCTCCAAAACTATTCTTCTTTAGGAGCTAGCGCTCCTCCAATTGCTCCTGTAATTCCCATTACAATTGCATAATAAATTAAACTTTCAATAACAGTAATCAGGCCGGTAATTCCGGAAATGGTAAATCCGGTCAATCCTCCAAACGGTCCTGCAAGACTTCCTCCAAATGTTGCAACTAAAACAAATAGTATTGCACTGAGGATTGTACCTAATGCTCCTGCAAGTGCGGCATTCCAAAGGCCACCTAATGCTCCGGAGTGAGCAATATATCCTGTAATGAACCCTATAATCAATAATCCTACAAATTCATAGGGTGCAAAAAATAATTTTACAAAGATTGTTAGTATAAATCCAGTTAGAACTGCACCTGTTTTAGCCATAATATCACCGTTTAATATAATTATCTAATCTCATTGTTATAAGTTTTTATATTTTCTTGGGAATGTCAACACAAATGTATTAATTATATTACAGGATTATATATTCGTAGGTACAATAGTTATATATCCGATTATAATATTTCAAGAGGTGAAAATAATGTTAAAAGACAAGTGTTTTCTAGTTTCAATGCTTGTGCTGCTGATGCTCACTATAGGTTTTGCTTCTGCTTCACAAGCTTCTGACTTGTATGATGCATCCAATAACACTTTGGATAATTCATTGGGGGTGGAAAACAGTGAAGATTTGTCCGCTTCAGATGACGGGGCAAGTTTCACACAGGAAAGTGATGATGGGCCATTGACTGCCACAGTCAAGCCGTCCGGCAAGACATTTGCCAATATCCAAACTACAGTAAACAACGCAAAGGCAGGGGATGTGATAGAGCTTGACGGCACATACACAAGTTCAGGCAAGACAATTGCCGTTAAAAAATCATTGACCTTCAACGGCGTAAACGGTGCCACACTTGATGCCAAAAAGCTTTCAGGAATATTTCACATTACCAAGAAGGTCACAGTAAACTTCAACAACATAACATTCATAAATGCAAAAGACGGTGCAATATTCGCCGATTCAGATGGGTATGTTGAAAAGATTCTAGTCAAAGTGAACATCGATGGATGTAGCTTCAAAAACAATTACAGGGACTGGAGTGGGGCCGCCATTTATGCGTTCACTTCAGGATTGTGCAAGATTACAAACTCCAACTTTACAAACAACTATGTTGCAGAACCTGGAAAAAATATAAAACATCCCAATTCTGATGCAGGAGCGATTTATGCATATAATCTTGAGACAGTAAACTGCAGTTTCATCAATAACCATGCTCAAGGCTATGGGGGAGCAATAGTATTTGAAGAAAGTGCAAAAATTACGGATTGCTTCTTTAAGGGAAATTACGCCAACGCTGGTGGGGCGATTTATGGAACCAAGCTCAACCTTGTAAACACAATCTTTGAGTCCAATCACGTTAAACTCATCCGTGATTCCTTTGATTATCGTGGAGGTGCAGTATATACAGGTACTGTTAATGCAATAGGATGTACATTCAGGAGCAACTCAGCCGGATACAATGGAGGTAGAGGAGGAGCAATTTACGGATATAATGTTGATGTCACAAACTGTTCATTCGACAAAAACACTGCCAACCTTGTGGGGGCGATATTTGCTGACAATGACGTGGGCGAAGATGACTACGTGCCTGGATTGCTTAAGATAACCAATTGTAATTTCACTTCCAACGAGGAATCTGCAGTAAAATCCCCAAAAATCATTCTCGACAATTCAAAAACATTCAAAAACAAGGCGCTTGACAACAATATGAATGCGATTGCCCTTCTCAAGGCGACTTCAAAAAAGCTGGTTACAACATACTACTCCGGAAAGACCATAAAAATCAAGGTCGTCACACCATCTGGTAAGCCTGCTGTGAGAGTTCTGCTTCTTGCATTTGCAAAATCATCCAAGAATAAAGATTTCATTCCAATCAAGACCAACTCCAAAGGGATAGCAACAATAAAGGCATCCAAACTGAATGCGGGCAAATACAAGATAACAGTTTATGAGGCATTCTGCATTCCGGGCGGTGATCCTGGTGATGAAAGATACGTCAAGGTTCCAGGTGTCCTCACAACAACTACTCTTAAGGTCAAAAAGACAAAAGCCATCGTGAAGGCCCCTAAGGTCAAGTTCAAATACAAGAAATCCAAATATTTCAAGGTCACCCTCAAACACAAAGGCACCAAAAAGCCAATGAGAGGTATCAAGCTTAAATTGAAGATATACACAGGTAAGAAATACAAGACCTACACTGTCAAAACCAATAAGAAGGGTGTGGCCAAGTTCAACACTAAAAAACTTAGCTATGGTAAACATAAGGTAAAGGTAATGTCTGGCAATAAGAATGTTATTCTTTCCAAGAAAAGCGTTATAAGAATCAGATGATTCCCTTTACCTTCTTTTTTTTATTTTATAACTCATTTAACTTATCTTTGATTTGTTCAAGTATTGCCTGATGCATTCTTTTTGTGAATTCTCCCCGGTCATTCTGATTCAATACATCAAGATATCCCTGTGAAACCAGATTGAATGCAAATGGGCTTGGAATTACTGTATTTATTGTTTTTATCTCCATTTCTCCGGAATCAATCATGTTTATAACTTTCAATGCATTCTTGATGTCCATGTAGTCTTCCATCGCCTCTCTTCTGGCTTCCTTCAATATTGAAAAATTGTCATCCATGTCCTGCACATATTTAAGCAGTATTTTGCCCCGCACCTGCTGGCGGCCAACTGACTTTGATTCGCCTTTATATCTTCTCAATGTCATCAGTGACCTTCCGGCGCAATGTCTGAATCTTGAGGCCAATGTTTCCGTCTTGTTGAGGGAATTTGTCAGAATCTGCTCAAAGTTTTCGGGGTTCAGTTCCCTGAATGATTCCAAACCTCCTATTGTGCCGTCCGAGCTCAGGTAAAATCCGTTGTCGGATATGGATATTGTGACATTCGTATTGTATCTTCTGGCAACCACATAGGCGACCGCACGTGACAGCGCATCATTGACCTTTCGGCCAAAGAGAGAATGGAATATTACGAATTTTCTTCCTCCAAATCCTTTGTAGTACTCTATGAGCAGGCAACGGTTTGAAGGAATCTTTGCATACTTGTACTGTTCAACGAAGTATTCATAGATTGAATTGGCTGCAAAGTCATCAACATAGAGGTAATCATAGATGAATTCCATTATCTCCTCCTTGCTTCGCCTGTACTCGAATCTGGCTTCCATGAATGACCTGAACTTCTGTATGTCCATTGCAAGGTCAAAGGATAGTGGAAGCTGCTGTGAAAACCATGAGGGTATTGTTGGAGGTCCGCTTGCCGGAGTCACATTGATTGTCATTCCCTTGCCGTAGTTGAATCGGTAAGTTCTCCCTCCCAATACGAAGGTGTCGCCTTTTTTAAGCCTTTCCATAAAGGACTCCTCTATCTTTCCGACGGTTTCGCCGTCGCATTTGACAAGCACTCCTGATGAATCTGGTATTGTTCCGATGTTTGTTGAATAAAGCATTCTTGCCAGTTTTCCACGCTTTCCAAAGGTATTTTCATTATAATCAATCCATATTTTGGCATACACATACCTTTCTTCAAGCTCTTCGTATTCTCCGCCGAGATAGCTTAAAACATCTTCGTAATCGTCTCTTGTAAGGTCCTTATAGCAGTAGCTCTTTCGTATCACGTCATATGCATAGTCGATGTCCCATGGATTTTCAATGCTCATTCCGTAGATGTGCTGTGCAAGGACGTCCAGACAGTTTGACGGTATTGTTATCTTGTCGATTTTTCCTTCCTTGGCGTTTTTAAGCAGAACTGAGCATTCCACCAAATCATCACGGTCGGTGACTATGATTCTTCCCTTGGATTTTTCATGCAACCTGTGTCCGCTTCTTCCTATTCTCTGCAATGCTCTTGCAACTGATTTTGGAGAGTTGATTAAAACAACCAGATCAATGTATCCTATATCTATTCCCAGTTCTAGGGATGTTGATGAGACGACTGCCTTGAGCTTGCCTTCCTTCAGCTTGTTTTCGGTTTCCAGACGAACTTCCTTTGAAAGCGAGGAGTGATGGGCCATTATATTGCTGTCATTGTAGTTCATCGGATACATTTTCTTCAGGTTGTAGACAAATCTTTCCGTTCCGCTTCTTGTATTAGTAAAAATCAGTGTTGTCTTGTTTTCCTGAATCAAATCATCAAGAAGGTCATACATTCCCAAACGGGTGTCCTCCTCATCTGCAAGCACGATATCGCTTACCGGACACATGACTTCCATGTCAAGCTCCTTCAGGTAGTTAACATTGACTATCTTGCAGTTCCTCTCGACGCCGTATTCATAGCCCACCAGAAACCTGGCAACCTCTTCAAGGGGGCTTACTGTTGCTGAAAGCCCTATCCTTGTAAATTGCCCAATCAGATGCTGCAGTCTCTCCAGGGACAGGCTTAAGTGTACTCCCCTTTTGTTTTCTGCCAGTGAATGTATCTCGTCAATGATTACATATTTCACATGGCTCAGCTTTTCCCTGAACTTTGGAGCCACAAGTAAAATAGACAGGGTTTCGGGTGTGGTAATCAGGATGTGTGGCGGTTTTTTAAGCATCTTCTGCCTTTGATATTGGGTGGTGTCGCCGGTTCTGACGGCCTTTCTGATTCCCAGTTTTTTTCCAGCTATCTTTTCTATTCCCTTAAGCGGTTCATCCAAATTCTTTTCAATGTCATTGTCAAGGGCCTTCAATGGAGAAATGTAGATGCAGTAGACCTTGTCTTCCAGTTTTTCCTTTTCTGCCAGTTCTGTCAGTTCGCTGATGACTGATAAAAATGCTGTCAATGTTTTACCTGATCCTGTCGGTGATGATATTAAGATATTGTTCTTTTTGTGGATGTCAATGATTGATTTTTTCTGAGCGGGGGTGAAGTCTTCAAATTGGGAGTCGAACCATTTCCTGACCCATGGATGGAGTGTCTTGAAAATCTCCTTTTTTGAGTAGCTCTTTGTTTGCTCTTCAATCATTTTGTTTCATCTCTTGTTAAAAATATTTTATAATAATATTTTGTTTGAATTTTAATAAAGTTTGTTGTTGCATTTTTTGTAAATTTTTTTATACAGTCTATAAAGTATAACACATGTTTTTTTAACAGTTTATTCATTAATTATCCATTTATTTAAATTTGTTTATTTGTTCAATTTGGTTTGTTGAATATTACTCAACAATTCATATAAAAATAGTTAAATAGTTTATTTTTCAAATATTTATACATAGTCTTAGGACTAAGGTGGTATAAAAATGAAAAACTATTTCGATATTAAAGACAAAGTTGCAGTTATTACTGGAGCTTCATCAGGTCTTGGTTGGCAAATTGCGCAAGCATACGCAAGCCAAGGTGCAAAATTAGCATTATTTGCTAGAAGAGAAGAAAGATTATTAGAAAACGTTGCTGAAATCGAAAAAGAATTCGGAACCGAAGTAATGTATGCTGTATGTGACGTAGGTGATTACGACAGTATCACCGCTGCTGTTGCAAAAGTTATGGATGCTTACGGAAGAATTGACATCTTAGTTAACGCAGCAGGTATGGGTAACAACAAAATGGTCACTGACCAATCCAACGAAGAATGGGAAAGACACATCCACATCGACTTAAGCGGTGTATACTACATGTGTAAAGCTGTTGGAGAAATCATGATTGAACAAGAATACGGTAAAATCATCAACATCGGTTCAATCCACTCAAGAGTTATCTTCCCTGGAGGAGGAATTAGTGCATACTCCTCAGCTAAAGGTGGAGTAATGAACTTAACCAAAAACTTAGCTGTAGAATGGGCTAAATACAACATTACCGTAAACGCTATTGGTCCTGCAGTATTTGAAACCGAATTAACTGTTGACTCCATTGAAATGGAAGGATTCATGGACCTTATTGCAGCTTACTGTCCAGCAGGCCGTTTAGGTCAACCTGGTGAATTAGACGGTATCGCAATTTACTTAGCATCTGACGCATCCAGTTTCTGTACAGGTCAATTAATCTGTATCGACGGTGGTTGGACAGCTATTTAGATAAGAGATCTTTTCTCTTATTTTTTCTATTTTTTTTAAATACCTTTTTTTCTTAAAGATTATATATTCTTAAAATCTAACTATAACTATGTCAAATTTAAGTTTTGAAGAAGCAATTAACAATTTATCCGACGATGATGTTAAGGTCAGAAAGGAAGCTATTGAATCATTGGTTGGAATCACTGATGAAGAAGCTATCGAACCGTTAATCAAAGCCACCACTGACGACAATGCACAAGTAAGATTCAAAGCGGCTGAAATTTTAGGCAGCATGGGTGATGTGGCTGTCGATAAATTAATTGATGAATTTGAAAATGCAGAAGGTAAGGACAAACGTTTTTTAGCCTTTGCACTTAAAGAAACTGAAGATAAAAAAGTCATTCCTTATTTTGTTGAGGCAACTTCCGATGAGGATTTTGGAGTTAGGAAGGTTGCCGTACGTGCTTTGGGCGAACTTCAGGCTGAAGACGAGCTCGATTCAATTGCAAAATGTCTTGAAGATGAAGATTGGGGAGTCAGGCTTGCGGCCATTCAGGCATTGGGTGACCTTGCAAGTGATGAATCAATCAAATTAATCAAGGATGCAAGGAAAGCCGAAGAGGATAAGGACTTCAAAAAATCCTGTAACAAGGCCATCAAGAAAGCTCAAAAAAGGCAAAAAGCCAAGGCATCCGGTGAAGCGGTTGTAAAAGTTATTCCTATGAGCACAATTAAAGAGATGGAAAAAACCAATCCTCAAAAAGCCATTAAAGAATATGAACGTTATGTGGAAGCAAAACAGGCTAAGGATGCTCCATACAAAAGATTATGTATTCTATATAGGAAAGCTGATGACTATGACAACGAAGTCAGGGTCATAGAAACAGCAATTGAAGTGTTTGACGGCACCAAAAAGGTCAACTACTTCAAAAAAAGATTGGATAAATTAAAATAATCATTTTTGAATGACTTCGTAGAGATCTTTCCTTTTGTTTTTTAAAACGGGAAGCTCTTCTCTTACTTTTTTTATTTCACTCAAATCAATTTCACAGATGACCAATTCCTCTTTTTCTCCTGCTTGGGCCATGACTTCTCCCCAGGGATTTGTAACGATTGAATGGCCATAGCTGTGATAGCTTGCATTCATGTTCAATGCAGGTGCAACACCTATGCAGAAAACCTGGTTGTCAAGTGCTCTTGAGCGGAACAAAAGCTCCCAATGTGCAGGGCCTGTTGTCTGGTTGAATGCTCCCGGATAAAATAGGATTTCAGCACCATTTTCCACCATTATCCTTGCAAGTTCGACAAATCGAACGTCATAACATATTCCAATGCCGATTCTTCCGAAATCAGTATCTGCGATTGTAAAATCATCCCCTGCAGTCAACACATCTGATTCTTTAAATGTGATTTTGTCCTTAACGTCAATGTCAAAAAGATGCATTTTCCTGTGTTTTGCCAAAATTGAACCTGTTTTGTCAAACAGGTAGCTGGTATTGTATAATTTGTCGTCTTCCCTTTCGGGAATGGATCCTGCAAGGATGTAAACATTATATGATTTGGCCAGTTGAGAAATAGTATCTAAGGTGTGGCTGTCATGCTCACTTTCACCATATTCAATAAACTTGTCATTAGAATATGGGCAATTGAACATTTCTGGCAAAACTATAAAGTCAGCATCACGGTCTGCACTGTCAGCTATCATTGAGCTTGCTTTTTTTAAATTGGCCTTTTTGTCATCCACTACATTCATCTGACAAAGGGCAAGCTTGACTTTATTCATGGTAACACAAAAAATAGAAAAAAAGTATGAATTAAATCCATACTTAAGCAATGTCTGAAGAACTTATTGCACTTTCAATGTCTTCTGATGTGAGGGAGTTTTCAGAAGCTCCGGTTA
>NZ_ONER01000054.1 GCF_900316895.1 uncultured Methanobrevibacter sp. | reverse complement strand
ACTGCCAGCTTGCCTTCATCCTGAAGTTTCTGGAGTTTCTGAAGTTCGCTTAATCCCCTGTGGCCTTCGGACCTGTTGGCATTGGCCTGATGTTCAAGTTCACAAACCACCGCTTCAGGCACAATGATTTCCGGAAAATCAAGCTCTTCCTTTTCCATGATTTCAGAAATTGCACCTATGATGACGGCGCTTGTGTCCGGTATTATACGTTCCATTTTAATACACGTCTTCTGGGTTTATAATTCTTTCTAGAATGATTTCCAAATCATCATCATTCAGGTTTTCAATATCTATCTTATGTTGGGTGTTCAGTTTCCTAAAGAAGCATGAACGGTAGCCTTCATGGCATGCGGCACCTGTTTGATTGATTTTTAAAATTATTGCATCCATATCACAGTCTACAAGGATTTCCTTAACCTCCTGGAAATGTCCTGAGGATTCTCCCTTAAGCCATAATTTGTTTCTTGAGGTGCTCCAATAGTGAGCTTTTCCGGTTTCTATTGTTTTGATTAATGCTTCCTTATTCATGTTTGCCAGCATCAGTATTTCCTTTGTTTCGGCATCCTGTGCAATTGCAGTGATGACCTTAACGCCATTTATTTCATGCCTGAAGTTTATTTCCATGTTCATTCCTCTTTTAAGTAATTTATGATATTTTCAATGTCAACTGCTTCCTGGTCTCCGCTTACCATGTCCTTGACGGTCACTTTTCCTTCGGCCAAATCATTGGCGCCTATTATGACCATCTTTTCAACTTTTATTTTATCTGCATAGTTCATAAGCTTCTTGAATTTTTTGCCGTTTAAATCAACATCAGTCTTGAAGCCGTTTTTTCTTAAAAGCTGTGTTATTTCAAATGCCTTGGCGCTTACGTCTTTGGAGATTGGAGCGACATAGACATCCAGGTGTGAAGGAAGCTCTTCCTTGTCGGTGAGCTCTTCAATCGCATTCATCAGTCTGTCGAAACCGAGTGCAAAACCGGTTGATTCCACTTCCTGGCCTCCGAAGAGTTTTACAAGGCTGTATGATCCTCCGCCGCAGATTTGCTTTTGGGCGCCGAGCTCGGGAACATAGATTTCAAACACGATTCCGGTGTAGTAGTCAAGTCCCCTTGCAACTCCAAGGTTTAAGGTGTAATTTTCAACGTCAAATGCTTCTAATAAATTTATTAACTCTTTAATTCTTCAACATCTGAGATGATGGATTTGTCCCCAACAAGGTCAATGAGTTTTAAAAGAATCTGGTTCAATTCGTCATTGTCGATTACCGGCTCATCGCCGCTTAGGGATTCAATCAATAAATCCTTGTCTCCCTTGTCGATGACGACCATGATTTCCCTTTGTGTTTCCTGGGTGATTTCAAAGTGCTTGAAGAGTCCCCTTATGATTCCGAGGTGGTTAATGTTTACGTCGGCTGTTGTGATTCCCAGTGATTGGATTGCATCTGAACATAATGCGATTACTTCGTCTTGCCACTGGTGCTGTTATTTCCGGTCTTAATGTCAGTTCCCTGTCTGACTTGTCCTTGAAATTGTATAATTGGTTTACAATTTCTTCTCCTGATTTGGTTGTAAATAACTTTAATTCTTCAAATAAAGGTGTTTTGATTTCTTGATAACCATAACTTTCAAATACTTTTCTTAAGGTACTTTCAGCTTGTTTTCTTTCTCTCATTTCTTCAAATAGAAAGTCTCTAGTACCTCTTGGTCTTGTAAATTCCATTTTTACACTCCTTGTATATGATATAATAATTATGTTTTTGCAAAGTTATATAATCTTTTGTTTATGGAATTTTAAAAAAACAATGGAAATCTTTATATATCATGTTTCAATGACTACAATTTTTCAAAATGGCTTCAACAAGCCTTAAATATGATTTAATATATAATGATATGTTAAAAAGTCGTTAATATCAAAAGGAGGTAGATAAGTATGATGTATTTTTTAGAAAATACTTACTTATTGTTCACTGCAATTTTTTGTTGTTTTGATTCTCCTTTCTCCATTCATTTAAGTGAGGTGAAATCATGGAGCTAATTATGTTCCTGATTGCAACATATTACTTCAATATCGTCATGTTATTGATGTTAATGTTTGCAATGAAATAGGAATATAACGCTCCATTTCACCTCTCTCCTAAATTAAATTAAGGCAATGATAATATCACAATTGATGAATTTTTATTGGAAATTGCCAGGTTTCCATGGAGGCTTTTTCTGGATTCAATGAGCACTGTCATTGCCTTAACAATCATGTTTATATATGACATTCTATATAATTATTATTAAGAGTGTTTCTCTAGTGGAAGCCTCGTAAATGAATGGATATAATTAATGTCTAACCTGGTTATTGTAGGTTTTTCCTACAATATAGACATTAATTTCTAGTTTTTAAATTATCTTCAAAGGAAATTTATTTTTATGGATATTAAAGGTAGTACAAATATTGTAGGATTGATAGGACATCCTGTCGAGCACAGTTTCTCACCGCCAATGCATAATGCTGCATTCGAGGCTTTGGAAATGGATTATGTCTATGTAGCTTTTGATGTTGATCCCATAAACCTGAAATCAGCGATTGATGGTGCAAAATCATTAAACATAAAGGGTTTCAATGTAACAATTCCCCATAAGATTGAGGTAATGAAACATCTAGATGAAATCGATGAGGTGGCTGCTCTGATAGGTGCCGTCAACACAATCGATTTTAAGGACATGAAAGGCTACAATACCGATGGTATCGGTGCTGTCAAGGCAATTGAAGAGGTAACTTCAATCAAAAATAAAAATGTTGTGGTTGCAGGTGCAGGAGGTGCTTCAAGGGCCATATCATTTTACATTGCAAAATATGGTGCTGATTCTTTAACAATTTTGAACAGGAATGTCGAAAAGGCTGATAATTTGGCTAAGGATGTTTCAAATTCCAATTTGATTAATGATGTTAAATCAGATTCGATGTCTGAAATTAACAGTCATGTGGCTGATGCCGATATCCTGATTAACACCACACCTATCGGAATGCATCCGAATGTTGATGTCGAGCCAATCGTGCTTGCGGATAATATGCATGATGATCTGGTAGTATTTGATGCGGTCTACAATCCCAACGATACAGTACTTATAAAGGAAGCAGTTAAGGCAGGTGCAAAGCCTGTTTATGGAATAAAAATGCTGCTTTATCAGGGTGCTGAAAGCTTTAGAATCTGGACAGGCCGTGATGCACCGGTTGATGTTATGGAAGACGCTTTGAGAAAAACACTTGGTTTGTGAGGATAATATGGATTTTCTGTTTGATGTTTCTGGTTTGGCAGGTGACGAAGATGACTTTTCAACATCCAAAAAGGATGTCCTGAAATATCTGAAAATTATTGGAGTGGACACCCGTTTCATATCTTACACTCCCGAAAAGATTTACATCAACAATTTAAGGTTTTCAAGGTTTTCAAGAAAAAAGGAGGCCACCTTCAACAGGCAGTATCCTGAAATCGAAGTCGTGAGAAACAAGCTGTTCCAAAAAATCTGTGCAAAGTCATCAAAGCATCTGGCATTGGAAATCGAGCCCAACTCCAGGATACTGATGCCTGAGGACAATTTCCTTGTTGAACTGCTGATGGAGCCGTACACCAGAAAATACGGCGCAAAACTGGTCTATGAAGGAGATTATGACCTGGCAGTAAATCCTCTGATTCTGGATGATCAGGTTAATAATGTTTTTGAAGGCATTTTCAAGGGTGAAGGCTTGAACCTGACTAAAAGGGAAGGGGAAATCTATCCGTTGGTCAGCGTATCACTTGACTGGATTAATTCATTTTTGAAAATGGATGGACATGACCCAATTGAATGCGAAAATAAGGATGAGCTGGCACATTCATTCAGTGAATTTTTGGATGATGTCGCTCCGCAATATAAGGATAATGTGGTCAGCGCCAGCGTGTTTGTCAGTGAAAAGCTAAATTCACAATAAAAAATAAAATTAAAAGCTGAAAAGTGTTGTTTGCTTATCTGCTTTCTTCTCTTTTTTCTCTTCAACTTTTTCTTCTTCTTCAATAATTTCAGGCTCTTCTATGACTTCTTCTGATGGTGTTTCGTCAATGCCTGGAATTTCAAACGGCAGCTCATCATCACTGGAAGGCTCTTCAGCTTCCGGAATCACGTTCATCATCTGATTTTGAAGCTCTTCTGCACGCCTGTCACGTTCTTCAACTCTCATTTGAGCCTTTTGCTTTTCCATTTTTGTGATGACCTTCTTAGGTATCTTCTTTTTCCTGAACCTTTTGATTTCCTTTTCATCAAGCTCTAGAAAGTCGGAGATTTCCCATGCAAGCTCATCATTTTGAAACATTATCTCCATGTATGGAAACATTGAAACGGCCACCCTTCGTGAAACATGCATCTTATCGAACATCTTTTCAGCAATGTCGTCGCGCAGATTCCTTTTGGCACGGTTGCGGCTCATCAGGCCGAATATGCTTGGGGTCTGGATTTTTGTGAACTTTTTATAGGTGTCATGTTTTGCGC
Organism: uncultured Methanobrevibacter sp.; assembly: GCF_900316895.1. GTDB lineage: Archaea > Methanobacteriota > Methanobacteria > Methanobacteriales > Methanobacteriaceae > Methanocatella. The sequence goes on along the minus strand of NZ_ONER01000054.1, from coordinate 21,237 downwards.
TGCTCACTCCGATTCCCATAAAGTCGCTTGCATATTTCCAGTATCCATAGTTTCTGCTGCTTTGTGCCCTTCCAAAGTTGATATCGGCTTTTGAAATGTACTCGTATGCCTTTTTGATTTCATCAGGTTTCTTGTATTCCCTTGGAATGTTTTCGGCGATGTATTCCATTACAAGTGTGGGATCCTCTTCAATCCACATTGCTTCCTTGACATGTGCAGGTGTTTTGCTTTTCAAAACGGCGGTTATTGCATTGAAGATGTCTGAACGGGTATCCTTTGTAACCATACCGTCTACATCCTTGACTTTTAGGGTATGGTCCTTGTCGCTTAGGGCCTGCAGTGTATTAATTGCTGAGCGAACGTCTCCCTGTGATTTGACTGCAATCTCCTTTAGTGCTGCAGGTTCGACTTCAACCCCTTCTGCCTGTGCAATCTTTCGAAGCAATGCTGAAATCGAATTCCATCGGGACTTTTTCATCTTGATTACCTGACATTTTGGCTTTATTGACTGCAGCCTTTTGGAGTAGAAGTCATTGGCCATCAGTATCATCGGATGCTGTGATGATTTTATGATTTTGCCGATTTCGGCCACTCCTCCACGGTCATTTGTTCCGTGAATTCCGTCAACCTCATCGAGAATTATCAGTTTGTATTCGTCTCCAAAAAGGGATCTTGAGGTTGATGACTCTCCGATTGTGCTTTTGATGACATCCTGTGAACGCTTGTCACTTGCATTTAGCTCAATTGATTCTGAGAATTCCTTTGCTATGATCAATGCCAGTGTTGTTTTTCCGATACCTGGAGGTCCAACCAGAAGTAGAGGTATCTGCGGGTTGCCTTTTTTCCACTCGCTGACCCAATCTGTGATTATCTTAATCTCTTTTTTGTTACCGACAACTTCCGATAGCTCTTGAGGTCGGTATTTATCAGTCCATAACATTTCTATACCTTATAAGAATTGTGCGAGTAATGCTTCAAGCTGTATTCTTGGATTTGCTCCTTCCCTTATTCTAAAGTCGCATTCTGCAATCGCTTCAATCAGATTCATGTAGATTCCAGGATCCATTTTTCCATCAATTGCCCTTTTTGAGACGTCCTGATAGATTTGGGTTACCATATCCTCTCCGCTGGTTCCCTGAAGTACCATTGTTTCTCTTAAGATGTTTCTAGCACCCATAAAGTCACCCATAAGCGCCTTGGTTATCATGTTTCCGATATCCTGTGGCTTTGCCTTGGATACAACTTCATAGACTGAATCTTCGGTCACAGCTTCGCCTTCGGAGGTTGCGGCCTGAAGGACATTGACTGCTTTTCTCATATCTCCTTCGGCAAAATAGACTATTGAATCAAGGCCTTCATCTGTTGCTTCGAATCCTTCTTTTTCACAAATGTATTCGAGACGTCCTTTGATTTCCTCTGCCTTAAGCGGAGCGAATCTGAATATTGCGCATCTTGATTGAATAGGGTCTATGATTTTTGATGAATAGTTACATGAAAGTATAAATGAAGCGGTTTTGGTATACATTTCCATTTCACGACGAAGCGCATGCTGCGCATCTTTTGTCATGTTGTCGACTTCGTCCAGGAATATTATTCTGAATGGAGCGCCAACAGGTTTCAAACGACAGAAACTTTTGATGCGGTCCCTTACGGTATCGATTCCCCTTGCGTCAGACGCATTCAATTCCAAAAAGTTCTGTCTCCAGTATTCTCCCAATATGGATTTTACCAGTGCTAAGGCTGTGGTTGTTTTACCGACACCTGCAGGACCTGTAAACATCAGGTTAGGCATGCTTCCTTCGCCTACATACTTTTCAAGTCTAGCTACGATTTGTTTTTGTCCTACAACGTCTTCCAATTTTTGTGGTCTATATTTTTCTACCCATGGTCCGCTCATTTAATCACCATTTTTTTATAGTTAAGTTTATGTATGATGTTGTTAAATTATTTTTTCATTACGTTTTTAATATATGAAAATCAATTAATATATAGGTTAAGAGAGCATTTGAAAAGTAATGCTTGAAAATATTTAAGGTGTTAAAAATGAGAGGCATGTGGAGACTCAGGTTAAGGATGATATTGACATCCGCAATAATGTTTACGATTATCTATTTCTTTTTGATGTTTGTTGGAAGGTTTCTGGGAATCAGCAGTTGGAAATTTTTCTTTGGAATAAGTTTAATAATTTCATTCATTCAATACTGGTATGGACCAAGCCTTGTCAAACGGTCAATGAACGTAAGGCCGTTGTCTGAGGCAGAAGCTCCTCACATCCATCAGATGGTTCAGGAATTGGCTGATGCCGCAGGCGTACCAAAACCGGAAATAGGATTGTCAGAAATCAACATTCCAAACGCTTTTGCTTATGGCAGAACAAGCAGAAGCGGACACATTGCAATCACCCGCCCAATATTGGGATTGCTTGACCGTGATGAGCTGAGGGCTGTTTTGGGCCATGAGATGGGTCACATCAAGCACAATGACATGGCAGTTACAGCTGCCGTAAGCGTCATCCCTATGATTTGCTATTATATCGCATTGTCCTTCATGTTTTCAGGAGATAGTGAGAATGGAGGAGGAATCATCATCGGATTATTGGGATATGTATTCTATCTGGTGGGCCAATTGCTCGTGCTGTTCATCTCAAGAACCCGTGAATATTATGCAGATGCGGCAAGCGTTGAATATGGTAACAGGCCGGCTGCACTGGTGTCTGCACTTTACAAATTGTCATATGGGGCTGCAAGATGCTCCAAGGAAACTATTGATGAGGTCAATACCAACAGAGCATTCTTTGTAAATGACGTCAACAATGCAGAACATGACGTTACAGATTTCCAGCAAATCGACTTTGACGGTGACGGAAGAATCTCAGATGAAGAGCTAAGAAAACTGGCCAATTCCGAAGTCAAGATTTCAAAGACAAATGGAATCATGGAACTGTTGTCCACTCACCCGGATTCATTGAAAAGGGTAAAAAGATTGGCGGAGCTTGAACCATGAAGATGATTTTGGATGAACGTGGCAAAAAGTATGTTTTAAAGCCTGGTGAAGAGTTTCAAAGCGATTTGGGAATCATCAAAGCCGATGTTTTGGATAATGCGGAGGTTGGCGATGAAGTCAAAAGCCACCTTGACCACACATTCAAGATCATGAAGCCGAACATCAACGATTTCATTGACATCATGGACAGGCGCTGTTCAATATTGATTCAGAAGGATATCGGACAGGTTCTGGCACATTCCGGTTTGGGCGCAGGATGTCGTGTAGTTGATGCGGGAACCGGCGCAGGAGCCATTGCCCTTAACTTTGGAAATGTAGTGGGGCCTGAAGGAGAAGTGTTTACCTATGAAATCAGGGAGGACTTTGCTGAAGTCGCCCAAAAAAACATTGAAAGGTTCGGGATTGAAAACATCCATGTCAAGAACCAGAACATCAAGGATGGAATCGATGAGGACAATATCGATTTGATCTTCTTGGATTTGCCCAAACCATTTGAGATATTTGAGGAAGTATTGGAAGCTCTGAATGTCGGTGGATGGCTTTGTGTTTATGCGCCTTATGTTGACCAGGCGGAAACATCATATCGCGTTGCCAAAAAGCTGGGCTTTTATAATATTGAGATTTTCGAAACCCTGGAGCGTGGCCTGGAGGTCAGGACTCAGGGGGTTAGGCCAAAGACACGCATGGTTGGCCACAGCGGATATCTGATGTTTGCAAGAAAATTATAGCTATGCCTTTAATTGATTTTAGCTATAATTATTTTACTATTTTTATAATCTATTCTAATAATTTTGATGCTTACTTTTAATTTAATGGATTTAAAGTATTAATCATATAAAAATTAGTTAAGTGATGTAGATTTAAAAAAATAAGTGACAAGGATTTGATTCAAATCCTTATCTGATAGTGATTTTTACTTTTTTGGAGGATGCCTTATAGTATGCATTTTCCTTAAAGTTAATTTTGGCAGTGAATTTACCTCTTTTAGTCAATTTGGTTATTTTAAATGTAGCTTTACCTTTGGCGTTGGTGGTTGCCTTATAGGTTTTACCATTAACTTTTAGGGTAACTTTAACTTTCTTGACTGCCTTTCCCTTACTGTTTTTCAGGGTCATTGTGTATTTTTTGGCCTTGACAGTTCTTTTGAAAGCCTTTGCCTTGGCGGTCATTTTTGTCTTTTCCTTGTTGATTGTAATTTTATAGCTTGCAGCGGCCCGATAATTGGCATCATCTAATGTTATCAATAGATTCTTTTTACCCGCTTTTGCAGTTTTGAGCATTTTTGGGGTAAATGTGATGCTTGCAATGCCGTTTGAATCTGTAATTGCAGTTAGGATAACTTTATTGGATAATCTGAATATCACTTTTGAACCGGCAATGCCTTTAACGGTAACGGAGTACTTTCCGCCGTAATTGATAACATAGCTTTTGGCCTTTCCGGTTATTTCAACATCCTGTTTTGTGATGATCAGGTTGTATTTTTCTGTGTAGTTGTTATATGTTGAATCGCCGGTGTATGTCATGTTAAGGTCATAGTTTCCTGCATTCAGGTTAGGAATTTCAATTGTTGCAGTGCCATTGCTCACATTGCTTTCGTATGTGGTATTGTTTAAGATGACTGAAACTGTACCGTTGTTTACGGTTCCATTATCAATGGTTAATGTAACAATGATTTTAACGGTTTTTCCGTATTCGTTATCGACTGTATCTATTTCAAAGTCTACATTATATTTTACTTTTCCGTCTCCTGCTATGTCATTGTTTCCATCGACTGCACGGTTATTTGTAAATGTATCGTCTTTAATGCTTATTGTACCGCTGTTATATATCGCTCCTCCGTGCTGGCTTGCATTGTTGTTTGCGAAATTGGAATAGGTTAATAATCCGTTGGATACGTTGAAGTATATCGCTCCGCCGTCACGCGCTTTGTTTTGGTCAAATTGACTGTGATGGATGTATCCGTTTTCGGTGTTGTTCCAACAGATCGCTCCTCCTAATTCGCCGGCATAATTGTTTTTGAAGATGCATCCACCAATTCTTCCTTCGTTTCCGCTGTCCCAGAAGATGGCTCCTCCGTGTTGGCTTGCATTGTTGTTTTCAAATACGGAAGAACTGATGTAGAATTCTGTTCCGTTGTTCAGGAATATTGCTCCTCCACGAGGTGCTGAATTGTATTTAAATGTACAATCTGCAATTGTACCGTTTTCCTTTTTAACCCATCCAAGCGCTCCTGCACTGTCAGTTGCAGTATTGTTGGTGAAGATACAGTTAATTACGGTTCCTTCAATGCTGTTCATATATACAGCACCATTGTAGAATGCTTTGTTGTCTGTGAAATTGGAATCCTTAATTATTCCGTTTTGAACTCTTAAGTATATTGCTCCTCCGTCTTCTTCGGCGTAATTTCTATTGAATGTGGAACGGATGAATGTTCCGTCTCCTCCAAACCAGTAGACTGCTCCGCCTTTTCCGGTTGCATTGTTTTTATCAAATGTTGAGTCGATGGTGTGGTTGGTTGCATTGTTTCCTTCAAATGTTGAATCGATGATTTGGAAGTTGGTTGCATTATTAATGAAAATTGCTCCTCCATCTGGTTTTGCGGTGTTGTTGTAGAATTTTGAATTGATGATTTGACCGTTTGGAGCATTATTCCAGAATATTGCCCCTCCTCCTTCATTAATGGCACTGTTGTTTATGAATATTGAATTCTTGATGATTCCATTTTTCTTATAGGACCATCCGACAGCTCCGGCGCTTATGTTTGCAAAGTTGTCTTTGAAAAGGCAGTTGTCTATAATGGTATTTTCTCCTTTTACAAGCAGTGCACCATTGTAGATTCCTGTGTTGTTTATGAATTCTGAATCCTTGATTGTTGCATCTGTGGATTTTATGAATACTGCTCCAGCTTCGTCATCGGCCTTATTGTTTGTAAAGGTACAGTTGATTATGTTGGAGGCATCTCCGGTGATGTATAATGCTCCACCTTTGTTTTCTGTATATCCGTTTATAAATTGGATGTTTTTGAAGGCAACGTTTGTTCCGGTTACATTAAACATACAGGCAAGGCCTTTTCCGTCAATTGTGTGGCCGGCACCATCTATAACCAGGTTGCTTTTTTGAATTACAATACCACTTTTATATCCCTCATCTCGTGTTGAATTAAAACTGTAATCGTGTTTTAAGACAACTGAATCTTCAGACTCGGATATTAATTGATTCAAGTCGGCAAATGTGCCATTTTCCGCTTCATTTCCTTCAGTTAATTCTGTATTCAAGTCATCTATTTCAGCAGTGACTTCATCATCAATGCTTGAAAGTTCTTCTGTCATATTGTCATTTGCGCTTACCGATCCTATTGTAAGAATTGCCAACAGGAAAATGCTAACCAATATTATCCTTTTAAAATTCATATTTATTCCCTCGATTCATTAATATTATTTTTCAGAATACAAGATATAAATAAATTAGGTGAGGTTTAAATAAAAAATAAAAAATGATAGAGAATTTTGATATTCTCTATTTTTTAACTTTTACGCTTCTTTTTACAGTGTCTTTCCTTTTTGTTGGTTTTTGCCTTGTATTTTTTGCCTTTGAACTTGAAGGTCACTTTTTTGTTTTTAAGTGCTTTTTTGCCTTCTTTTAAGGTGGCTTTCAGTATGAGTTTTTTGGCGGATTTTTTGACTTTAACCTTTTTGAGGGTTAGGATCTGTTTTACTTTTACCTTGTTTGTCACTTTGATTCCTTTGTATTCGGCGGTTACTGTGTATGTTTTTGGAAGGTATGTTTTGGTGAATTTCAAGGTAATGTAGCCATTCTTATCAGTTTTCAGTGTTTGCACTTTTCCGTTCACTGTCACTTTGACCGCAACATTTGATCCGACAGGTTTACCGTCATCTCCGATGATTTGAATCTTGTATGCATAGTTTTTGGCATAGTATGTGTCAACGTTTTTGTTTCCAGTGATTCTGGTAGTGATTTTAACTGTTTTGGTGATATTGTCGTTGTTTAATGGGTTTACAGTTGTCACTGCATATGTTCCAATTGCCAATTTGATGTTTAAAACAGCAATACCTTTATCATCAGTAGTGGCGTTGTATTTGTTGCCGTTTATGATGAATGTGACCTGTTTTTTAGCCATTGGGTTTCCGTTTCCGTCAACGACTGTTACCTGATAGTCTACACCACTGTCGTATCCTCTGGTCATGTCAGTTGCTTTTATGATTGCTGTGACGTTTGCAATGCTTGTTTTTTTGGATTTTGCAGGATAGTTTTCATCACCAGTGTATTCAAAGTCCACAGTGCTGTCTAATGGTATCAGCGGCATGGTTATAACTGCTTTGCCGTTTTCTACTGTTGCGTTGTATTGTTTGCCGTCAACTATAACTGTAACGTTTCCTGTAGCATCTTCAGGGAAAGTGAATGTTATAACGGTTTCGTTTGCAGTGTTTGTTGCGGTTATTTCAGGTTCGAAAGCTTCGTTTTTCAGCACACTAACTTTGACAGTGTCATTTATTGCGTCTGTGTAGTTTTCACTTTCAGCGTATTTGACGGTTATTGTATAGTTTCCAACTTTAACTCCTGTGAATGTTATTGTATTTGTGCTTGCAGTCAATATTTCCTCTTTGGTTTGGTTTCCAACAGTTATATTGTATTTACCGCCAGCATCAGTGATAACGGTAATAATAACATCACTCGAATAGGTTGCATTTTCAGCACTGACATTAATAGTTGGAGTAGCCTTTAAAACACTTACTTTAACTGTGTCATTTAATGCTGCAGTATAATTTTCAGTTTCAGCATATTCAACATTTATTGTGTACTCTTTTGCAGACAAACCAGCAAATGCTACATTTCCAACAACATTAGCAACCAAATCAATCTCTTTTTGCTGATTGCCAACCTTAACAGTATACTTGCCTCCAACATTGCCAGTGACATTCACAATCAAATCACCAGGATAAACTGTGCTTTCAGCACTTACAGATATAGTTGGAGTGGCCTTTAAAACACTAACACTAACTGTATCGTTTACTGCACTGGTGTAATTTTCTGTTTCATTAAATGTTACATTGATACAATATATTCCCGCTTTTATGCCTTTGAATACCACTGATTTCATTTCATTAGCATTTAAGTCAATGATTATACTCTGATCGGCAATTTTTATGACGTATTTACCTGCCGCATCGCTTGTTAAATTAATGATGACCTCATTAGGATATACGACATTACTGCTAGCGACACTGATATTCGGTGTTGTTTTATCAACATTCATGGTTTTAAATGTTGCTGAAACTGTTTTTTCATTATATCTGTCTGTCTGATTAAATGTGACTGTTATATTATATGTTCCGTCGGCCAATAGACCCAAATCGAATTCATAGACATTGTTAACAACTGTAATGATTTGGACAGTATTGTTGAAAATCAAACTGTAATATCCATCAAACTGTGAAATAACTTTTCCAGTGACATTTTTATTTACAAATATCTCATCTAAATCGAATTCTAAATTAATATTCGCTTTAAGAACTTTAAAACTATGGATTTCTATAATCTCATCATAATTTTCATTGCTGAAGAATGTGGTTGGAGTATAAGTTCCAACATCCAGTGGGATGCTTGCATTTCCAGTACCGTTTTTAACTTCAATGATTACTTTTTCATCATTGATTTGAACCGTATAATTGCCGTCCACATCAGCTTTTACTGTTATTGTTGTATTTAACCCATATTCGACAGTGTCTGCACTGATTACAATATTGTTTTCAGCCGGAATTACTTCAATCATTTTTGAATCCATGCTTTGCTCAACTAATCTTGATTCTTGATTAATAATGGTCATATTATAATTTCCAACATTCAAATCAGGTTCAAATGGAAAAGTCAAGTCATCTTCATCAAATATTATATCTCCAGCATCATTCATGATTATTAAACGTATGGAAGTGAAATTTTCAACACCAAAATTAACGCGAACGTCCCCATATGAGAATATGGCCTGTTTAGATAATCTGATTATGGAGTTCACTTTCAGTGAATTGAATACTGTCTCTACGGTGCAATTTGTATAATTTTCATTTCCTAAATTTGAAAGTGTCAATAGGTATTGTCCAACATCCAAAAATATATTTATGGAATTTGAAGTGATATTTTCAAATTCGATTGTTGAATTTGTTTCCAAATTCCTAATGACACCACAAACATCAGTACGATTTTCTATATCAAAGTTGATTTGTGTCAAATCGACATAGCGCACATCTGTGATGTTGACAGTTATTTTTGAATTGGCCTTATTGACTGTAAACATTTCATAGGCGATGTCCTCATAAAATGCATCGCTTTCGAAGTTAATGATTTTTATTGTATGGTTTCCTGCAACCAGATTGGATATTATCAGTTGATTATTATCAACACTTCCATTTTTAAGAATGTTGCCGTTTTTATCGTAAATGACGTATTCAGACAATGTTTTATTCTCAATACTTAAATCAACAATCAATGATTCTCCATAAGTTATTATAGGAATTGGCATGATAGTGACTGATGAATTGAATTTAAGTATAATGTATCTGGCACTATAAACCACATTGTTTAGAAGTGATTTTGATTTAACAGTGACAGTATAATTTCCTGAAGCAAATTTCCTGTTTAGTTGATATGTGGTCTGATTTAACGATCCGCAGGTTTCATTCTCATCATCTACAAATAACAGTTCATTTACAAGAACAGTATTGTTATTGTCATCTTTTATGCTTGCAGTTAATAAGTTATCCTCCATGTAATAATTTGTAAATGTTTTATTGTCACAGACATAGCTGCTTGTTTCAGAAGTGATTTCACCATAAACCATTATGGCTTCATCATTCAATTCATTTTTACTTAAAAATAATTTACTGTTGTTATCTGCAAAAATACTTACCAATTTTCCATTATTTTTAAAGAATGACTCTTTAACTGTTGCACTACTGTTGATAATGTTTACTGCAAATCCGTCACCAACATTATTGTCTGTAAAATTGGATTTTAAAATATTCATATTCTGGGAATCAGTCACCACCAATAGGTCATTACCGGTATTATTCTCAAATGAAATATCCTTAACTGTACCATTATCTCCAGTCCAATAAATCGGAACATGCAAGTTTAAAATTGTCAAATTATTCAATGATACACTATCCGAATTGATTAGAAATACTGAGTTGGCATCATTTCCGTCAATACAGAAACCATTTCCAATAATGGAAATTACCTTTCCGATTTTGATTCCATCATAGTAATCCATATCATAAACAGGGTTAAATTTAAAATCATATGATAAATCTAAAGAAGTATCTGCATTATCTATTAAATTAGACAAATCAGTGAATAATCCTCTGGAATCATAATTCACTGCAAATTTGAAGTCAGAACCATGATAGGTTAATGTTAATGTATCATTGGACAATTCCCCGTTCATATAAGTTAGTGCGCCCTTATTATTCACCAATGAAACGTTGTCATCACAGATTCCTGTTTCACTGGAAGCGTTAAATGAAACATCGGAAGGAACCTCTGTAATGTTAATTAACTCACCGGTGGTGGAGTTGTAGAGCACAAAATAGACTTCAATAGTATTTTCAGTCATCTTTAATGGGGTTGTTTCTAAGATAAGGTAATTGTCAATTGATCCTATATTAATCAGTGAGCTTGTATCACTGATGTTTCCAAACCAACAGTAATTGACATTAGCCCTGCCCTCACCAGAGTCTTCTCTAATATAAATAGGAGTGCTTCCATCAATAGTGTTTAAAAAGATTGACTGTGTGATTATAACAGTTTGATTCTCGATTGCAATATCGTTTCTCTGGTGGTTATATTCATTTTCGATATGTTTATTGTTAATGAATTTACAATCTTTAACGATGCAATCTCGGCTCTGTAACTCCTGATAAACCTCATCATCTAAATATATTCCCATCATCTGAAGTAAATCCTGACCAATCCATTGTATATAAAGAGAACCCCACATAGCTGCATGATTATTTATGAATGTAATATTGGAAATATTAGGGACTCTGCAGAACATTGCTCCAGTACGCAGGGCAGTGTTGTTTACAAATATGGAATTGGACATTATGCTTTCAAATTGAACATATGCTGCTCCCGTACTTTGTGCATCATTATTTTCAAAGAGGGAATTATTAACGTTGGAATTATTTAAATATATTGCACCGCCCTCGTTTGCATGGTTTGAGATGAAATTGCACCCCATGATATATGCATTCCCTCCAAATACGGCTCCACCAAGGCCATACCCGTAATTACCTTCAGGGGCATGAGCAGTATTATTTGTGAAATTGGAATTTATAATAATTGTTTCATATGAATTGTAAATTGCCCCACCATTCCATCCGGTATTGTTTGTGAAATTGGAGTTTTCAATAATAATTTTACAGTTTTCGGAATAAATTGCAGAACCATTAGAGTTGATCAAATTGATATTTTTAAATATTATCTCTTTATGTGAAGTTAATTTAAAGATAGATGATAGGCCACATGCATCAAAAGTGAAGAAATTACCGTCAATGGTCAAGCTCTTATTGATGCATATTCCATCAATTAATTCACTGCCTCCAGCCAGATAATTATAATCGCCGGTCAAATTGATTGTTGTGTTTTCATCAGTGCTGTCGATTAAAAATTGGAAACGGTCAAAATCACTAATATTTACATTAATCGTTCCGGTAAAGACAAGATTTGAATTAGGACTGGTATAACTCTTATAATACTGACTTGGGGATTGTGTTACTGTATAGGTATAGTAACCATTTTTGAATAAAAATTTAGTTACGGAAACTTCACCCAATTTGCCGGTATTGTAGATTACGTCTAAAAGCACATTGTTTTCATCTTTGATTGTTATTTGAATATCCTGGTCCAATACACGATTTAAGTTAACCTGACTTATATTATCATTCCAGCCAGTTCCACCATTATCATTGATACAATCAAATTCAAGTACTCCGGATTCAGCATATACTGCATTAAAATAATTTTCCCTTGCAATATATGTAAAAGTAAATTGGGAAATTCCGTCAGTTGTATTAATATATGGCTCGGCGGCATTATTTGTAAAAGTAGATGAATTAATCTTACCAGATTTAGTATATATTGCTCCACCCATAAATGCGCGATTGTTTCTAAAATTAATTGATTTTAAATTTATATCTTTTTCACAATAAATTGCCCCTCCAAAACGTGCATAATTGTCTGCAAATTCCAAACCGTTAACTTCATTGGAGAGATTATTTACAGTATATATTGCCCCACCTTTATTATTTGCACTATTCGAATAAAATTTACTTCCTTGACATTTAAACTCTGTTTCAGAATAAATTGCACCTCCGTTATCTCCTGCATAATTGCCTGTGAATGTTGATCCTTGAATATTAAGGGAACCCCGGTTATAAATGGCTCCTCCCAAAATTCCACGATTATTTCTGAAATTACAATTTTCAATATATGCAATCCCTCCAGGTAGAATATAAACGGATCCAGTAAATTTTAATCCCTTGTTATTCTCAAAATTACAATCTTTAATATTTAATGACCCTCCTTGAGAAATAAAAATAAGTGCATCGTCATCATATTTAATAACATTATTAATAAATGTACAATGTTCAATGTTTCCAGTACATTCCGATGGTATATAAACAGCAGTGGTACAATTAGTAAAAACTATATTACGAAGAGTAATCCCCTTTTGAAGAATTGCAATTAAATTCCCTGTATATCCATAACCATCAAGGGTGTGCCCGTTACCCTCAACAACAATATCACTTCCATGAGCCAACCTGACGTAAGACAAATCGTAGTTTACAATATCTTTTTTGAAATAAATAGTGCTCCCACTTTCTGCATTATATATTGCGTCGGCAAATTCAGCAAAATTATTTACAACATAAGATGTTGAGAGAACATCTTGATCATTTGAATAAGATAATACGTTGTCTCCACTTTCATCAATCGATTCAATGTCACTAACACCAAGCACATCATCATCAACTTCACTTTCAACAGCACTTTCATTAATTGTATCAAAGTCACTAACACCAAGCACAGCTTCATCAACCTCGCTTATTGAAGTATCATTAAAATCGCTTGCAGCTGCAACGTTAAGCAAACAGAATAATGCCATTGTCAATAAGAAAATTATCATCACATTATTTTTATTCATTGCACCACTCCCTTATATACTTGATAAAAAAATTATATTACCGGTAAATACTTTGTCAAAAAAAATAGATAAATTTATTGGAAAAATTATTTTTTCTTTAAATCTTTTAATTCCATATTTCTATTATTCCACATTAGTGGTAAAGTGATATTTTGAACTGACTATTCCTTAATTAATATCATATTAAAATTGCAAATTGAAATCCGAAACAATGCCATTAATGTCAAACACAACCAAGCAAATCAAAAGAAAAAATAGTGATTATATCAACATTTCAACATGAATACCTAAATCAAAAATTACAATGAAAACATTAGTTAAAACCCGCTACAATTATTAGTCAGTATTGACCCCATACTTAAAACAAGTACCGGTACCGACCAATATTTGTGTAAACACAAATAAATAATCTTCGTTAATGTGAAACACGATGCATTAAAATTAATAATAAAAATTGAATCAACAGTATACTATTAGAGAAATGGCTTTAAAATTATAGTAAATATCATCTGATATTTATCTTGTAAACTTTTTTTAGAAATAGTTTTTTTAGAGAAATCTTTCAGCTATGAATTTTTAAGGTTGATACATAGGGTGCAAAAAAGAAAAGAAAAAAATAAGGAGATTAACTTCATCCTTATTTTAAATATTATTTTTTAACTTTTACACTTCTTTTTACAGTGTCTTTTAGGTAGGTTACTTGGTAAGTTACTTTTTTGCCTACTTTGAGTTTTTTGAGCACTGATTTTTTGATCCTTTTTGTTGGTTTTTGCCTTGTATTTTTTGCCTTTGAACTTGAAGGTCACTTTTTTGTTTTTAAGTGCTTTTTTGCCTTCTTTTAAGGTGGCTTTCACTACAAGTTTTTTGGCGGATTTTTTGACTTTAACCTTTTTGAGGCTTAGGACCTGGTTTACTTTTACCTTGTTTGTCACTTTGATTCCTTTGTATTCGGCAGTTACTGTGTATGTTTTCGGAAGGTAGTTTTTGGTGAATTTCAAGGTAATGTGGCCATTCTTATCAGTTTTCAGTGTTTGTGCCTTACCGTTCACTGTCACTTTGACCGCAACGTTTGATCCAACAGCTTTACCATCGTCACCTATTATGCAAAGTTTGTATGCATAGTTTTTGCCATAGTATGTGTCCACATTCTTGTTTCCGGTAATTCTGGTAGTGATTTTAACGGTTTTTGTAACATTGTCGTTGTTTAATGGATTTACAGTTGTCACTGCATATGTTCCAATTGCCAATTTGATGTTTAAAACAGCAATACCTTTATCATCACTAGTGGCATTGTATTTGTTGCCGTTTATGATGAATATTACCTGTTTTTTAGCCATTGGGTTTCCGTTTCCGTCAACAACTGTTACCTGATAGTCCACTCCGCTGTCGTATCCCCTTGTCATGTCCTCCGCTTTTATGATTGCTGTGACATTAGCAATGCTTGTTTCCTTGGATTTAGCAGGATAGTTTTCATCACCACTATATTCAAAGTCCACAGTACTGTCAAGCGGAATGAGCGGCATGGTCACTGTTGCTTTGCCGTTTTCAACTGTTGCATTGTATTGTTTGCCGTCAACTATAACTGTAACGTTTCCTGTAGCATCTTCAGGGAAAGTGAATGTTATTACAGTTTCATTTGCGGTGTTTATTGCGGTTATTTCAGGTTCGAAAGCTTCATTTTTCAGTACACTAACTTTGACAGTGTCATTTATTGCTGAAGTGTAATTTTCAGTTTCAGCGTATTTGACGGTTATAGTATAGTTTCCAACTTTAACACCTGTGAATGTTATTGTATTTGCGCCTGCAGTCAATGTTTCCTCTTTGGTTTGATTTCCAACAGTTATATTATATTTACCGTTAGCATCAGTGTTAATGGTAATTATTACATCACCAGGATAGGTTGTGTTTTCTGCTTTTACTGTTATTGTTGGTGTTGTTTTTAAAACACTTACCTTGACTGTGTTGTTTGTTGCGCTTGTGTAGTTTTCTGTTTCAGCATAGGTTACATTAATTAGGTATTCATTTGCAGATAAGCCGGTAAATGTAATGCTTTCAACAGTATTTGCGGTTAAATCAACCTCTTTTTGTTGATCTCCAACTTTAACAGTGTATTTTCCACTAACATCACTAGTGATATTTACAGTCAAGTCTCCTGGGTAAACTGCATTTTCAGCACTAACTGTTATTGTTGGTGTTGCTTTAAAGATGTTTACTTTGACTGTGTCGTTTATTGCACCAGTGTAGTTTTCTGTTTCCGCGTAGTTTACATTAATAATGTATTCTTTTGCAGGTAAGTTGGTAAATGTTACTTTTCCAGTTACATTAGCAATTAGATCAATATCTTGTTCTTTATCACCTACGTTTACGGTGTATCTGCCGCCAACATCACTAATTACATTCACAATCAAGTCTCCTGGGTAAACTGCATTTTCAGCACTAACTGTTATTGTTGGTGTTGCTTTAAAGACGTTTACAGTGACTGTGTCGTTTATTGCACCAGTGTAGTTTTCTGTTTCAGCAGAGGTTACATTAATGATATATTCATTTGCGGATAATCCGGTGAATGTTACGGTTTTTGTAATGTTTGCTGTTAGGTTGATTTCTTCTTTCTGGTCTCCAATTTTAACTGTGTACTTACCTGTAAGGTTACTAGTAATATTTACAATAATGTTTCCAGGATAAGTCACGTCATTTGCAACAACATTGATTTTTACAGTTGCCTTGTTAACTTTAAAGGTTTTTGTGGCATTGCTTTTAAGAACGTTATCTGTTCCCATGTTTGTTATTGTTATTGTGTATGTTCCTGCAGCCAAATCAGGGTTAACTATTCTTTCATCAGTTGTTGTGTTGAATACTGTTTCATTATCCTCATTTATGATTATAATTTCAATGGTTGTAGGATTTTCCACGCTGAATTCGATTGAAACGTTTCCATAGGTGAATTCATCCTTATCTCCAATTGTCACAGTGCTCTCCAGATAATTTTTGTTCACGGTAACTTGTGCTGCATCATAATGGGCTGTGAGTGATGTTTGAGTTGCCTTAGGGATGTATGCTACTTGATCCACTCCGTTTTCATCAAGGGATGCATTATTCGCAACGTCCAGGTTTTCATTTGTTAATGTCAGATTTATTTGCGGCAATCTGTAAGATTGTCCGGTGAGTATTCTGGAATTTTTCTTATCATATATGTTGTTTAACTTGATACTTGCAATGCCATCGGCCATTGACATATCCATGAAATACCAATAATCACATACAACATCCTCTGAAACTGGAGGTGCAGCATTATAGTTGGTAATATTGTTTCCAAACCAATTGTAATCGGCATTTAATTCAGATCCAAACCATGAAGTGTCTTTATAATATATGCTGCTTCCTCCATTATTTATGAAAATGCAGTAATTGACTGGAGTATATGCACTATCCGAATATATTGCATTTCCGTTATCTGATGCGGTATTGTTAATGAATATCAATTGTGAAATTGTTCCATAATCAAAACTGGCATAAAGTGCTCCACCATTTTCCGCTTGGTTTTTGATGAATGTGGAATTACCAATACTGCTTTTTTCTGCAGTTATATGTATTGCCCCTCCATTTGCTGCACTATTTTTTGAAAATTCTGTGTTTCCAATTGTACTTTTTTTAGCGGCGAGATATATTGCCCCACCATTATTTACAGCACTGTTTTCTGAAAATGTTGAATATTCAACAGATTCCTGTTCGTTATCAAGCCAATCCCCTTTTTCATTGAAGTAGATTGCTCCGCCGTCATTGGTTGCAGTGTTTTTGATGAATGTGGAGTTTATCACCTTACCGTAATCATAATGCCAGAAGATTGCACCTCCGTTTTGTGCACTGTTGTCTTCAAAAGAGCTTGAATTTACGGTTCCGTAATTTGCATTCCAGTAGGCCGCACCTCCATTGGTTGCGGTGTTGTTTGCAAATTTACAATCGGATAATTTGCCTTCCTGTGAATTCCAGTAGACTGCTCCACCATCTGGCGCATTATTTAATGTAAATTTGCTGCTGGTTACAACACCGTTTACATCATTCCAGAAGATTGCACCACCTTTGCTGTCTGCATGGTTGTTTTCAAATTCACAATCGGATATTTTACCGTTCTGTTTATTCCAGTAGACTGATCCACCATCTCCTGTAGCGGTATTGTATCTGAAGGTACAGTTTTCTACTGTAGCCACAGTGGTATAAACATATATTGCTCCGCCTAATCTTGCACGGTTATTTATGAATGTTGTGTTTGTAACTGTCATGTTTCTGCCTTGGAGGTATAATGCCCCTCCATCTCTTGCGGCATTACCTTTAAATATTGAATCTTTTATTAGTCCATTTTGTCCGGTCCATGTTATTGCTCCGTTTTGAGCCCCAGTGTTGTTTTCAAAGGTACAGTTGTCGACCACTCCATCATGTCCGCTCCAGAGAACAGGGCCGTCGTATCCGCCCACATTTTCATTATGTCCATTCACAACAATGAGATTTTTCAAGGTTACTTTTTCGCCACATACTGTAAATATTAATGATTTGCCGAGGGCGTTTATGGTGTGTCCGTTACCGTCAATGGTTATATTTGTAGCTCTTATGGTAATTCCGCCGATGCTGTCAATGCCTTCTGTGAATGTATAATCCCTGTCAAGGACAATGGTGGAATTGTCAGCAGCAGTAGTTATTAAATCATTCAGCAAGTCAAACTCTCCTTTTTGAGTGAAATTAACAGTGTAATTAACGTTTTCATAACTTGCTGTTAAAAATGCAGGTTTGGAAAGCATATAAACGTTGATTTGGATTTCACCATCATCACCGAAATCAATGCTTCCCTGACTGCTTGACATGTTGACAAAATATAATCCAATACTTAAGTCGGGTAAAGTGTATCCGCTATTCCTAATGACTCTTTTATTGACATTGTCATATACGTTGTTTAGGGAAACGTTTGCATAGTCATGCATCAGTGTCATGTTTAAGAAATACCAAGTATTTGCATCAAAATTGACTTTATATGGACTGTTGAAATTGTCTGCAGTATTTCCTAACCAGTTATAATCCAAGTAGCATTCTTGAGGTTGGCTTTCGGCATAAATTTCATATTCTGATTCGGAATTGATAATAATATTGTTTGTAACATTCAGTTTATTCAAAATCTTTATGGTATGAATGATTTTGTCAGCATCGTTTTGAATAAAAATTGAACCGTTTATTTCCACATTTGAAGTTGAATTCAAAAGAATTAAGCTTTCGCCACCAACGTTATTGACAAATTTGGCATTATTTAAAACGCAAACGCCTTCAACGTTTAGGATTGAAGTGTTGTTTGCGATATTGTCCAGGAAGTAGCAATCATTTAAAACACAAAAGTCCTCAATGTTTAGGATTGAAGTGTTGTTTGCGATATTGTCAATGAATTGGCAGTCATTGAATTCACAATTGCAGCTGATTATGATATTTTCACTGTTTTGTTCAAATGTACAATTGTTAAATGTGATTTTCTGAGCATTTATGGCGTTTATCGGAATGTTACAGTTGACAAAAGTAATGTTATTGAATGTAATGTTGGCGAAAGGATTATTTATTTGGAATGCTGTACGGTTATTTCCATTTATTACATGCCCATTACCGTTTATTGTCAGATTTTTATCAATTAAAATTCCTTCACTGCCAATGTGTGAATCTCCAGCTTCACTATATGAATAATCATTCTCCAAGGTTAATGATTCTGTTGCCTGAGTAACATTTGATTGAAGCGCAGTAAATGAAACAGGAGATATTTGATCAAATTTAAAAACATGTTCATAACTCATAAACTTGAAAGTTATTTCCCCATTTTGAATTGACTCATCGGGAGTATATTCAAAAGAATGTTTGTTTAGGTCAAAGCCAATCTTATTTGTATTTAGGGTACCTGTTGTTGTTTCAATAGTGAACTCTCTTGGAAGGAAATTGTACCACAATGATAATGTTTGAACATATGTGAAATGTCCTGTTATAACATAGGGAGAATCTACATTCTTAACATATTCAAGTTTTAAGTTCATTTCATTGTTTATATAAATTTTCCGCCATTCTTTATCTTGTTTAATGTCATGTCCATTTGGGAACCAGCATTCAGTGAAACCTAAGGCATAAAATGAGGTAAAAATGGAATCCCTTGCAAAAAATATACAACTGGCAAAGGTATCTTGATTATCGGTTTCTTTATAAGGATAATCCCATGAGCAAAGGCAAAACTTCATATAAGCATCTTTTCCCACCTCGGCGGTGTTCTTATCGAAAACTGAATACCTTATTCTTGGGTAATATTCCCTGGCGTAAATTGCACCTCCATCATCTTCAGCGCTGTTTTCTAGAAAAACACATTGAAATACTCCATCATTACCGTTAACAGGTGCATATGCATAGATTGCACCTCCATCAGTATTGGCATGATTTTTATAAAAATAACAGTTTATCATTTCATTATGACAACCATTTGTGTAAATTGCTCCACCATAGTCTCCCTGATTACTGATAAAAGTCGAATCCCTAACTACATTGCTTCTTGAATATCTCTCCCGTGGATCGCCATCATGTTCTGTGAAATAAATGGCTCCCCCATAGTCTTTGGCTTTATTATCTTCAAAATGACAATTTCTGATGGTTGACTCTCGTACATCGAATTCTATAGCGCCACCATGGTCATCGGCGGAATTATTGGTGAATCTGCAATTTAGTATATTTGTTCTAACATATTCAGCATATATTGCACCACCGTCATCAGCATGGTTATTGTCAAAAGTACAATCAACAATATCTAATGAAGCTTCATTCCCTTGTTCACTTACACATCTTATTGCACCCCCGCTGGTCCAGGTGACATCACCATTTTTAAAAGTAATGTTATTCAAGAACACATGTTTTTGCTTACCTAATTCTATATCAAAAATACGGTCTTTACCTTTTCCATCAAGATAATGGCCTCTTCCATCTATTGTAATGCTTTTAGAAAATTCAACGGTAGCAGTATTCTTAAAAGCATAATCCTTATCCAGATAAATGGTAGAACCCTCTTCGGCACCGTTAATTAAATCCTGCAAATCTCTAAAGCTGCCTTCATCGGCACTTAATGTGTCTTCATCTGCAACATTTAGAATACTATTGTTTTCTTCAATCTGTGTGTCTGTTGCCTTTAAAATGTCAACATCTTGTGTAATATCGTCTGTAACTTCACTGACTGCATCTGTATCATTCACATCACTTGCGGCAACTGTTGCCAATGTGAATAAAGTAACAAATAAAATCGTGAAAATTACCAAAGCCTTGTATTTCATGAATTAAATCCTCATTTATCTAAATTTTCATTACTTTAATATCTTTTGTTAATAAGAAAAAAGATAGAGAATGTTAAGATTCTCTATTTTTTAACTTTTACGCTTCTTTTGACAGTGTCTTTTAGGTAGGTTACTTGGTATTTTACCTTTTTGCCCACTTTAAGCTTTTTAAGCACTGATTTTTTGATGGTTACTTTTGCCACTCCTTTTTTGTTGGTTTTTGCCTTGTATTTTTTGCCTTTGAACTTGAAGGTCACTTTTTTGTTTTTAAGTGCTTTTTTGCCTTCTTTTAAGGTTGCTTTCAGTACAAGTTTTTTGGCTGATTTTTTGACTTTGACCTTTTTGAGGGTTAAGATCTGTTTTACTTTTACCTTGTTGCTCACTTTGATTCCTTTGTATTCTGCGGTTACCTTGTATGTTTTCGGAAGGTAACTTTTGGTGAATTTCAAGGTAATGTAACCATTCTTATCAGTTTTTAAGGTTTTTGCTTTACCGTTCACTGTCACTTTGACCGCAACGTTTGATCCGACAGGTTTGCCGTTATCTCCAATGATGCGAAGCTTGTAGGCATAGTTTTTGCCATAGTATGTGTTCACATTCTTGTTTCCAGTGATTCTGGTAATGATTTTAACGGTTTTAGTGACATTGTCGTTGTTTAATGGGTTTACAGCTGTCACTGTGTGTGTTCCT
>NZ_ONER01000050.1 GCF_900316895.1 uncultured Methanobrevibacter sp. | reverse complement strand
TTCACGGGCACTCCAATGAGATGGGGGACAGATTCAGAGATTGTTCTTTTAAGATTGAAAAAACTTTAAATTTTTTTTAGTCTATATCTCTTTAGCATACTTGAGCTATTGTTGTTCAGATAGTTATATCTTATATTATTCAGATAGTTATATCTTATATTATTCAGATAGTTATTTTGCCTTTATCTTATTATTGGAGTGTATATAACTTTAAATATCATTTTGAAGTTATTAAATATAGACTGGATGATATTTATGGATGATAATACTCTGAAAACATTTGCCTATATCAATATTTCATCATATAGGGTAAAGGCGATAAAAGCTATGCAGGAGGGGAATAAAACCCCAACTCAAATAGCTAATAACTCTGATATTCGATTGAGCCATATTTCCAAAGTTTTGAAAGAATTAAAGGAATGTGGCGTTGCTGAATGCATTAATGAACAGGAGCGCAGAAACAGAATATATCAGCTGACTGATTTGGGCAATGAAATTGCCGATAATTTGGAATGATATCTTATACTTTTTTTAATTAGTTTAGTCAAATATCTACTTATGGTAGAAGATAATCATAATCATTTTTGCATTTACTGTGGAGCCAAGTTAGTTCCCAATCAGCATTTCTGCTCACAATGCGGTAAGGAAGTCTATCATGATTCCACTCAAACAGTTAAAACTCCATCAAGATACGAATCAAAAGTTAAGCAAATAGAAAAGGAGTATAATTCAAAGCAGGCCAGAGCCAGTGAATTGGTTGAAAAACTGTTTGACCCTTCACACATGTCATATTCCAAATTCACTGCTGCAATTAAAAGATCCAATCAATTATTTGCCAACCAATTGAAGATAACTCAAAAGATGATGGAATTGGACAGCAGTGAGATCGTCAATAGGCAACTTGAAGATAAAATAAGAGTATTGAATACTTTCGTTGACAAGATGGAAGAGCTGATAAATGAACTGGTAATTCAATTAAGCTCCAATAAGGATGACGATGATGACATAAATGCATTATTTAAGGATATGGATGATCTAATAGGCTCTGTTAAAGACTATTAAATCATTTCTTCATAGATTTCTTTCATTTTTAACGCATCCAAATCTCTTTTTGGTGTTTCGCAAATGATGTTTGCTTTCCAGCCATTATCAATCAGGTTTGAAAGCAGGTCCCTTATGTTAGGACCGTATTCATCACTTTCATCCAATGTGTGATGCTTTACCTCTCCCCCGTTTCCATATTCTATGGTGGTGAAGTGGCAATGCAGGATATCTATATCCAGATTATCTTCAATAATTGAAAATATACAGTTATAATCCTCTTTTTCATTCAAAAATCCACGGCCTCTTGCATGGACATGCGCAAAGTCAATTGTTGGTTCAAAGTGGTCAAAAGTGGCGCATAACTCAACAACTTCTGAAACGTTTCCGAGCTGTGTGCGTTTTCCTGTAGTTTCTGGCGCAAAGGTGAACTCTTCAATGCCTTCCGCTTCAAGCTCTTCAAATAATCTGTTGACAGTATTTTTTGATATTTCCATAGCTTTTTCAGGCTTTCTGTTCAGATATGCTCCTGGGTGGAATACCAAACGGTATGCTCCCATCCATTCGCCGGCACGGGCCGCAGCAATCAGGTGTCCAATGCTTTTATCGAGTTTTGATTCTTCCTTTGCACATAGGTTAATGTAATATGGGGCATGCATTGAAATTAGAATGTCATGCTTTTCAGATTCTTCTTTTAATGTGGTTGCTGCCTTTTCACCAATTCTCACTCCATAGGGGGATTGGTATTCATAGGAGTTCAGGCCTTCATCTTGAATGTATTTGGGTGCCTTGTATGCTGCTCCCTTATAATCAACAGGACTTCCTGCAGGTCCAAAAAGTACATTATGTTTCATGTTAAATCAGTTAAAAAAATAGTAAAAAGGGGGAATTTAGAATATTCCCATAGCTTTGTTGGTTTTTGCGATTGATTTTTCGTTGTCACTTTCCATTTCTAAAAGTGCACGAATTGCATCAATGTTTTCAGGTATTACGTCAGATTCCTGATGTACAGCTTGCATGTAGAACAGTTCATTGTCCACAACATTAATGGATTCTCTCCAAACTGGAATTTCGTATAGGTCATTTCTGTTTCTTCCAAGTTCTTTTGCATATTCCATTAGCTCAGCTGTTGAACCTAAACCTTCTTCGGCAGATACAACAATCACTCTTGAACGTTTTTCTAATGCAGCAACGATTTCTTCGGTTTCGACATCGTTGTTGATTTCAACCATGATGTTGTGTTGGTGCATTAGGGTTGTTGGCACGAGCAATGCCATGGTTGTAACGTCAATGCCTTTCATAACAGTTTTCACGTCAGGTCCGTGGTGGGATGGTACCTTTGGAGGATTTGGAACAATTGCGTTGATTGGTCCCTTTTTGATTTCAGATGGGTCTGATCCTCTTCTCACCATTACTGCCCTTACCTTTTTAATGTCTGCTATCGGGTCGATTGTTGATAGTGTACGGGTCAAACCGGTAGTGTTACATGAAACTACTCTTGTGTAGTCTGCACCGTATGAGTCATCATAATTACCGAAAGAATTGAATGAAAGACCGGTTAAATCATGGTCTTCTCCACCTTGATAAATGGCTTTTACGCCAGCTTTCTTATACATTTCAAGGTTTTGCGGACCGATACTTCCAGGAGTACAATCAACAACAACATCAGCTTCCTGAATCATGTCTTCAACAGTACCGGCTATTTCAATTCCAGCATCTTTAAATAATTGTTCTCTTTCTGGAATTCCAATGTATAAAGGATATCCTTTTTCTTCAACAGCGGTTCTTGCTTCGTAGTTTGGTCTAGTTTTACTTACACCAATCACTTTCATATCATCTTGAGCGGCAACAGCATCGGCCACTCTTTTACCGATGGTTCCATAACCATTAATTGCAACAGTTTTCATTTTAATCCCTTTTTTTATAATAATTTAATATTATATGGATTAAAATCTGTTTTTTAAATTATATATAATTTGATATTTTTAATTTAGATGGTGATTGGAAAAAAAGAAAAAGTTAATTGAATTTAATGGAGCTTGCCATCGAATTCATTAAGGTTTCATTATCGCACTGCATCAATATGTATTTTGTATTGTCCCCAGAGATTGCCATATCATGGTAATTTTCTTCTCCAATTAGGTTGTCTCCTTTGAAATGAAGAATTGTAGTGTTGTTGTAGGACTTTAATGTTACGTTTGCATCGTTTTTGGCAAGGTCTTCATAATATTTCAACAGATTATCCTTTGCTCCAGCTGATTGCGCGTATATGATGTTGATTTTTTCTGTATAATTCTTGTAGTTTACTGTAACGTTGATGTCTTTGCCGGCGGTTCCATTTGTTTTTTCAAATGAGATTCCCTTTGGAACATCCATCTTGAAGTATGAATCGAAATCATGTTGTTCTAAAGAGGTGTAGTTACTTCCAAATCCTGCGTTTACAACAAATAATGTTACTGCAGCTAAAAATGCAATCAAAATTAAACTTCTTCTAAAATTCATATTAATATTTATATTCATAAAATTATAAAAGTTTTACTTAATCGTTTAATGTTTAATTAAAGTAAGTGGTGACGATATTTTGAATAATGTTGATTTACATTACACTGTTGAAGGCAGTGGGGAAACTGTTGTTTTTGTACATGGGCTTTCGGACAATTTGGCATATTGGGAATTTTTAGCAAGCAATCTCAGGCATGATTATCAGGTAGTGAGGGCTGATTTGAGAGGGCATGGTCAAACGGAGTTGGGTGGTGATGAGATATCCATTGGAACATATGTTGAAGACTTGCATGACCTTTTAATTGACTTAAACATTGATAAAATCAATCTGATAGGTTTTTCCATGGGTGGTGCCGTTGCACTTGAGTTTACGGTCAGATATCCTGATCTTGTATCCTCGTTGGTTTTGATGGCATGCTTTTACGGGGTGGATGAGCATTCTGAAATTATTTTCAATCAGTTTAAAGATGCTTTAAAAATTAGTTTCAATGAATTTTATGATTTGATTTTGCCTATGGTTGTCTGTCCTGATTTTATTGAAAATAATAAAAAGGAAATTGAAATGTTAAGGGAGATAGCTTCAAAATCTGCCAATGTTTCAGCATATATTCAGGCTATCGATGCCTGCTTGAATTTTGACATTGGAGATGAATTGTCCAATATTGATGTTTCAACTTTGATTCTTGCAGGAAAATACGACGAAATAACCTCATTTAAATCACAAAAAGATCTTCAGGGCAAAATTAGAAATTCTAAATTGATAGTCTTTGATGATGTAAGACACAATCTTTTGATTGGTGAAAACAATGAAAAAATATTAAATATATTAAAAAAAGAATTTAAGTAGAATGGTTATTCTACTTTAAAGCCTGCTTCTTCAACGGCTTCGTTGATGTCTGCATCGCTAACGTCGTCAGACATTGTAATTGTTGTAATTCCAGAATCCAAGTCTGCTTTTGCGTCTTCAATTCCGTCAACATCTTTTAAACATAATTCTACAGCATTTACGCATGATGGGCAGTGCATGCCCACTACTTTAATTTCTTTTTCAGCCATGATAAATCACCTTGTTATCGATAGTTAATATTATACTTTTGATTTATTTAAATGTTTAGTCATGCCTAATTTTCTAGGTTGTCTGCAGTCTCTTCTTGAAAGCTTGTATCTGACAAGGGTTGATGAGTATATGATGACGATGACTGACCCAATATTATGTATCAGTGCTCCTTCGATTGGATTTAGGATTCCTAAAATCGCCAATGCCATTGCAAGGATATTCAGAGCCAGTGCAAATCCGATTCCTATATGAATAATTCTTATTGTTTTTCTGGCTATTCCGATTAGATGAGGTATGTCTTCAATATTGTCATTGACCAATGCGATATCTGCGGCCTCAACACTGACATCACTTCCGATATCTCCCATTGCTATTCCAACATTGGCCTTTTTGAGGGAAGGAGCATCATTTATGCCGTCTCCGATCATGGCAACCCTATGTTTGAGTGTCTGTTCTCTTTTGATATATTCTGTTTTGTCTTCAGGCAAACAGTTGGATATGACGTTTCTGACTTTTACCTGTTTTGCGATATGTTGTGCTGTTTTTTCATTGTCTCCAGTGAGCATTGTTGTTTTAATTCTCAGTCCTTTTAATTTGGTTATTGTTCTTTTTGAATTTTTACGCAGGATGTCTGCAAGTTCTACATTTCCAAGTATTTCACCGTCTTTTGCAACAAATATTTGAATTTCTCCATTTTGAGGTTCATTATCTGTTTTTAAATTAATATTTTCTGATTTTAGGAGTTTTTTATTTCCTGCTATTATTTTTGATCCATTTATTGTTCCGCTGACACCTTTGCCGATGTGCATCTTAAAGTCCGTAACTTCTAATACGTCTTCACTATTGCAATATTTGACTATTGATTTTGCAAGAGGATGTTCGGATTTTGATTCAAGTGATACTAGCAAATGCATCATTTCCCTTGGATTGTCGGATATTATCTTTACAACTTCTGGTGTACCGTTTGTCAATGTTCCAGTCTTATCGAATACAAGTTCGTCAACTTTTGCTAATTCTTCAAGGGATTCTCCATCCTTTACAAGAATCCCATATTTTGTCAGATTTCCAATGGCAGCCATTATTGCTGTTGGTGTTGCCAGAACCAATGCACATGGGCAGAATACGACTAGGATTGTGACTGATCGGGTTATTTCGAATGTGGTCAGATATGTCAGTACAGCTAACGTAAATGCTATCACAACAATCATTGTTGCCCATTTGTCTGCAGCTCTAACGATTCTTGAGTTTTCAGGTTCAGAGGATTCAACCAATTTTATTAATTTTTGAAAGGAGCTTTCTTGGCTGATTTTTGTTGTTTTCATTGTAAATGATCCATAAAGATTGATTGTTCCACTGAATACTTCATCATTTTCCTTTTTGTCAACAGGAAGGGATTCTCCAGTTAATGTGGATTGGTTAATCGAGGTTTCACCTTTAACGATTACCCCGTCAGTGGGGATGCTTTCGCCAGGCAATACTTTTAAAATGTCTCCAATCTCCACTTTTTCAACAGGTATCTTTTCCTCAATTCCGTTTTCAATTCTTGTAGCTACTTGAGGTGTCATTTTTACGAGTTCCTCTATTCTTCCTTGGGCTTTTGATACGGTATATTCCTCCAAAAATCCTCCAATTGCCATTATTGTTGCAATTTCACCTGCTGCAAATACTTCGCCAATCATTAGTGATGCAATAATTGCAAGTGAAACAAGCAAATCGGCTTTAATATCAAATTCTGTTATCAGTCCTTCACCACATTCCTTGAATATTGGCAGTCCGCAAAGGATTACTGCTATCCAGGATACATATTCTAGGGATAGAATAAAACTTGTGATTAAACTTACTGCTGAAATTGCAATAAGAGTAATGTCAATTTTTTCTTCTTTTGTAAATTTCATTTTAATCAACCCCGATTGTATAGGTATACCCCATAGGGTATAAGGTTACTTTAAAAAAAATTAAAGTCTGGAATAATATTCCAAAATTGTTGAAATGTCACTTATGGCCTCATCAGCATCTTTCTCTTCAATGGCCTGTTTCACGCAATGTTCAAGATGTCCTTCAACAATGATGTGTCCGACCTTATGCAATGCTGATTTGGATGCATTAACCTGCATTAATATTTGTTCACATGGAATGTCCTCATCAATCATTCGGTCAATGGCATTAATCTGGCCGATGATTTTTTTAAGTCTTCTATGTAAATTTTCACTGTCCATACATTCTTTCATATTATCACATCCTATACCATAGGGGGTATATGTTCGAATTAGTATATAAATATTTTGGAAAAAATTATATGTTTGAATTCCAAATACATATATGAAGGATATTATTGGTGATATGATGAATCTTACAAAAAATTATGATGGTAAAGAATTGACTATTATTGCTGAAGGTAAAATTGACACAGTAACCGCTCCTGATTTTGAAAATGAAATTACCGATGAAATGGGTAATTTTGATTCTTTAATCGTTGATTTCAGTGATTTGGAATATATTTCAAGTGCAGGTTTAAGGGTTTTGATTGGAACTGAAAAAAAACTAAAACCTCAGGGCATTCCATTTGTCATTAAAGTCAATGATACTATTAATGAGATTCTTGTAATGTCAGGCTTTGATAAAATTTTAAATCTAGAATAAAAAGATTTTTTAGCTGAAGAATTGTTCTTTAGCTTATATAATTCCATTATTCTATTAAATAAGAATAATTCACTAATTTTTAAATTATTTATAAAATAAAAAAATAAAAAAAGAAGGAAAATTTCAAGACTATGCTTGATTTTCCATTTCCTCAAATTTAGCTGGGAAATATTCGTCTACAACGTATTCGAGACCATATTTTGAGAAAGATTGCTGTTCTGCTTTTTTACCGATTTTAAGCATCTTTTTAATTTCTGTTTGCCAGAAATCATCTTTATACCTTGGGTCTTTAGAAAGCTCTTTAAGCCTTAGCACGTCAACATCTTTGAGTTTATCTGTTGGCAGGTCATAATTGATGATGTCGGATGCTGTCACTCCAATGAATTTAGCGTCAGGAGTTGCAAGATCCTTGTTAACGTGAGCCAATTTTGCACTTCCGGAAATAATTACCTGTGCAATGTGGAATCCCCAAGGGTCTCCGTCGTTACAGATATATACTGGTAAGTTAAGTTCTGTATTGACTCTTTTAAGGAATCTTCTTGTAGCACGTGCAGCCTGTCCTTTAAGCCCAACAATCAAACAGTTAAATCTTTCATGAGCATTTTCCTGTACTAATCTGTGGAACATTCCCATGGTTTCCACTGCCAATACCTTATCAACATTATGGTCAAGGAAATCCACCTGGTCTATTGTAGGTGAGATGGTATAACCTGATTTTCCCATCTTTGCAGCATTGATTTCAACTTCATCAAGCAAAGTCAGGTCTCCATAAACTGATGCACCGTCTTCTTCAGGCATTAATCCTAAATCTTCACGTGTAGTACCTAAAGTTACTTCCAGGTCTTCCCCAACAATGTTTGATTCCTGCTGGTTTTTGAAACTGATTCCCCAACCTTCGGAAACATAATACATTTCCCTGATGGTAGCGGTTTTTTCACGAGCAACCAAATCCTTACAGAAGTTAGCCACATAAACCATTTGACCCATTTTTCTGATCTGTTTTACATTACCTAAAGACCTTTTACCGTATCTGTCACCTAAAACATAGTATCTTTTGGCTTCATCATAAACAATGTTTCCAGTACCACGGGATGGAACTCTAACAGAAGGAACTTTATTTTTTTCTATGTCTTCAATAATCTCTTGACCTAATCCTTTGAGCTTATTGAATGTGTATTCTTTTCTTTTTTCTTTATGTGATTGTCCTCTTTTTTCAGCCATCTAAATCACCTAGTCCTCAAAACCATCTTCAACATCATCTTCCTTGAAGCTGTCTAATGCGGATTGGCCCTCTTCAACTGTATGGCCAAATTCGTCAACTTCTTCCATGATGATTGCATCAAGTTCTTCTTCTTCCTCTTCCTCTTCAACTTTTTCACCAAGCAGTTCTGCAAGAGCCCTTTTGGTTACTTTTGCTAGCACTTCATGATATTCAGGAACTCCGGTTTCACCGAGTTTTGCAGCTTCTTCAATGATGACAGGAACATATTCTTCAAATACTTTTGAACGTTTTTCCTTTTCTTTTGCCGCTCTTTTGGCTCTGATATGTTTTTGCAATTTACGTGCTAGTTTCATGGTTGCTTGTCTGATTTCATGAACGATTTCTGGCTCAGGGGATACACTCTGTTTACCTGTTGAGAGATATGGTACTTGAGTTGAGATAATATTTACAAATAAAGTCAATGGAGTATTGTCCATGTCTTTCAAACCATAACGTTTCCAGTCAATACTTTTGAGAGCTTCTGTAATTGCACAGCTTCCTGCATCGAATGTTAATGGAACTCTGTTTGCAAATCTCATGATTTCAGATTTTCTTTTCTCATTAACAACTCTTCCTGCATCTCCACCATATGCAAGACCTGCTTCAATAATGAATGAAACACCACCTTGATAGGTTACAGGCTTTCTGGTAATTGTTGTAACAAACTCAGGTTTAAGGATTTGTTTCATACCTTTTTCCACTTGTTCTGATCCGATTGGTATAAGTCCGTCTGTTGGAGGGGCCATGAATTTCATTTTCTTGAAGCAGTGAACGATAGCTTCCGCTTCAGGGAATGTCATGGCTTTCGGACGTTTGTTCATGTCAATTCCGGTCATTTCGGCAATTTCATCAACTCTTTTATTGGACATCCTTGACATTGATGAGGTCAGCATGCTTTTGTATCTTCTGCTGTCGGTATTTTTTGCCATGGTCATTAAATCGTCAGCACTCACACCTTTAGGGTGAGGGAGCACTTCTTTAGGCTGTACCGGAACAACGTTTGCAGCTCTTTTGAAGATGTATTTGTGTCCGGATGGATCTCTGAAAGTGATTTTTGCGTGAGGGTTTCCGATCATGGTTCTTCTGATGTATTCGAATGCACCTTGTTCTGCAAGAGAGTATGACACATCTTTAAACTGTAATTCAATGCATACTCCGGTTTGTTCTGCAGGATAATCTTCCCTTTCCATTAAAATTCCACGGTTGTTTTCAACATCCATCTGGAACTTCATCTTAACTCCTTTGATTTCATCGCCCTCTTTGTAGCATGAAATTACATGAGCTGGCTTACCTGTAGTCATTTGTGATAAAAGCACACATCCACTACAACCTAAACCTTGTTGTCCTCTGGATTGGATGTTTCTGAACTTGGATCCTGCAAACATCATACAGTATACCTGCATTACGTAGTCTTCAGGGATACCAGGTCCGTTATCCTTATGTCTTAAGATGTAATGTTCCTTGTCAACACGTTTTAATTCGATGTCGATATCTGGCAATATTCCAGCTTCTTCACATGCATCAAAACTGTTTGTAATCAGTTCGTGGAAAACGATAGTCAATGAACGGATTTTTCCAGTAAATCCTAACATCTGCTTGTTCTTTCTAAAGAATTGGGATGGAGTCAGTCTGTCAAAATCCTCATCCCAATCAATTCCTTGTTGAGCCAAAATTTTTCCTCCTTCATGATTGATATGATTAAATTTATTATGATTACTATATTTAAATAAAGTGAGAGAGCATTTGAAAAGTAATATTCATACCCTACCCTATCTGTCTCATCTAAATATATGGTAAAATAATAATTTAAAAACATGTAAAAAATATAGTATTTACACTATGTTATCTATATATGTTGGTTACAGTATATAAAAGTTTTCAAGTAATGACATAATTTTTATAGGAAAGTATTATTTTAATTGATTTATATGTGTAATATTTCTTTGATAGGTGAAATTTGATTTGATATGAATTTATATTTCCATTAGAAAAAAAGTTGTCTGAGTTTATAAAATTGTTTTAATTTTAAAAAAAGTTTCTATGAGGTTTAAAATAAAAAATATATGTTAGGAGCATTCAACTCCTAATAATCTTTCTCATCAAAGTCGATGCCGTCCTTGAACTCGATTTTATCATCATCAATTCCGACAAGGTCCTTGAATTCTCTCATTTTCAAGTCTTCTTTTTTGTGTTCTAAAAATCCGTAAACTGATTTGTGCCTGGATCCGTTCAGAATCATTTCAATTGCTTCCTTTGCAACCATGATGTTGTCCATTTCACCTATGAGTGAAACTGTTTTTCCATAGATTGCCATGTCCACTTCAGCCATTTCCATGATGATTTCACGTGTTTTACCGTCTTTTCCAATAATCCTTCCCTTGTGTCTTGCAAGGGCCTTTTTGGATTTGCCGATATATAAAGGCAAGCTGATCACTTCAAGATAAATGTCATCGCTTACAAGCTTGAGGGCAACTTCCGGGTTGAATCCACGGGCTACAGCTTTTACAATATGGTTTGCATTCCAGACTCCCAATGGGTCTTCCATATCATCTCGGGGAGTGATGTAGACTGTACCTTCCTCACTGTCAATGTCCAATATGGTTCCGGTTGCCTTTTCAATGGATTTTTTCACATTACCGTTGCTTCCGATTAATGCCCCTACTCTATTTTGGGGTATTTTTAAATAATCTGTTTCTGGCATAATATCATCTTTTTTTTTAAATTGGAATTAATTATATTTATCTAATTTTAAATGTTTAAATCTTTTGTTAGATATAGTTTATCTAAATGATGCAAGAATACCATGGCCTCTTCAGTCGTGGATGAATTGCATAAACGGGATTAAGAATACTTTTCATATGCTCTCTCTTTTAATTTAAATATTATTGTAATTAAATTACTAGATAACAATCAGTTAAAACAGATTAATTATATTTAACTGGTTTTTATTCTTTTTTTTAAAATTAATTTTTTTCTAATAACAATTAAATAGAATAAACAACACTATTTATATTGATGGTTAAAAGTAAATTTTTAAACACTTCAAATGATAGGCATGCTGCTGTTACTGATGGTGTTTTTGCAATCGCCATGACAATTCTTGTTTTGGAAATTGCAGTTCCGACAATTACTGATATCTCATCAGGGGTTGCTTTAAACGAATATTTCCTCAGGTATCTGGCACCGTCCATTTTGATATATTTCATAAGTTTTTACATTGTTT
>NZ_ONER01000121.1 GCF_900316895.1 uncultured Methanobrevibacter sp. | reverse complement strand
ACGAAAACGATTGTTTTGCCTTCAGATGAATATCTGTTTATTTCATCCCTTGAGATATCAAAGGAACTTCCTTCAATTAGAGATTCGTTAGCGGCATAGAACTGTTCTCCTCCAAGGTTTGCAATGATTCCTTTACCTGGAACATTTTTAAAGTCTTCGATATTCTCATAGAGAATATTATTTTCATTTGCATAATCCACAATAGCCTGAGCAATCGGATGGGAGGATTGAGACTCCAAGGAAGATGCGATCCTAACAATATCTTCATCAGAATAATTTTCATCCAACACTTTAATGCCACTTAATGCCAATTTACCTTCTGTTAGAGTACCTGTCTTATCAAAAATCACCGCCTTGACATTACGCATTTCCTCAACATAGGTACTTCCCTTAATTATAACACCGTTTCTGGTTGCTGAAGTGATAGCGGATACCATTCCAACAGGGGTTGAGATTAAGAATGCACAAGGGCATGAGATTACCAATAGGGAAAGCGCTTTATAAACCCAATCAACCAATGGCTGACCAAACAATAACGGCGGGATGAATGCAATGCAAATTGCCCCAATCATCATTACAGGAGTGTAATATTTGGCTATCCTTTCAACCATGGTTTCGGTTTCAGACCTGTTGAGCTGTGATCTTTTAACCAAAGTTACGATTTTTGAAATGACTGAGTCCTTAGCCTCAGAAGTTACCTTAATTTCCAGATATCCGTCTTCATTAACAGTACCTGAGAACACATTGTCCCCAACTTCCTTTAAAACCGGTACGCTTTCACCAGTGATGGAAGCCTGGTTAATTGAAGATGAACCTGAAATCACTTCACCGTCCAAAGGCACTTTGTCTCCAGGTTTTACAATTACAATGTCCCCAACATTTACTTCATCGACGTTTCTAATTTCTTCCTTATCCCCAACTTTAACTCTTGCAGTGTCCGGGGCAATTTCAACCAATGATTTGATTGAACGTTTTGCCCTATGTTCAGCATAGTCTTCTAAAAATTCTGCAATATAATAAAGGAAAGTGACTGCAGCACCTTCTTCAGGATGCCCTATAATGAATGATGCAACACATGCAATACACATTAACATTGCCGGGCCGATAGTATGCCTGTTGACTAATGACTTATACGCCATAATAGCTATTTCATAACCTGCAATTACTGCGCCAAGCATATATGTAACAGTTACAATTGTAGGGTCAAATGACAACCATTCAAAAACATGACCTAAAACAAACAGTATTCCGCTTGCAACAATGATTTGTATTGGCCTATTGGCAATTAACGGTTTTCCTTCAGCCAATAATTCCTCGTCCCCATGGGAATGCTCATGACCGTGGTCATGTCCATGGTCGTCATCATCTGCACAATCAGGACACCCGCACAAACTGAATTCAACATCATCATGTTCGTGTTCGTGATCATGACAACCACAATCATCATCAGTACAAACATCCTCATGGTCATGATGGTCATGTTCGTAATCATGACAACCACAATCATCATCAGTACAAACATCCTCATGGTCATGGTCATGATGATGCTCATGCTCGTGAGAATGCTCATGACCATCATCATCTGCACAATCAGGACAACCACAAAGGCTTATATCAACATCTTCATCATAATCAATTTTTTCGCTATGATCATGGATACTTAAATCAGTTTTTTCTTGATAATCTCTTAATAACTGTCTATCATAATGATCAGGATTTTCACAGTGAATTTCATCACATTTCGGATCCAAACAGATGTAATTGAAATGTTCTGGATTGTGGCAGTTTTCATCAGCACAATCCGCATCATAACATCTATTTTCAACCATTTTATCACCAATTAAAAATTATTCTAATATATGTTCCAAACCCACTTTGTAAATCATTTCTATGTGAAGGTCTGTGAGTGAATATCTTGCCATCTTACCTTCCTTTTGGTATTTGACAATATTATTTGCACGCAATATTCTCAATTGATTTGAAACTGTTGTTTGGTTTAAATCAAGAGCCTCACAAATATCACAAACACATAAATCCTCTATACTAAGCAGGGAAATAATTTTTAATCTTGTTGGATTTCCAAAAATTTTGAAGAATTCTGATAGCTCAGCGAATTCAGCTTCGTCAGGTATGCGTTCACGTACACGGTCAACAACATCTTCATGAGAGTTGAAGACTTCACACATATCATCGTTTTCGTTTTCAAGATTATTTTTTTTCATTTCCATCACATATATTATATATTTACATATTATGATATGTTTATGTATTTAAATGTTGTCATATCATGATATCGTGATATGTTAATTTGAAAAAAATAAAATGAAAAAATAAATTATCTTCCATTCAATTCATCAGTTAACCTTTTTACCTCAGCTTCAAGATCAGCAATTTTACCATTAGCCTTAGCCAAATCATCCTTAGTATGAGCTAAATCATCCTTAGTATGAGCTAAATCTTCTTTAGCATAAGTTAAACTTTCAATAGTACTCTCATGAGATGCAAATCTCATTTGACTTTCCTGAGAAGTATTATCATCCATCATTTTTGTTAACCTCCTATATTCGTCTTCATCATCAAAAAATGCATCCAGCAACACAGTGATAACTGAATACAAAGTATATTCCATATGCAAATCTAACTTTTCAACAATTTTAAGATATAGACTTACAACATTATCCATTATTTCACATGCACGTTCTCGAGGCGCATAAAGTGCAATTACACCCAAATTTAAGGCCATTTCTTGACTCAAATATTGATTATTATATATTATTTTACTCACAGTACTTAATCTTTGGGATATATTATCCTCACCAAGATCTAAGAAGTACAATTGAGTAATATCAGACGGAGACCTGATAAGTTTATTTTTAGATTTATCTTTGTTGAGATGTGAAGCAACAACCAATAATGTGGGTAAATGTTCATCAACAACCAATTGAACATCATAATCTCCAAATTTGTTTAACTTTTCCTCCCCAACAGGAATAGATTGATGTTCTAAACCCACAGCCACTCTTTCAAATAGTATTTTATAATCAGAATCTGCAATATATGCAGAATCCATTTCACCGCAAGTCCCATCTTTCAAATGAACTCTTCGATTGCACTTTTCAACAAATTTTCCAGGAACCCCAATAGTGCTTGTATATTCCTTAGGAAATTCATTAAACAAAATGCTGTGACTCAAATCAAAAGGCTTTGAGAATTTTCGTTTTCTAATCATATTAATTACATCCTATTAATTTAAAACACCCTGCAGAGAGATTTTTTATTAAAAAAAATTATAACCTCTTTTATAAACAATGGATAGGTTTTAATTCAATTAACTTAAAAATTAAGATAAAATTAATTTTCAAGTTCAATATGGCATGCATATGATATAATTTGAATAAAAAAATATAAAGAAATTTTCAAAGTGCGACAATGCACAAAA
>NZ_ONER01000049.1 GCF_900316895.1 uncultured Methanobrevibacter sp. | reverse complement strand
ATAATGGTGATATTTAATGGTATCAGAAAATATGGAAAAAGCATTAAACGGACAATTAAACGCTGAAGTTTACTCAGGATACTTATACTTATCCATGGCAGCTTACTTTGAAGATGAAGACTTAGCAGGATTTGCTAACTGGATGAGAGTACAAGCAGAAGAAGAATTAGAACATGGAATGAAATTCTATGACTACATTATCAGAAGAGGAGCTTCCGTAACCTTGACTGAAATCGAAGGACCTCAAACCGAATGGGATTCCCCAGTCGCAGCATTCGAACATGTTTTAGAACATGAGAAAAAAGTATCAGGATTAATTGATGATTTAGTTGATTTGGCAATTGAAGAAAAAGACCATGCAACCAACAACTTCCTGCAATGGTTTGTCGAAGAGCAAGTCGAAGAGGAAGAAAACGCTATGGAATTGGTTGCCAAAATCAGATTGGCTGATGGCGACAACAGATTGATTTATGAATTGAACAAGGAATTAGGTGCACGTTCACCATCCGAAGACTAGATTACTCTAGTCTTAACTTATTTTTTTTTAGGTGTTTAGATGAATTATCCGAAAGAACCGACAAGCGAAGCCCAGGTTGACTCAACAGAATATGAATCCGAACTTTTAGGCAGGAATGATTTAGGCAGCGTCCATCTGCACGGTCCTTTTGGAGATAAAGACTCAAAGGTCAGAATAGCTTATGTGATTGGAATGCATCCTTTGGAAAGCAAGTCCCACAGAGCTTTATTTGAAAAGTTAACCGCAAAAACTGATTTAAGGAATTGCTATTACCTGTACAACATCAATGTCAATGATGTTTCATCCGAAACAGAGGGCCGTCTTGAAGGACAGCTGCTCGCACAGGAATTCATCAGGGACGATATCATTGACAAAAAGTACGATCTGTTCCTGGATATCCACTCCAACCGTGGACCGCAGGGTCCTGGGGACTATCAGATAACCAATTTCGTCTTTGCTCCGGGCTTTGACGATAAGTCATCCGAATACATGAATAGGATACTTGACAATATGGATGAAATCGTATATTACGCTCCGGAATTTCGATCAAGCCCACCATACATAACAGAACCGACAGCAAAAGCAGGAATACCTACACTGGTTTATGAATGCTATTCTTCAGAGGATTTTGAGCTAACCCTTCACTTGGCCGAAAGGCTGGTCGATGTCGTCGACGACCTGTTTTAGTGTAGTTAATATATACTATTGAATATATACTATAACTATGAAAAGGCAACTGGTGTACTTCGGCGGAATAGTGTTAACTATTTTTGATATACTCTTTTTGATATACATTACATTCTATCCTGTTGACACTTCTTTCAAGTTTAATGTGATTGCCTTTGACTTGTTTTTATGTGCATGCTTCTGGGTTGAATTTTTATACAGTCTGAAAAAGTCTGATGACCGGAAAGAATATCTGAAGAATAACTCTTTGGGCATTCTGGGAATGCTTCCGTTCAATTCGGTGTTCATGAGGGCACTGAGATTCGTCAAGCTTGCACAACTCATAAAGATTTTCATTCTTATTCGTGATGATGAGAAGATTGTTTCGGACTTTTTGAAAAAGACCTATCTGGACAAGGTCATTATAATAGCAATAGTGTTCATTGTCGCTGTAACCATTCTCGTTTGGCTGGCCGATTCAAACATTGCGGACTTTAAAACCGCCATCTGGTACACTTTTGCATCAATGACCAGTACAGGATACGGTGATGTCGTTCCAACCTCAACATCAGGCAGGATAATAGGAATTGTGGCAATGGTTGGAGGGATTATAATCTTTTCCATGATCACCGCTATTATTTCATCCGCATATGTGTCAAGGCTGAACAGGGATAAACGCAAGGATTTGGAATCCAAGATTGATAATTTGACCTCTGAAGTTGAAAAATTGAACAATAAAATTGATGAATTGAATAAACGGTAGATTCTTTTTACAAAATCTTATATATATTTAAAAACAAATATCTTATAGAATATTTAAGGATGTGAAAAAATGATTATTAGAGCACCTTCAAGAATACATATGTCCCTGATTGATTTGAACGGGTCATATAGAAGAGTCGATGGTGGTATTGGTCTAGCATTAGCTGATCCACAATTTGTATTGGAAGTTGAGCAAATCGAAAGCGGTATTGAACTTGAATTTGCCGACACTGTAACAGACGAGGAAGCAATATTGGAATGTCAGGAAAAAATCCCTGGCGCTGCTCAAAAGACCATTGAGCATTTTGACATTGATTCAGGTTTCAGATTTATCGTACATAATACTTATCCTCCGCATTCAGGATTTGGAAGCGGAACTCAAATTGCTGTTTCAACAGCTCACTTGATTACCGAAACAATGGGAATTGAAGTGGAAAGCCGTGAATTAAGTGCCATTGTTGGAAGAGGTGGAACTTCAGGTATTGGAACCTACACTCACGATTTGGGAGGATTTATCCTGGATGGTGGGCACAGCAAAGAGGAAAAGCCATTGTTCCTGCCTTCAGGCGCTTCACAGGCAAAGCCTGCAACACTTATTGCAAGATACGATTTTCCGGAAGAGTGGAACATCCTGATTGCAATTCCATATATCGAAAAGCATATGGAGGGTGATGATGAGGTGGATGTCTTCCAGACATATTGTCCTATTCCAAAAGAGGAAGTGGAACAGGTATCTCACCTGATTTTGATGAATCTTGTTCCGTTCATGCTTGAAAAGGACATCAAAAACTTCGGTTGGGCCGTAAGCGAACTTCAAAAAGTGGGATTCAACAAGTTAGAACACTCACTTGATGCAAGCTACCTGCCTACAATGAAGGCAATTGAAGAGGCCGGAGCATACGGTGTCGGAATTTCATCATTCGGACCGGTTCTCTATACCATGTTTGATGAATCAAATGCAGATATCGTGGAAAAAACCAAGGAAATCATTGGAGATAAGGGTACAGTCTTTGTCACCAAGGCGCAAAACCACGGTTTTGTCATAGAAAAGTAAACAGTTTAATTTAATTTTTTTTAAGAGTGATGGTATGAGCAAAAACACTAGAAGGAACCAAATCAGTAAAAAAAACCTTGGTTTTCTTATAATCTTTTTAGTGTTAGTCATATCAAACATTATTCTTTACTATTCATTTTTGACACATTATTTTGCCCATCATGAATTAAAGATTTCCTTTGCTGTACTCAATAATATTTTAACTATGCTTTCCGCCATCATAATT
Source organism: uncultured Methanobrevibacter sp. (assembly GCF_900316895.1). GTDB lineage: Archaea > Methanobacteriota > Methanobacteria > Methanobacteriales > Methanobacteriaceae > Methanocatella. The sequence goes on along the minus strand of NZ_ONER01000049.1, from coordinate 8,612 downwards.
TTTGGATTCATTTCAACAAGGCTGCCCCAATTCAGGAATTTGGGAGACAGCTCGATTTATGAAATGGGATATCTGATCATTATTGGTATTTTAAGCATTATCATTTCCATTTTTAATCAGAGTACTCATACCACTGGCTTTTTTACGCCGTTTTTAAACATGTTTAAGGTATTGTCAGTCCTTTTGATATTGATGCTTATTGCAATCAAAACAAAATCCCTTAAGAATGTCATGCATAAGAAGTTCACTAAAAAAGATCTGTTCTTCACTTTCATTATTTTCAGCATTTTGGGCTGTCTTGCATCAAAGTACACCATTCCTGTAAACAACTCCTTTGCCAATGTCAGAAATTTGATTATCATGATTGCTGGTTTGGTTGGAGGTCCTTATGTCGGAATTCCGGCAGGCATCGTTTCCGGGGGATTCAGATTTTTTGAAGGCGGTGTAACTGCCCTGCCGTGTTCTCTGGCGACAATAATTGCAGGATTTCTCGGAAGTGTGATTTATATTTTCAATGATAAAAGGTTCCTGAAGGGAAGGTCTGCAGTTATTCTGATGTTTTTATATGTCGGATTTGAGATGCTGCTCATAATCTGGCTGACTCCTCCGAATATCTCAATCACATACATTAATGACATTTATCCTCTGATGCTGTTTGGCGCTGTTCTGGGTATGATTCTACTTGTCATGATATTCAAAGAGGTTAAATCAGATAATAGTGTCAGTTATGAAGAGTTGAGGATTCGGGAACTTGAAAATACGCTCGATGAGTATGATGATGAACTCGAAAAATTGAGAGAAGATGTCGAGCTCTTGAAAGAGAAAAATGGTTTAGAATAAGTATAATTAGACTAAAAAACACTTAATTTTAAAAAAATAAAAATAGGAGTAGCGGATAAAAATCCAACTACTTTAAAAATTTAACACTCAAATCCGCCGTCACATCTGATGATTTGACCGTCTACGAATTCAGATTCGTCAGAAGCAAGGAATAATGCTAATGCAGCAATATCTTCTCCTTGACCTACTCTTTTCATAGGTGCTCCGTCAACCATCATTTGTAATGCTTCTACTCCACCAATACTATCTACCATAGCGGTGTGGATAGCACCAGGAGCAATACCGTTACATCTTATTTCAGGACCAAGTTCGAATGCCATGGATTTGGTAAGGCCAGCAATAGCGTGTTTGGATGAGATGTAACCTACAAATCCAAAGTGTGCAGCGTAGGATGCTACTGAACAAGTGTTAATTACAACACCTTTTCCTTTTTCTTTCATTACAGGAGCTACTAATTGGGTTAAGTATAATGGAGCGTATACGTCAACTGCAAATACTTTGTCCCATTCCTCTTTGGTAATTTCTAAAAGAGGAGTTACGCTTAAAAGTCCTGCATTGTTGAACAAGATGTCGACAGTTCCATATTTTTCAATGGTTTCATCAAAGATTTTTTTAATGTCGTCAACATTAGCCATATCAGCAATAACTGCAAATGCTTCTCCACCTGCTGCTTTAATGTCATCCACTACAGCGTTTGCTCTTTCTTCGTTTCTTCCAGTTACAACAACTTTTGCACCTTCTTCAGCAAATAATTTAGCTGTAGAACGACCCATACCGGAGGTTGATCCGGTTACGATTGCTACTTTTCCGTCTAGTTTTCCCATTTTAATCACCTAAATTTTTAAACAATCATGACGTCATGATGTTTATGGTTAAATGTATGATGAAAAATATATTTAATATTATCTAAAAATTGTGTCTAAAATTCAAAAATAAAATAAAAAAAGGATAAAAAGTTTATAATGTATAAACTTCTTCAGCGGAAACGATAGGAATATTGTTTTTGCTTAAAACATCAATCAGCTTGTCAATATCTTCAGCATGAAGCAAAAGTATTGCCTTGTCTTCTTTGTTATGTGAGAATGCATAAAGATATTCCAAATCAATCAGATTGTCTTTGATTACGTCCAGGACGCTTGTTAGACCGCCAGGAACGTCGTTCATTTCAACGCCAATGATGTCGGTGAGTTTAACAAGGAAATTGTTTTCTTCAAGAGCTTCCTTTCCTTTGATTGGATCATCAACAACGAGTCTTAAAATACCAAATTCAGAAGTGTCTGCCATGCACATAGCCCTGATGTTGACATCGGCAACGGTAAGGACTTCAAGAGGTTTTGCCAGACTTCCCATTTTGTTCTGTAAAAATATTGATAGTTGTTTAATTTTCATGATAGCACCTAATGTAAGTTTCTTTTGTCAATTACTCTTTTTGCTTTGCCTTCAAATCTTGGCAGGGTTTTCGGTTCTACCAGGGTTACCTTTACCCTGATTCCTGTTTCATTTTCAATGGATTTTGCGATTTTTGTTTGAACGTCCATCATATCCTTTACGCCATCGAAGAAGATGTCCTGTGACACCTCTACCTTTATCTCGATTTCATCTAAGGTTCCAGGTCTTGTAACTATAATCATATAATGAGGCTCTGCATCACCAATCTTAAGCAATGCTTTTTCTATTTGTGATGGGAAAACAGCTACTCCTTTTACCTTGATCATGTCGTCGGATCTTCCGGTTATTCTGCTCATTCTTGCATGTGTCCTTCCGCATTCGCATTTTTCATAGGTGAGCTTTGTCAAATCTTTTGTTCTGAATCTGATGATTGGCATTCCTTCCCTTTCAAGGTTTGTCAATACCAGTTCTCCAGGGGTATCCCCGCCCAGCACTTCCTGTGTATTTGGATTGATGATTTCAGGATAGTAAATGTCTTCTGCAATGTGAAGGCCTTTTTGGGCACAGCATTCGACTCCGACGCCAGGTCCCATAAGTTCAGTCAATCCATAAATGTTATATGCTTTGCATCCGAAGAGTTCCTCCACTCTTTGCCTTATCTCCTCGGTCCATCCTTCAGCTCCAAATCCTATTGCCTTGATTCCCAGTTCCTTAGGGTCGACGCCGTCTTCAAGGGCGACTTCCGCAAGGTGTATTCCATATGATGGAGTAAAGATAAGTCCTGTGGCTCCGAAATCCTTCATTATTTCGATTTGCCTTTTGGTTTGGCCGGTTGAAATTGGAATGATTGCCGCTCCAACCTTATGAGATCCGTAATGAACTCCGAAACCTCCTGTAAACATTCCGTAACCGTGTGTGTTCTGGAGGATGTCATCTTCGCCGATGCCCATCATGGTAAGTCCTCTTGCTATGGTTTCCGCCCATGTGTCAAGATCCTTTTCGGTATATCCTGATACGACAGGTTTTCCTGTGGTTCCTGATGAGGAATGGAGTTCCTTGATTTCTTTTATGTCCACTGCGAAAAGTCCGAAGGGATAGCTTTCCCTTAAATCATCTTTTGTGATGAATGGAAGCTTTTCGATATCCTTCAGGGTTTCGATGTCTTCAGGATAAACTCCAATTTCACTGTATCTTTTATTATAATACGGTATTTTTTCAAATGCTCTTTTAACAGTCGCCTGAAGCTTTTTCAACTGCAATTCTTCAAGGTCTTGTCTTGGCATTGTTTCTATTTCTTCGTTCCAATACATGTTTTGCCTCATTAATTTTTAGTATAATATATATTTAATCTTCATGTAACATTAAAGTTTTCACTAATGAAATTTTTTTTAGCCTAAAGCTTTTTAATGTTATCCGACAAAGATATTATTGATAGTGCATATGCTACATATCGAAAGTTGATAACTTTTATATATTTTATTAGAGTAATATTAAACTGTAATTAATTAAATTTAATTTTATTTGGAGAATTTTCTATGGATATGATGAGTGTATTATGGCAGGTTGGTATATTCGCTTCCGTTCTGGTATTCGGTATCAAGATAGGGCTGGCGTCAGGATTGGCCAATTTGTCCAAAAAGTTATTTGCTGCAATTTGCATTGCATATGGTGGTGGAGTTATTCTTATTTCTGCGATAGCTTCCCTATACTCTGAGCAATTGGTTCAGGCAATTTACAGTTACAATACAATATTCTATATCATTATGGCTTCAATCATGATTATTGCAGGCCTGTTTACAATAAGGGAATGGAAAATACATGATAAGAATACGTCTACTGCAACTTCTCTGGCTATCATTGCTCCTTGTCCATGCTGTTTCGGTTCAATTATTGCAAGTGTCCTAATTGTTGCACCAACAATTGGAGTCACTTCACTTGACCTCAGCTGGTATGCGGCTGCAGCACTTGTTGGCGTTATGATTGTAACATATTTTGCATCAAATACAATAGTGAAAGTAATCAACAGGCCTTATCCAATTGTATTGGGCAATTTCATGCTTTTGCTTGGTGCATATTTCTTGCTTTCAGCAATCGTCATACCAAACATTGCAGGAGTATTGACCAAAACTCAAAGTCCTATTACATTGGGTTCTCCTCAGGATATCCTGATGGTCATATTGGCATTTGCCATTTTGATTGTTGGAGGTATCGTTTTAAATAAAAGAGGCAGGAATATTTTAAGATAAAGGTGAAAAAATATGGCTTTAAACATTCCAGGTGGAGAGTTTTTAACAGGTTCTCTTGATGTAATTTCACAGAGCTTGACAATACCTGTACTGGTTATTCTGCTTGTCATTGTAATCATTACAATAATTACATTAGGTGGAGTTATAGCTGAGTATACATCAAGACGTAAGGTCCCTGTTGGAACAATCAGGGATTTGATTTATGAAATTAATCGTGCACCGTCAATTGATGCTTTAAAGAACGTAATTGAAAATGCAAAAATCCCAAAAGCACAGAAAAAGGTTTTGACTGAAATCGCTTCTTCTTCTGAATTGGGCAATTCTTCAAGGGAAGCCCTTGCACGTAAGCTATTCGAATTTGAAGAAGAAAAGACAATGAGCAATCTGCAGAAAACAGACATCATTACACGTATCGGACCGACATTAGGGTTAATGGGTACATTGATTCCAATGGGTCCAGGTTTGGCAGCATTGGGTGCCGGAGACATCAATACATTGGCATCATCCCTTACAGTTGCATTCAACACAACCATTGTCGGTATCGGTTCCGGTGCATTGTGTTATGTGATAGGTAAGGTTCGTTCCGGATGGTATGACAGATACCTGTCCGATTTGGATGCATTGATTGATGCAACACTTGATAAAATGAAAAAATAGTGATTCTTATGGTAAGAAAAGGTGGAAGACGTAGATCCAAACGTGTCGAAGAAGACCCGATGGCCGGTACATCAAACCTTGTGGATGCGATGCTGGTCATTGCCGTTGGCTTTCTGGTTTTTGTTATCATAAGCTGGAACATGCAGGCGATGATTGACCCTAGTCAGAATGTTCATGAACAGATGCAGCAGAAAATGACAGAGGTTGATCAAGGCCAACAGCTGAATGAAACCCCTGACACTTCAAATTCATCAGGTCAGGGCTATACCGAGATGGGTAAGGTTTACAAGGACCCTGCTACGGGCAAGCTGATAATGGTGGAAGGTTGACCCTTTCACATAAAACTTTTTTTTTAATTATCTCAAATTAATTGCAGGATGGCTGTACTTTTTTTAAAATAATGTATTTGATGGGGCAAAATGGAGTGTCCGGCAGTCATCATTTTTTTTTGAACGATATTCACACCAGTTCAAAACATTTAAATAATCCTATAAGTATATTCTTAATTAAGTTGGTATGTAACTTACATTTAACATAATCAACTTATATATTTTTAAGGAGATAAAACAATGAGAGGACTAGCAAGAATAGACCAGGATGTAATGGATTGGGTTGAAAAACCTAAACCAGAATGTGGACCATATGACGCAATCGTTAAACCAATTGCACTTGCACCATGTACTTCAGACGTACACATTGTATGGGGTAATGCATACATGAGCGATGCGCCAAACAGAATTCTTGGACACGAAGCAACAGGTATCGTTGAAGAGGTAGGAAGCCATGTAAAAGACTTCAAACCTGGAGACCGCGTAATCGTACCTGCAATCACTCCGGACTGGCTGACTGTTCCTGGACAAACAGGATTCGGACAACACTGTTATGGAATGGGTACCGGAATGAGCTTCATCACCTTCAAGGATGGAACCTTCGCTGAACACTTCCACGTAAACCTTGCAGACGGTAACCTTGCACACCTGCCCGACAACGTTTCACTCGACCAGGCAGTAATGATTTCAGACATGATGACCACCGGTTTTTACGGTGCAGAGCTTGCGGAAATCAAACCTGGTGACACTGTAGCAGTATTCGGTATCGGACCTGTCGGTCTTATGGGTGTTGCAGGAGCACACTTCATGGGGGCATCAAGAATTCTTGCAGTAGGAAGCAGACCGGTATCAGTAAAGGTAGCAAAAGAATACGGTGCTTCAGACATTGTAGATTACCATGATGGAGACACAGTACAGCAAATCATGGATCTCACAGACGGCGCAGGTGTCGACAAGGTAGTTGTAGCAGGTGGAGGAGCATCCACAGTCGGTGAAGCTCTTGAAGTGCTAAAAGTAGGAGGAGTGCTCGGTAACGTAAACCACTACGACGGTGTTGCTGAAGTTCCATTGCCTGCATTGGCATGGGGAGCAGGTCTTGCCGACAAGACCATCCGTGGTGGAGTATGTCCTGGTGGACGTGCCAGAATGGAACAACTCGTGAAACTGGTAGAATACGGCAGATTCGACTCATCCAAACTCATCACTCACAGATTCACCAACTTCGATGACATCTATGAGGCAATGATCATCATGAGGGACAAACCACGTGACCTCATTAAACCTGCCGTCATTTTAGAATAGTTACTTCGGTAACTTTCTTTTTCTTTTTTTTAACCGATTGTTTTATTAACCTCTTTTTCTAAATTATTACTTACGAATTTTTAACGGTGTTTTTTAATATGGAATTCTGTCCTAATTGTGGTAAGATGCTTATGCCGAACAAAGGCAAGATCAAATGCAGATGCGGCTATGAAAAATCCCTTTCCAGTGAAGATATTGAAGAGCAGTATCATATGGAAGGTGAAAAGAATCCGGAGATGAAGGTTATTGTAACGGATAGGGATAATGTGGCATTGCCGACAACCAGAATAACCTGCTATAAATGCGGCGGAACAAAGGGCTACTGGTGGACAGTTCAGACCAGGTCTGCCGATGAGGCGCCGACAAATTTCATAAGATGCGCAAAATGCGGAAACACCTGGAGAAGCTCAAACTAGAACACAGGTTTTCCTATAAAATAACGATGTTGACTTAATTTCTGAACTTTTTAATCTGCAACATATACATGCTTTTTCATCTAACTTGAATTCCCATAAGAAGCGCAATCAGTTCCATTATAAATGGAGTGAAATCAAAAAGCAAATGCGCTAAATATGAGACTAAAACATTTTTAGTTTTTAGATAAGCATACAAATCAAATATTGAGCCCAATCCTTGAATCAATAAGATTTGAATAAGTGGACCATATTTATAATGAGTGAGTCCAAATATTGCCATTGTAAGTATTGATGAAATGATTATTGAAAGTTTTCGATTTTTTGTAAAATGATATATGATGGACATTGCAATAATCAATAATACTATTTTAAAAAGTTCTTCTCCCATTAATTGAACAACCATGTTGATTATCGAAAGCAGGGTTGTTGATATCGGTTCAATTGGAGATTCAGCAGAAATCTTCAGGGTTTCTAAAATAAATAGCATGAACATTGAGTAGACGAAAGGGAGAATTGTACATATGATTATTAATTTTATGTCTTCACGCTTCACTTTTTTAAAAAATAAACTCAAATTGCCTTTTGAAACATATAGTAATGGAAGTAAAACAATTAAACACAAATAAAATGAAAAAAATTCATCTGACATTTTTATTGAGAAAAATATTGGAATTAAAAATAGTGTTTCCGCCAGTATTAACAATGCCCATTCCATTTTGGATAATTTTGGTTCATTGTTATAAAATGGTAAATCAGTATTTTCATCTTCAAATTTAAAAAAGTCTTTCATAAGAATCACTATAAATATATTTGGTGCTTTCTTAATTAATAATTTTTTTTTGAAATCTGCAAAAATATTCTATGATTAAATGATATTATGTCCCCTAACTATACAAATACTCAAAGAATATTTCATTTATTCATTTTTTTCTTTCTTTTAACTTGATGATAACAGTTCATGTTGCAATCTGCTCATGCCTCGGTTTCCTGTAGAATCTGGTATTTTAACTTTATTGTGCAAGAATTCTCCGGCTTCTTTAAGCCAGGGATGAATTGCACATTTAGTGGGCTATATTTTTTTTTATGTGGATGGGGTGGTGAGATTAGTTTTCAAATGCTCTCGGATAACTGCCATATAATATGTAGGTTTATAATATGTAATATAGAAAGATGGGGGAAAAACTTCAATAAGTTAATTTTTTTCCTTTCTTTTTTTTAAGCACGGTTTCATAATAATAATATTCTAAAAAAAACAATCCTTTTAGTGATTATATTTTTTTAGTCATTAAGTGATGATGTTTTTTAGGATTTTTTTATAATTTTAATAAAATGTGAAAAAAAGATGTTGAATATGTGTGATAAAACTTTTATTTTAACGGATAAGGTTGAATTTGTTCCTGATGAAGAGATGGAAAAGGAATTATGGTTTAATA
>NZ_ONER01000022.1 GCF_900316895.1 uncultured Methanobrevibacter sp. | reverse complement strand
TGTCAATATGGTATAGTGGTTGCAAATAACTACTCTTCTGTAAAAAAGGATGATGACGTAATTTATATACCTCCAAAAACATTTTCATTTTTATGAAATGGCTATTAATTATATATAACTTAAAAATTAAATCATTAATTAATTAAAATTATTTTGGAGAGAGTTATATGAAAGGGCATGTGATAGTTGTCATACTTATGGTCTCTCTACATTAATTATATAGTTGTTGTAATTAAAATTTTAAGTTTCATCAAGCATAATCATCAAGTATATTTATTTTTATTTTTTATAATTTTCAGGCTTTTTTTGATATTTTAATAGTTTTTATTAATTTTTAAAAAATAATCATCAAGCAATAAATATATTATTCGTCAAGTTACGAATAAAAATGTCATTTTTTTTAAGGGTCGATGCATAAGTTATATAAAAAAATAGTTCTATAATTATAAACAGTGTTAATAAGGGGGTATTCAATGTTTGATGCGAAATTTCATTATACCAATAAAATCATAAATAATCTGATGGAAATTTCAGCGATTAAGGAATTTATTTTAAATTCTCAAATAATGCCTTCTTATGATCTTTTGCTAAAAAATAAAGCTATAATCACATCTTCATATAATTCAACATCTATTGAGGGAAACCCTTTGGATTTTAAAGAAGTGACAGAATTATTCAACTTAAAAGAAAATAATAAGATAAATGATGTTGATTTAAATAAATCCGAAATCGAAGTTTTGAACTATTTCAAAACAATTGAAAATCTGGACAAATATGAAAAAATCGATGAGAAAACTATCTTGGAAATTCATCAAAACATTACTGAAGGAACATTAAATGACTCTAACATGGCAGGTAAATTTAGAGATTCCCAAGTGGTCATAGGTAATATAAAAACAGGCAAACTGAATCTTGTGCCTCCAAAGCCTATTGAAGTTCCCTATCTGATTAGGGAGTTATTGGATTGGGTAAATGTTCAGGATGACTTAAATCCAATCATTCTTGCGGGAATCTTTCATTATGAATTCGTTAGAATTCATCCCTTTGTGGACGGTAACGGTAGAACTGCAAGAGTATTGGCGACTCTAATTCTCCTTTTAAAGGATTATGACATTAAAAGATATTTTTCCCTTGATGAATATTATAATCAGGATAGGCAATCTTACTATGCTGCATTACAATCAGCAGACAAGTCCCAGGATTTGACTGAATGGCTGGAATATTTTTCGAAAGGATTTTTAGTTTCCATATCCAATGTAAAAGATGACATTGTCAACATGTCTCATTTTGACAGAAAAATGAATGATAAAATCAGATTGAATGAAAAAGAGATTAAGATATTGGAGTTTATTGAAAAAAATGATTCCATAAAAAATAAAGATGTTCAGGATTTACTTAACTTGTCTTCTCAGCAATCTCATTTTTATATTCGCAGATTAATTGAAAAAGGTTTAATAAAGTCTCAGGGAAAAGGAAGAAGTACAGTTTATGTGTTTAAGTGATTAATATTGCTTTTAAAATTCCATTAAAAAATAAATTTTGTAAATAAGGGATTGTCCGGAAATCCTATTGCAGGCCAGCCTTCATCGGATGCCGGATCAGCCCCATCACAAAATGATGATGTGAAGGCATATGAGATTGAAAAGTCAATCATCGATGCAAAAACGGATAATGTTCCTGCAATAATCATGGGCATTGTTTTAATTCTTTTGCTTGCAATCGGTTATAAGAGACAATCCGATAAGAGCTGATTTTGCTTTTCACATATCAGGTAAAGCCCGTCCGGTTATTTTATGATCATCACTTGCTTTTCAAAGGCAGTTTTTCAGTCAGGAAAAAATGGCCGGCGTCAATATATTGGTCATCAAAATAGTAATTGGATAAACCAAGTTATGTATAATTTTAAATAATGATTGATGGGAAAACAATTTCAAGATATAACTTTTAAAGGTCTCTTCACAATATTGGTCCGATATCACAATCCAATAGCAAAAACATGCAGTCAATGTCAACTGAATTATTAACTGAAAAAATGGTTATTAATTTATATAATTTGAAATTTAAAATATTAATTAACTAATAAAATTATTTGGAGAGGAGTTAGTATGAAAACTCATGTGATAGTTGTATAACTTTTCTCTCCACACTACTTTTTGAAATTTAAAATAATTAAATATTTCATTCACTTGTTTGTTGTGTGTTGGAATTAAAAAGAGTATTATGTTTCCAACAACATAATGTTGATAATTAAATAGTTAATTTTTTATATTCCATTTTCACTGTCAAATAGATAAGTCTACAAATATCAGTTTATCTGCCTTTTTACATGTTAAAATTATGTTTGGATCTTGTCTGTTTGTAACATATTTTTTTAGTCAGGGTTACAAGTTTTTGATATAAAATGTTTTCCAATAGTGGGGTATTAAATTTTACATTTTGGATTTTTCAAATTTTATTTTTGATAATTAAATCTTGACATTACCATTGAAGAGGTTAATGTAAATATTTATTAATGTAATAAATACTAAACTATTATTTAGTAAAGTAATTATAATAATTTTTAAATTATTTTTTAAACTTTACCTGTTAAACCAACCTTCTTTGCAGTGCATTAGTAATATATGCTGGGGAAATAAGAGGTTTAACAGTATTAAAAAAATAAATGAGGGTAGGTGAATTATTATTTTGAAAATGAATAAAATACTATTCGTGTTTTCAATAAGCATAATACTGCTTGCAAGCATGAGTCTAATTTCTGCCTCAACAAATGAAAATTTGACTATAACAGACTCAGCTGACAATGACATGCTTTTAGAAGATGCAAGTGAAACCTATTCTTCTTTGAATGTTAAAAGTGTTCAATCACAAAATGACAAACTCGAAACAGAACCGGACAATTACGTGATAAACCAGCGTAACTACAAAATGTATTTCGACGATACAGGAGTCTTGAAAAACGAATACGGTGGCAAGATTTTAACCTTTGACGGAACATTCACCGACAAAGGGATACTGACCATTAATTCTGATAATACAAAAATAACCGGCAGAAATACATTATTCAATAACACCGGATTCAATATAAAAGCCAACGGCGTGATGCTAACCAACCTAAACTTCGTTTTAAACGAAAGCTTTACAGGAAACAATAATGCAGGAATATATGTTACAGGAGACAATGTGACAATATATAATATTGACATGACCTACAACACTCCAAGCGATGTTGATGCAATCGGCGTGTACTCGTATGACAATACAGGTTTTAAGTTGATAAATTCTTCTTTTAACTATATTGGACATGCATTTCATGAAGGACACAACTACCCGATACTTCTTCAATACAGTGATGATGCAATAGTTTCAGGGAATGATATTAATTCTACATTGCCTTTGCGTGAAATTATTTATGCTGAAGGTTTTTTAGGAGATCATATATCTTCCTTTGCAGCAGGATACAGTAAAAACCTGCAATTATCAGATAATAATATTTATTCCGATATTAATTATGGGGAGTATCAAAATGGAGTTAAATATCCTACATTATCATCAGTATTGATATATGGCTGTGACAATTCAAGTATTGATAAAAATAATATCAAAATAGAAGACTTATATACACATAAAAACATTGCAAATTACTTGTATGCATTGGATATCTATCGTTTAAATGATGTTACTGTTACAAACAATAATATTGATGTATTTACTTATGGAGGATACGGTCGTGATGGTACAGCTTATCCAATACAAATTACCGGTCCGGCTTATAATTTAAAGGTAGCCTATAACTATTTGCATAGTGTAAGCAATGGTCCAAATATTGGAATCTACTCACAAAACTATTACGGATCAACAGAAATCGATATAATAAGTAACTTTATCAATATTACTGGTAAAGCAGGAACAGATTCATGGGCTTTAGTTGCAGGAATTGAAGTTCAAGACTCTGATGACAGAATTTTAAACAATACAATCATTGTTGATACTGTTGGAGGCTATAAAGCAGGAGACAGAGTATATGGTATCAGTTATTCTCAAAGTACAAATGGGACTCATAAATATGATATTAAATACAATAAGGTCACAACACCCGGTCCAACTGCAATCAGTCTAAATCAGGGAACAAGCTCAACCACCAGTGACACAAATGTAATGTATAATATACTGATTACTGGTGTTGGAGAAGGCGGTGACAAGGCAGTCAGCATCGGAGGAAACGGAGCCAACAATATTGTTCGCTACAATACCAACGGTGCCGATACAATACGCCACATGTCTGAGAGAGACCTGCCCGAATGGCTTCGCAACTACAACAACGGTGGACATGGAAACGGACACGGTGTCGATTTGTCATGGATGAACAACGGCCAATCCAATAAAGGACAGGGATTGATAGATGGAAACGGTAACGGTAACGGATTCAACAATGATGGAAATGCAAACGGCAACAACATTCACTATTCACAGTCAGATGCCCGCAATGGCGACAGCAACTCAACAAGATATGCCTGGGGAACATCAGGCGCTAGCATAGCAAGCGCATCATCCTCTGCCGGATCAAGTGCAAGTAAATCATCACAGCCAACTGAATCCAAGGCATATGAAGTGACCAAGCAAATTCCTGAACTTAAGGACATAAACTACATCCAATCAATAATAGGAGTAATACTTGTATTAATCTTATTAATAATTGGATATAGGCGAAAAGAACAACCTGAAGAAGAATATTAAAAACCATCACCAAAAAAATCTTTTTTTAATATTTTTTAGTAACCTATTTAAAACATAATTACAAATATTAATAATGATAAAGTGAATTTTAAAAAATTACATTTAGTCTTTAATTAATAAATATTTACTAAATGATAATTTAATTTTAATTTTCTTTTATCAAAAATATCTGAAAAAACAGAATCTTTTCATGGACTCTTGCAGTATATATTACCCTGCAAAAAGAAGGTTGATATGATTTATGGATTCTTGTTCTTGTAAGATATTTTAGACTATTTTGATAGAAAATATTCAATCTGGTCTTAAAATTTTTTTTAGTTAAAATCATGATTTAGGGAGACTAATAAAACTATGAAATCAAAATTTAATTTGTTTCTAGCAGCATTATTAATCTTCATTTGTTGTATTGGTGCAGCAAGCGCTGCTGATGATATCAATGATGATTCTTTAACTATTGATGATGATGCAGTAGTTGTAGAACAAGTTGATGATGTTGATTTACAATCAGCTGAATCTGATGATACCGCATTAGAAGTTAATAATGAAGAAAATGAAAATCTAAGAGCTACTTCTGTAACTGTTACTAACTGGTCTCAATTAGCAGGTAACGCAAGCAGTAGTGGAGACAAAACAATTAACTTAGCTAGTGGCGTAACATATACACCAACTAGTCAAATAGTATTCGGAAACAACGCAAAAATCGTAGGAACATCTACCAGTTACATTTCAGGAAGTTACTCAGGAATTCCATTCTACAATTCCAATTCAAATTACCACATAACTTTCCAAAATGTAAACTTTAAAGACATTTCCTGCACAATGCTCATGCAAATGCTATCTTCAGGTACAACTGTCTTGGATGGCTGTACTTTTACAAATGTTAATGCATCAAGCAGCGGACACAACTCTGTAATTTACAACAATTACGGAACCATGAACATTACCGATTGTACATTTACAAATTGTAGAGCTGCATTTGGAGTAGTAACAAACTATAATGCTGCTTCAACAACAAATGTAATAATGAATGTAAGAGGTTCTACATTTGAAAACAATTATGGATACACCGAACCGGGATGTATTAATAACTGTGGACAATTATACGTATGGACTTCCACTTTTAACAACAATCATGCAGTATGGTGGGCCGGAGCAATCCACACTCACACAAATGCAAAATCTGTTATAAGAACTTCTTCATTTAATGGAAACACTGCTGGATGGAATGGTGGAGCATTATACACTTACTCAACTTTAGAAGTATATAACTCAAACTTCACTAATAATAACTGTTCTACTAATAATGGTGGAGGTGCAATTGGTGCATCAAATTACTTCTTTGCATCTAATGCATATAATGTAACTATTAAATGTTGTAATTTTGTAAATAACCATAACCTCGCATCTAATGGTAATGGTGGCGCTATCGCTGCAATGAATGGTGGAACATTGACTGTATCTTGTTCTAATTTCACTCGCAACTCAGCAGATAATGGTCAAGCAATCTGTGGATTCAATACCAATGAATATGCAAACATTAGTGAAGGGGAAGCACATTTAGTCATTACTGACAATAGATTCATTAATCATGATATTAAAACCGGAACTACTGTTAAATTAAGTGGTTTATATACTTTTGAGGATAATACTTTCATTAATAGTCCTCAAATTGAATACAATGATTTAAATGATTATGATACAATTATTCCACAAAACATGAATAATGATTTGTTGGGAGCATCATTTGATGAAATTTTAGGAGATTCTGAAATAGTTATCAATTCCGATGATTATTCTAGTTCTAAAGATTTCCGTAAAGCATTGACTTCATTAGTTAGTTCAGCTACTGGAAATACAACAATTATTATTAAGGGTAAAACAAAAGTGGATAGGTTTGGTCAAGGAAACCCTATTGCAAATGTAACTATTATTATTGAAGATAAAGAAAATTGGATTTATGATGTTACATTTAAAGTCCAAGGTCAAGAAGCAAATAATAGGGGCAACACATATAGTTGGGTTAATTGTACTTTTACCAAAGCAATTACATTATCTGATTCAAATTATAAATTTGTAAATTGTACTTTTATCAATGCAGCTATTGATTTTGGTCAACTAAGAGAAACATCATTAAAAGATCATATTGATTCAGTAGATGTATACAATTATGCATTTGAAAATTGTGAATTTGTAAATTACACCCAAACTGCTATTGTTGGACACATGTTCTCTAATGTTGCGATTATTAATTGTGATTTTAATAATGTAACCGCTGATGCTATTGTTTCCACTAATGCTAATCGTACTGATGATAGTGGTCGTCAAGCTGGTGTAACAATTAAAGATTCCACTTTCAAAGATGTGACTGTTAAAGGTATTGTCAAAGCTCAAGATTATTCTGTAGAAGCTGTAACTACCGATAACAAATATGATTTCGCCACACAAAAAACTTTAGCAAGCGACGATGCTGTTTATGTTGATGTTCCTGTAAACGCAACTACTTTAACTGTTAAAGTTGCAGACATCAAAGAAGGAGAAGATTTCACTATTGATGTTACTTTATCCAACAATTTAACTACTAACGTTAGTGTTGTTATTAATCAAAAAGAATATAATGTTAGTGTTGTTAATGGTACTGGTTCTTTAAAAGGCACTGACAAATTAGCAGCAAACACTTATAATGTGGAAGCTAGTTATGCTGGTGAATATCCATACGCTGCAAGTACTAACACTACTACTTTTAAAGTTGAAAAAGTAATAATTAACACTGCTTTAACTGCTCCTAAAGTGTCCGCTACATACAATGTTGCTAAAAACTTAGTAATCACACTTAAGGATGCTAATGGTAATGTTTTAGTTGGTAAATATGTTACTGTTAAAGTTGGAACTATCTCTAAAAACATTCAAACTGATAAAAAAGGTCAGGTATCTGTTAATGTTGCAACTTTAGTTCCTAAATCATACACTGCATCCATCAGCTTTGCAGGGGATGATGACTACAACAAAGCATCTACTACAGCTAAGGTAGTTGTTTCAAAAGCAACTCCAAAATTAACCACTAAAAAGTTAAAAACAAAAGTTAAAGTAAAAACCAAAAAAGTCACTGCAACTTTAAAAGACAACAAAGGAAAAGTTCTCAAAAACACAAAAGTTACCTTAAAAGTTAAAGGCAAAACCTACACTGCAAAAACCAACAAAAAAGGCAAAGCCACATTTAAAGTAACCAAATTAAACAAAAAAGGAACTTTCAAAGGAAAAGTTAAGTTCGCTGGAAACAAATACTTCAAAGCAGTAAGTAAAACTGTAAAAATTGTAGTTAAAAAATAAAAGTAGAGAATACTCACTCTACTTTTTTTATTTATTTTAAAAACGTTATATTTGATCTTTAAATCATTGAACATTAAAAAAATATTTTTAGGAGGGTTGAATAGTTGAAAAAAAGAATAATTTTAATCTTATTAATTTTTATACTCTCAATAGGTTTTGCTAGCGCATCTGAAAACACAACAGATATGCAAACCACAGATAATATAATTAATGATGAAGATGTAATTTCAGAAGAATCCTCAGTGAGTGATTCTCCCGTTTATTATGTAAATAATTCTAAAGAAACAAGTGGTGATGGAAGCAATTGGGCAAATGCATCAAAAAGTATTTCTCTTAAGGATAATGCAACTATATTTTTGGCTGAAGGGGAATATGAAATTCCTGGAGAACATATAAATGTCACATATATTGGAATGGGTAAAGATACGATTATAACTTCATTTTCATTTAAACAATCTTATTATTTCAACACTAATCATGTTGTGACTGTTATTAATGCAACTTTTAAACCGTATGATCAATATTGTGGTATTTTACATTATGGTTTGGAATATGAAAATGTTCATTATAATGTTTTAGTTGATGAAATGGATTTCAAATTTATCAATTGTACTTTTATAAATTCAGAATTCCTATCAAGAACTTATGAGAGAACCACTCCAAATAGAGACACTCTTACTGATGTAGTTAGTGCAAATTTTGAAAATTGTACATTTAAGGATTTTAATGGAAATTATTTAGTGAATAATTGGGAGTTTTCTAAATTTGAGTTTAATAAATGTATTTTTGAAAATATCACTTCTGATGCTATTGTTGATTCATATGGTGGTAGATCAGACAGTCAAGGACGTGTTGATGGAGTTTACATCTATAATTCAACATTTAAAAACTGTAATATAAAAGGCATTGTCAAGGCTCGTCAGTTAAGTTATTGTGAAATTGTTGACTGTACTTATGATTTTGATGCTTCTGAAACAGTTGATTTGGTTTCACCATTTTATGTAAACAAAACAATCAAATCCGCTAATTTAAATGAAACCCAGTTAACTGTAACCTCCAAGGACAACAGTGTTATTATCACTTTAACTGACGTTAACACCAACAAACCTATTGCTGGTGTGGAAGTGGCTATTATTAACAATAATAAGGTTTTTGCTTATAGGGACACTGACAGTAACGGTCAAATTGTTTTAGATAATCTTTTAGGCACTTACAATTTTGAGTTTTCATATCCGGGTGATGAGTATGTTGGTTATGCCCCAACTTCACTCAATAAGACATTAACATTCAATAAGACTAAAATCAACACTATCATTCAAGCGCCTAAGGTAACTGCTACATATAATATTGCTAAAAACTTGGTAATCACACTTAAGGATGCTAATGGTAATGTTTTAGTTGGTAAATATGTTACTGTTAAAGTTGGAACTATCTCTAAAAACTTAAAAACAGATAAAAACGGTCAAGTATCAGTTAATGTTGCAACTTTAACTCCAAAAACTTATACTGCATCCATTAGTTTTGCAGGTGACACTTTATACAATGCAAAATCCATTAAGGCAAATGTTGTTGTTGCAAAAGCAACTCCAAAATTAACCGCTAAAAAAGCTACTTTTAAAGCTAAAAAAACCAAAAAGTACACTGTAACTTTAAAAGACAATAAAGGAAAAGCAATTAATAAAGTTAAAGTTACTATTAAAGTTAAAGGTAAAACTTACAAAGCAACCACCAAAAAGGGTAAAGCTACATTTAAGTTAACCAAATTAACTAAAAAAGGAACTTACAAAGCAACAATCAAGTTTGCAGGTAATAGTTTATACAAAGCAGTAACTAAAAAATCTGTTAAAATCGTTGTTAAAAAATAAGGAGAGATATTTTTTCTCCTTAATTATATTTTTTTTATGAATGTGATTCATTTCTTATTATAATATGGGCAAATGCTCTTTTTTTAAAGATTTTTGAATAATATAAATTCTATTTTTTTTGAGATTTTACTGGGGATGGTAAATTACTATTTTTCTGCCCAGCATAAGTTTCATAGTCAACTCGATAAGTTATTTTATCAGTTTTTGATATCAATGTTTTCAACAACGACCTGTGTTATTGCATTGCTTAAGTATTGTAGATGCGGGTATTAATTAAATAGCTATTAATTATATATAACTTAAAAATTAAATCATTAATTAATTAAAATTATTTTGGAGAGAGGTAAATATGAAAGGAGATGTATATTACGGTAAAGGAATCAGGGAACTCGAAGGCGAATACCCTGATTTATATGAACTGGTTTCTGATATAAATAGTACTGTTTGGAATGCTAAAGTATTGGATTATAAGACTCAAAAATTGATTGCTATCGGAATTGCTGCTTCACGTGCCGATGCAAGAGCTACCAAAAAACAGATCAGGAGCGCTATTGAAGTATTAGGCATTACAAAAGATGAAATTGTAGATGTCTTAAGAGTAGTCTTGTTGACTTCAGGTATGCCAGCATTCTCCAAATCACTTCAGATTTTAAACAGTGTTGTTGAAGCTATTGAAGAGGAAAGAGAAGATAAGGCTTAAATTCTTCTCTTATTTTTTTTTAGTATTGTATTTTAATACTATTTAACCTAAAACCTGATAGACCATCTCACCTATAAAAAACAGAATAAAGAGAATCATCCCTAAATTTAAATACACTGTTTTAAATGGATTTTTCAGATTGATTTTTGTTTTTGAACCATTGAATCTTGCCTTTTTAATTCTGGTCAGTCCATAAAGGCCAATTAATAAAAAACTTAATATGATTACAATATATCCCAGTATTATCACTGCATCAACAGGATTTGGGGTTATCTGAATATTTGTAACTGAATTTGCAAGGATTAGACTCATGACTGATCCCATAAAGTTTACAATCGCATGCAGGATTATTGTGTATGTTATCTTTCCTGTCCTGATGTAGACGTATGCGAAAAATCCTCCCATCAGGAATGCATAGAAGAACTGGTTAAGGTTTCCATGGAAAAAGGCAAAGAGCACCGCAGATAGGATTATGGATACCTTTGCACCATACTTTATTGTTCTGTCGATTAAGAATTTCCTGAAAAGGATTTCCTCACATATCGGGGCGAATATGCTGATTATCAGCAGATTGATCCAAATGTCTGAGCTGTTGATTAATTGATGAACTGGATTTGCAATATCGTTTTGCATCGCACCGCTTAAAAGCATTGTGATAATCAGGCCGGTCACGTTTCCAATCCACATTAGTGTTATGGTGATTCCAGTGTAAAGTATGAATTTTTTTACAGTTATGTTTGTCTTTTCAAGTTCAACACTGTCCAATTTTTTCATCAGCAAATAGAAGATTGGAAATGGAAGGATATAATTGCATAATGATGATATGGTGGTCACTATGTTTATGTTATGCAGATATTCCGGATTTATTATGGAAATGATATTGACTATGATTATCTGAAATATTATTGCCATTATGCCCAGTATCAGGTAATTTACTCCTATTTTTGAGAAAAACTTTTTATGAATGTTCAATTTTTCACCTATATTCATTAATTATATTTTTATAATATAAATCTTATTCTAGTTTTTTTCACGAGGTTATTTTTTTCTAAAGTTTTTATATCATTAAAACATAATTAAATATGTATAAAAAAATATTTGATTAAGTGATTTAATGTTTGATAATTATAAGAATAAGTTTATTCCATTGATTTTGCCAATATGCATAATTATCTTCTGGTATCTTATTACAGAGGGATTGGGCATTGTCAATCCATACATCCTTCCAGGACCGATTACAGTTTGTCAGTCCGCCTGGGAGTTAATATTAAATGGAAAGCTTCTAACAAACACTCTTGATACTTTATATAAGGTATTTGGCGGTTTGATTTTAGCGGCTGCTGTTGCCATTCCTTTAGGAATCCTTCTTGGATGGTATAAGACTCTGGAAGACATTGCAACTTTGGTAATCAGTGTATTAAGGCCGATTCCTCCTGTTGCATGGATTCCATTTTCCATTCTTTGGTTTGGAATAGGAATGTTTCCAGCAGTTTTCATTATTTTTATGGGTTGCGTATTCCCAATATTGGTCTATACAATTGATGGAGTTAAAAGAACTGATAAGGTTTTAATTGAATCAGCTCAAACTTTGGGAGCAAGCGATTGGAATGTTTTAAAAAGGGTAATCTTGCCTTCAACAGTTCCATATATTGTTTCAGGTTTGAAAGTTGGAATCGGTATTGCTTTGATGTGTACCATTTCAGCTGAAATGGTTGGTTCAAGCAGTGGTTTAGGTTATATGATTTTGACAGCAACTAGTTTATTTGACCCAGGTACAACAGTTGTTGGTATGTTAGATATAGGGTTAATAGGTATCATATTTGATTATGTATTCACTAAAGCCCAAGAAAGGATATTCTGGTAGGTGTTAATGTGTCAATTGAAGTAAAAAATATTAATAAATCTTTTATAAGTAAAAAAACAGACCAGCTATCAGTTTTGGAAGACATTAATTTAACCATTGACGATGGTGAATTAGTTTGTCTTTTAGGTCCTTCCGGTTGTGGAAAAACCACACTGTTAAGATTAATCGCAGGCCTTGACCAGCCTAGCTCCGGTGAAATCATTGCCAATGGAGAAAAAGTTACCAAGCCATCTGGAGATAGGGCAGTAATTTTCCAACAGTACTCATTATTCCCATGGTTGACTGTCCTGCAAAATGTTACTTTTGGTTTGGAGATGACAAACAAGGGGGCTAAAGAGGAAAATATTGCTGCCGCTGAGAGATATCTGACAAGTGTAGGTTTAATTGACTTTAAGGATAGCTATCCTCATGAACTTTCAGGTGGTATGAAACAGAGGGTTGCAATTATTAGGTCCTTGCTTAATCATTCACCAATTCTTCTTATGGATGAGCCGTTTTCTGCATTGGATATGCAAAATAGACACAAGCTTCAGTCACAGCTCATAGGGGTTTGGAAAAGATTCGAAAACACAATAGTTTTCGTAACTCACGATGTTGATGAAGCGGTATATCTGGCAGATAAAATCGTCATCATGGGCAAAAATCCCGGAAGAATAGATAAAGTCATTGAAGTGGATATTGAAAGGCCAAGAAAAAGAGATTCAAAAGAATTCATCGCACTTCAAGAATCAATTGTAGAAAACTTAGATATGGGAGAATAGTTATATTTTAGCTATTAATGTCCCATAATTTCCATTTTTTATTCCTTCGTAAACATAATCCATCGCTTTTAAACAGGAATCCATTAAAGAATTTTCTTTTGCTAAATATGCTGTTATTGCAGATGATAGATTGCATCCTGATCCATGTAAATTCTCGGTTTCAATCAAATCCTGTTTTTTGATTGTTATCTCATCATTAATGTTGATTACATTGACTCCGTCTAAATGTCCGCCGGTAATGAAACAGTTGCAGTCAATAAGTTCTGTTGCTTTGATGGCATCTTCCTTGCTGTTTATTTTAATTCCGCTTAATCTTTCAGCTTCACTGACGTTTGGAGTGGTCAATATTGAATTTGGAATCAAATGCTTATTAAACGCGTCGGCTATGTCTTCGCCTGTCAGGTCTCCCCCTGAAGTAGCAACCATGACTGGATCGACCACCGCTTTCAGGTCATATTCCTTAATCTTTTCAGACACCAGTTTGATAATTTCAGGAGAGTATAACATTCCTGTCTTAATAAATTCTACCTCATAGGCATCCATTACCGAATCGATCTGCTCTTCGATATAATCCGGTGAAACAGGTTGTGTTGAAAAAAATTTATAGGGATTCTGTGAAGTCAGTGCTGTTACGATTCCTGTGCCGTAAACTCCAATGGCCTGAAATGTTTTCAAGTCTGCAAAAACGCCTGCGCCTCCTGACGGGTCAACGCCTGCAATGCTCATCACTATCATCTAATCAGCTCTTGTGACTTTAAGACGTTCTGAACCACGGAATGACTCGACATTGACCTTAAGCTCTTTCAGGTATTGTCTGGTGTGGGTTTTCTCACCGTGAATCATGATTTCTCCCAAATCTTCGGTGGTATTGACATCCAATGCCATAAAGAATGAATCATGAACCTGTGGATTTAGATTTTTTCTTTCAGCAGCCTGCACATGCTCCTTATAGCTGAATCCTTCATATCTTGTGCGGATGGCCATTGGCTTCATTATAATCATGTTTGTTCCGCCGCCTTTTGAGGGAACAATGATGAAATCCAGGCTTTTGGATGCGTCAATCAGCATCTGGACATTGGTCTTGCCAATCAATGGAATGTCTGAAGGAACTATAATTACCTTCCTTGTTTTTCCTTTGCATATTTTCATTGCCTGTGTCAGGGCCTTGTTCAGGTTGGAATTGTCATTTTCCTGAATTGTGTTCACATTCAGGCTTTCAGCATAGCTTAACACATCTTCGTCACGGCTAATGATGAAAATCTTATCCACATGCTTTTTTAAGGTATCAGTCACGTCTCGAAGCATTGCTTTTAGGAGATTTTCCCTCTCTTCGGCAGATAAAAATGGAGAAAGCCTTGTTTTTGCATTTTTGAATGTGGTTACTGGAATTATTGCATAAATGTTGTCCATATTATCACTAGTATGTTTTGGCAATTAACGCAATGTATTTGGCATCTTTTCCGCTGGCGATACATTTGCCTTCGGACACTTCTTCCTGAATGCCTAAAACGTCATAGCCTGTTTTTTCTTCGATTTCGTGGCCTACATCTTCATCTCCGCACCAGTAGAACTTAACTACATTTCCGGATTCTACAAGTTCCGGAATCTCTTCAAGAGTGTCTGCAAATTTGACATGTTCATTCTGGAAGTCCCATGCCTGTGCGGATAAGTTTTCAGAAGACTTGTCCAATAAATCAATTACATTGTCAACTAGATTTTCATCCAATTGAATTTCAATCTTTTCTCCTTCGTCACGTCTCATTGCAACGGTGATATTGTTTTCAAGGTCTCTAGGCCCAAGTTCAAGTTTTACAGGTGTTCCTCTCAGTTCCCAGTCGTTGAATTTCTTGCCCGGCCTGATATCCCTGTCATCCAGCTGGACTCTTATGCCTTTTTCCTCTAATTGTTCCTTAATTTCTGAGCATTTTGCAAGAACTTCCTCTTTTCCTTTCTTGAATAAGATTGGAATGATGGTAACTTGATTCGGTGATACTTTCGGTGGTAGGCGCAATCCTGTTTCATCTCCATGAATTCCAATTACGGATGCGATGACCCTGTCGGATACTCCTGCACAGGTCTGATAAACCAATTTGTGCTCTCCGTCTTTGTCTTCAAAGGTAATGTCAAAAGTTTTTGCAAATGTCTGGCCCAAATTGTGGATTGTACCAATTTGCAGGGTTTTTCCGTTTGGCATTATGACATCAAATGCCATTGTATAGTCGGAACCTGGGAATTTGTCCCATTCCGGTCTTTTGGAAATCAAATATGGAATTCCCAAATCATCAAAGAATTCCTTATACATTCCAATGAAGTCCTGAATCTGCTCATCGGACTCCTCTTTGGTTGCATGTGCTGTATGGGCTTCCTTAAAGGTAGTGATTTCCCTTACTCTGATTAAAGGTCTTGTATGTTTTGTTTCGTATCTGAAAGTGTTGACAATCTGATACATTTTGATTGGCAGGTCAATATGTGTCCTGATCCATAATGAATACATCGGATATATTGCGGTTTCACTGGTTGGCCTTAAGGCTAGCTGTTCGTTCAATTCAGTCTGTCCGCCTTTTGTAACCCAGTAAACTTCATCCTCAAATCCCTTAACATGTATTCCTTCCTTTGCAAGTTCAGTTTCAGGAACAAGCATTGGGAACAGTACCTCATCATGGTCCTTGTCCAGTAACTTTTTAATAATGTTCATTGAATGTTTCCTTATCTGAAAACCGTATGGTCTCCAAACTGCCATTCCCTTAATAGGATATCTTGAATCAGTTATGTCCGCTTGTTCTAAAATGTCATGAAACCATTCGTCAAAATTTTCCACCATATCACCTAAAATAATTTTTTATAATATTAAATTATTTGTTTTTAATAAGTATTAAACTTATTTAGAGAAAAGTTATTTATAATTATCAATTAAATATATATTAATGTATAATTAACATTTAGGAGATATCATGAGCAACAGGAAAATACAGATGCCCCGTGAAGTTTACATTGATCCGGGCATTATAAAAGATACTGGTGAGATTTGCAAATCTCTGCATTTGGATAAAAAGATTCTGATTGTTACAGGTGCCCATACATATGATGTTGGTGCAATACCTGTAATGGAAAGCCTTGAAAAGGAGGATATGGAATTTGATGTGGTCAAAGTTGACAGGGCATCCTATGAGTCCATATCTGAAGTTGAAGAATTGATTACTCCCGACACAACCGTTTTGGGTGTTGGCGGAGGAAAGGTTATTGATGTGGCCAAGCTGTCTTCATATAATCAGGGCGTATATTTCGTATCCATGCCAACCACTGCTTCTCATGACGGTATCGTATCTCCTATGGCATCAATCAAAAACCCTAACACTTCAATATCAGCAACTGCACACTCCCCAATAGCCGTCATTGCGGATTCCGAAATCCTTGCGCAATCCCCATTCAGGCTTTTGGCTGCAGGATGTGCGGACCTGATTGCAAACTTCACTGCCATCAAGGATTGGGAATTGGCACACAGGCTTAAAAACGAATCGTTTTCAGAGTCTGCAGCGGCATTGTCAATAATGTCAGCTCACCTGATTACCGACAACATTGCCAATATCAAGCCTAATCTTGAGCCTAGTGCAAGAATAGTCATGAAATCCCTATTCAGTGGTGGAATGGCAATAAGCATTGCAGGTTCCTCAAGGCCGGCAAGCGGATCAGAGCATCTCTTTTCACATGCGCTTGATAAGATTCTCGACAAGCCTGCACTTCACGGCGAGCAGTGTGGTATTGGAACAATCATGATGATGTATCTTCATGGAGGGGATTGGAAGGCAATAAGGGATGCCCTAAAGGCCGTGCAGGCCCCTACCACTGCAAAAGAACTCAACATTGCTGAAGAGGACATAATTGAAGCATTGATGATGGCTCATGAAATCCGACCTGAAAGGTACACTATTTTAGGAGACAATGGTATTTCAAAAGAAGCTGCTTATGAATTGGCTTATAAAACAGAGGTGATTTAATGATAACACTGATAGGTATAGATTTAGCGAAAAAAGGTCAAGAGTTTATTTTTCTAGGTCCTGCCAAGGAATGTGAAGACTGCAGATTTAAGTCATCCTGTGTTGGAAACCTTGAAAAGAATAGGAAATACGTTGTAACTGAAGTAAAGGAAAACGAACAGAACTGTCCTATACATGCAGAAGGCAAGGTAATTCCTGTTGAGGTTGACAGAGCCGAAATAGACATACTAACAACTTCAAAAAACATTTTTGAAGGGTCAACATTTACATATAATGCTCCTGAATGTGATGAAAACTGTGATTATCATGATTTGTGTTTCCCTGAAGGATTGATTGAAAACGACAAGTGCATCGTATTGGAAAACAATGGAAAGCATAAAGGGGAATGCAAGAAAGGCTTAAAACTTAATAACTTAACTTTAGGATTTGTGATATAATGAAAGATACTAGTAGCAATAGCTCTTCTAAAATGAATGCAGGATACAAAGCTGCAGAATATGTTGAAGATGGAATGGTCTTAGGGCTTGGAACAGGTTCAACCACACACTTTTTCATTGAAAAGGTGGGCATGAGAATCAGGGATGAAGGAATAAGCGTGATGGGAATTCCAACATCATTCCA
>NZ_ONER01000071.1 GCF_900316895.1 uncultured Methanobrevibacter sp. | reverse complement strand
TTTGTTATTGCATGATTTCTTACAAACTGGTCATCGTCTTCAAGAGCAATCTTAATCAAATCTTCAGGATTGGAAATGTTTTTAACAGCGATTTGGCGAACAAACCTGTCATCATCGGATGCAATAACCTCCAATAAAACATTTTCATCAGTTATCTTTTTGACCGCTTCGCTTCTGACAATCTTGTCGGAATCATTTAGGGCAATCTGTTCCAATAACTCTTCATCGTCGAGTTTCTGAACTAAATCCAATCTCACATCCGCTTTTTTGGAGTTTATGGCAATGTCTCTTAAAATATCTATATCATCAATTTTATCAAAAATCAGGGTCCTTATTTTCGCGTTATCCTCATTCAATGCAATGTTTTCGAGGCATTTGTCATCTTCAATCTTTTTGACCGCAGCAATCTTAACAGATTCATCCTTATCCTCAATTGCCACTTTCTGAAGCATCTCTTCACTGGCGAATGTTTCCTTTTCCACACAGGCCTTTCTGATTGATTTGTCCTTTGCCTTAAAGACCAGATCATATAATACATCAGCATCATTAATTTTTTCAACGGCGGCATTTCTGTATCTTTTATCCTGAGCATCGATTGCAATCCATTTGAGGGTTTCCTCATCAACCACCTTTTCAAAGATTTCATCAACCTCAGGACCCTTTTTTGTATTGATTACAACTTCGGCAATTGATTTGTTGTTTTCACCAAGCCTTTCCCATGCAAAGCTTCTAACATCGAAAAATTGGGAGTTTTCAGCAGCATCCCTTAAAAGTCTTTCATCCTTAACATTATTTATTGCAATCAGTCTGATTGCACGGTCCTTAACGTTTTTGGCCAAATCCAAAGCCACATATTGGTCAGTGATTTGGTCGGCGGCGGCCGCTCTTTGATACCTGTCCTTGCTGTTTATGGCTATGTCCTTTAAAACCAGTTGATCCTCATCAATTTCCAAATCATCGGGAATTACCTTTTCTTCCTTTTTAGGTTTTTCTTTTTTGTTATCGCTTTTCTTGAATCTGTCAAATAATCCCATTTTAATTTACATCCCTATACATTTTATCTAAAAAGCTTGCAAGTGAAATAATATCCTGGGCATTGTGCTCTATTATCGGCACTACGGGACCTATATTATTCTCTTCTAAATAAGCATCATAATATCCGGGAATATACTGTCCCGGAACATCATCAACACGTTCTATTCCAAACAATTCTTTTTCTATTGTTTGCAGCTGGCAATTCGGCAGCTTTTCACCCCATAGATTTTTTGCAAAATACATCAAATCAAGGTGAGGCAAATCCAAATCGGCATCAATCCTATTGTATCTACATCTATTTTTTATGAAAGGTACATCAAAAGTTTTTCCATTGAATGTCACATGAATTGAATCCTCATCCAAATGAGACAGGTAGGCATCAATGATGCTTGCCTCTTCGGTGTAATCCCTCAGGAAATATTGAGATGCCACTATGTTGCTTCCCTTGATTTCCGCAACACCTATCAAAATTATCGGAACATTAGACAAACCTTTTGTCTCAATATCCATGAACTTGAAGTTTTCCTCATCCGTTAAGCTAATGCTTTTGATTACGTTATCCCTGCATTTTTTTGAATATCTGTTATCGTCCAACAGGTCAATGATTTCACAAAATGACATCTCATCCAAATTCCTTAAAAACTCAGATGCGGAATCGCCATACCTGTCATGATTTGTAAGAGATTCAATTGTATCATAACCTTTATTCTTAAGATTCTGCTCTGTTTTAAGACCTATTTTCGGCAGCAATTTCAAATTGCAGTTCATCTGATGCATGAAATCATTATCCTCAATATTAAAATCTATCCTTTCCTTTTTTGTTATTTTCAGTACGTCTCCGAAGGATGTCTTGGATATTTTACAATCCATTACCTCATTCAAGGATTTCTTATCATATTCGATTAAAAGCTTTTCTTTCAAATCCTGATAATATGATGGGGATAGTTTTCTTGCCTTATTTTTTGCGGTTTGCGATGGATTTTGTGAGCTTATTGAGTTGGATAGTGCTTTTCTCAAATATTCCTCAAAATTATAATCTTGCTTCATTCAATTAAACTTTATAAATTCCCTAATATAAAGCTTTTTAATAAAGTATACTTGAATTTTTATAAAATATAATAAACTTTATATATGGCAACTTTCAAATAATATAATTGGCTACAAAGTAGCCTAGAGATAGATTAAAACAGCCAAATTTTAAAATTCATTTCTCTAAAAGCTTGAAAAAACAAGCGGGTAGATAGTTAATTAACTTAATTATCTACCACCAACTTCAAAACTATTTTTAATTAGAAAAGCAATTCAACTGTTAAAAAACCTTAGAAAAGTATTTAATATTTTAGAATAAAAATATAATTAATTAACATTTAAGGTTTGAAAATGAAACTGAAATTAGGCATAATATGTGGAATTCTAATATGGATTATAACTTCATTTTTTACAGGAATTTTAAAACCGATATTCAACTCCAGTCTTCCAAGAGTAAATATAATTGTGCCGATAATTACAATTATCGTAACAGGATTTTTCGGAATACTCTATATCAGAAATATTGAAAGCAATGAAGTTATTGAAGGTATTTTAGTTGGAATACTCTTTGTCATTATAGATATCATTTTAGATGCAATTTTTTTCGTTATTCCAAATGCCGGAAAATTAATAATAGGAGATTATCCCCTACATGTCATTTCCATAACCATACTCACATTATCAATAACAACCTTTTTAGGATATTTAGCTCAAATGAATATTGATTTAAAGTAAGGAGAAAAAATATGATACCAAAATCACACCCAAGGTATGAATCATTATTATTAAGAGACAAAATCGTCAAAGCCTCAAAGGAAGGGTATTTGGCAGAATCAGCCATGATTGCCCACGGCAGAGGCGAAGCGTTTGATTATCTGATTGGAGAGAGGACCACATATCCCGCAAAAAGGGCAATGTATGTGGCAGTGGCTGCACTGCTTTTATCAAACAACCCTGTGATTTCAGTTAACGGCAATGCAACCGCCCTTGCATGTGACGAGATAATCGAACTGGCCAGAAGTGTTAATGCAAAAATTGAAATAAACCTGTTTTATAGAACAGACGAGAGGGTAAAAATAATTACCCAACTGTATAAAGACCATGGATATAAAGAAATTTTAGGATCATTAGATGATGATATCGAATATTTGAATGAAATAAAAAATAGCAGATCTTCAGCAAGCAAAACCGGAATATACAGTGCAGATACAATACTTATTCCCTTAGAAGATGGAGACAGAGCAGAAATACTGAAAAAAAGCGGCAAAAATATAATAACAATTGACTTGAATCCGCTTTCAAGAACATCAAAAATGTCTGACGTGTCCATAATGGACAATATTGTTCGTGCAGTGCCGTTTATGACAAAGATAGCTGAAGACCTAAAGACTCAGGATAAGGAAATATTAATGGAATTAGTTAATGAATATGACAATGATGAAAATCTTAAAGAATCATTAGCGCAAATAAGAGTAAAAGAGTGAATATAATGCAAGTAATGGGAATATCTGGTATGCCAGGTTCTGGAAAAAGTATAGTTTCTGATTTGGCAGCTGAAAAAGGAGCAATTATTGTTAGTATGGGCGACATTGTACGAGAAGAAGCCAAAAAAAGAGGAGAAGGTAGCAAAGAAACTGCCCAAAATCTGAGGAAGGAACATGGCCCATACATAGTGTCTGAACTTACAATCAAAAAGATTAAGAAACTTCAGGATGACGGTGTCGAAAACCTGATAATCGTTGAAGGCATAAGAAGCCATCATGAAGTGGAGATGTTTAAGGAAAATTTCGATAACTTCATTATCCTTTCAGTATTTACCAATCCAACAATACGCTTTGAAAGACTGAAACTAAGAATGAGAGAAGACGATTCACAGGAATATTCCGAATTTGAAAGAAGAGATCAAAATGAGTTAGGTTTTGGAATTGGAACCGTCATTGCACTTTCCGATAAGCTAATAATTAACGAAAGTGATTTGGAAAGCTTTAAGGATGAAATTACTGAATTCCTAAATGAAATTGGCTTATAATCACTTTTCCCTTAAAACAGCATCTTCGATTATAAAAACACCACTATCAAGATGCCATTCTTTTTTATATTTTAATATTTCAATTCTTTTTTTAAAAATAGGTCCGTCAACAGCCAATGTTTCGGCTTCACCGCCTTCAAAGGCTATGTCAACATGATACTTTTCATTAAGTTTGACAAGCTCGTCGATTGTATCATCATCAATTATTCGCCCCAGCCAGGATTCATCCAATCCCCATGCAGCGACACCGCAAATCATTATCTTAAATCCTAATGAAACGATTTTGCGCATATATTCAAGCTCATCCACATGCCAGTAAGGAGAAATTATTTCCAAACCGACTTCATCGCCCAATTTTTCAATCCTAGATTTTTGATAGACAGAATAAAGTGCACCAGTATATATTGCCTCAACGCCCAAATTCTTAAGCTCAACAAAAGCAGCCTTTAAATCTTCAAGCTCCTCTTCCTTAACACCATCTGTTTCAACTGACATTATAGGAATATCAAGTGCCTCGGAAAGCAGATCGGTAACATGAATATTTGGAACATGAAACATGTATGATTCATCATTTTTAGATTTCATTGAAAGAAGATATTTTACATCTTCTTTCGCTTCCAAGGCGGCATAAACAGCCATGGTACTGTCCTTGCCTCCAGAAAATAAAATCGCCACACTCATACTATCGTTTACGTTTGGTTCTCATGGATTTTCTAAATCTTCTATATGCCGGAACAACAGTGTCCATATAAATTCCTATCAATGCGACAACAACTCCAATACCGCCGCAAACCAATGTAAATTCAAGATTTGACAACATTGAAGAGTTTGTTGCATTTACAGTGCTTTGAACTGGTCCTTCAATATTGCTTGCTACAATTCCTTTATTAAGCAATACCTGTTTAAAGTCATCCAAATGAGCTGAATCAACAACTAAAACAGCATGAATCTGAGCATATGACAGTGTCTCACCATATACCAATTTAAACCAATCTGAAAAAGTTTTTAAAGCTTCAGAAGATGTGTAATTATCTGCCAATTCTATAACGATTTTATCCTCGGTTACATTATAGCTCTTATAGTTGCTGTCAATATTTCCAACTATCTCTTCAAAATAATCATGTTCCGCTTCATTAAAGTGCCACATCGGAATCGAAATAGAAGTTTCATCAAATGATTTGAAACCTTCCATGGACGATACGTCATTCCTAAGGCCGTTAGTATCAACAGAAGATGACAAATCAAGATATAATGTTTCTTCATTATTAGGCATGTTCTTTTCAATAGTGCTTGCAACATCAGGCAGCTCTTCATAAATCGGCTGCAGGAAGAACGCTCCACCGATGGAACCGATTAAAAAAGCTACTGCTAAAACCAATAGTATTTCACGTTTTGGCATGTATTGCCTTAACATTCCTATTGAAAAAACAAAAACCATCATTATAATAAATAAAACAAGGTAAATTATTAAAGTTATTATATCCATATATTTCACACGCCATTTAACAGTATATTTAAATATTAAATTATAATACTTAAAAAAACTTTTGTATGAAAATTGGATTAATTGACATATATCTGCATATTTTCACTGTTTTCAGGCCATTCCACAATTACTGAATTTTCACCTTTTCTTAATTGCATGCTTGATTTTTCAAGAGTCGATTTGAAATATATTTTTTCAGCTTTATTTTGACCATCTTTAAGCTTTAGATTGCACGAAATATGATCACTTGCAATGTTCACCTTCAAATCTTTTGACAGCACGACATCAATCCTTTGTTTTGATCCCTGACCCTGCCCATAAACTTCTTCAATGGCCTGGGATATTTTTGACAGATCAGATTTTATATTTAATGCATCGGATACATCCAATGTATTTTCAATCGTCAATTCGGTTAAAGGCAATGTAAAAGCAATCAATAAGATTAATGATATTGCAAATATCAATAAATACTCAAGGGAAACCTGCCCTTTATTGTCAATCATCGCTACACCACCAAAACCAGATTTTTTGCAAATAGCATTATTATGTCTCCATAAAATACCGCTACCAGCAAACCTGCAAATATTGCCGGAGTGAAGGGATAGGAAATCTTTATGGATATGCATTTGCCGATGAATCCCTGAGCGCTCATTATCTTTATTAGATACATGTCCTTTTCAGTTATTCCACCGGCACTCATGGATTTGAAATAATATTTTCCTTCATCGCTTTTGCTTTCACAAACTTCCAGATTGCCGTCGACATCATTTATCAACTCAATGATATACTCTTCATCGAAATAAAAATTATTCACGATGTTTCCTTCCTTCAAATCATTTATAGGTATTGTTTTATTCAAGGTCGAATGTATCATCTTTCTTAGATTCTCAATATTCAGCAGGGTTATCAAATAAAAGGGATGCTTTTTGAATGCCTCATTTTTTGCGATAAGATGGCAGACAAATATCACCAAAAATGGAAATGAAACCAGAATGCTGTTTGCAACGACACTGAATGAAAATGGATATATTGACATCTGTGGAAAAACATTCAAAAAATCTATATTAAGTCCACTTGGTATTACTGTAGCAATAGCAGTAAACAGTCTCACATCACCACCACCCCACATTTTTAATTTCCACAACAAATAAGTTATAGAGTATGTGATAACCATTGAAATAATTGAAGCTAAAATGAATTTAACATTACCTGTAATTAATGACAAAATCAGATTTGACACCAGTCCAAACAACACCAGAATATAACATAATTTTTCAGGAACAACATTGTCTCGAATATCGTAAATTGATGCCAAAATGCAAAATAGCATTGTAATAATTATTTGAATCAAAAATATGGTACTAAAATTCATGATAGTACTATTATAACTCAAAATATATTAAATAAATAGAAAGTCAACTCGTCAA
Organism: uncultured Methanobrevibacter sp.; assembly: GCF_900316895.1. Lineage (GTDB taxonomy): Archaea > Methanobacteriota > Methanobacteria > Methanobacteriales > Methanobacteriaceae > Methanocatella. The sequence continues at coordinate 615 of NZ_ONER01000071.1, read as the reverse complement.
ATTGATTTTGAGTTGTAAAATTGTAAAAAAAATAGAAAAATTAATTTTTAGAAAACTCATAAATAGCTTCTAAAAATGCTTTAAATAATGGATGTGGCCTATTAGGTCTTGATTTGAATTCCGGATGGAATTGACAACCGATAGCCCAAGGGTGATTTGGCAATTCAACAATTTCAACTAAGAAATCGTCAGGACTTGTACCTGAAATTATCAAACCTTTTTCCTGCAAATCATCTCTGAAATCATTGTTAAACTCATATCTATGCCTGTGACGTTCTTCTATATCTGTTTCACCATAGGCTTCATAAGTTTTGGTTCCTTCAATGATTTTACAGTCATATGATCCTAAACGCATGGTTCCACCCATGTTTTTGATTTTCTTTTGCTCTTCCATCATGTCAATAACAGGATATTTCAAATTGTCATCGAATTCAGAACTGTTTGCATCAGGATAACCGTTTCTTCTTGCAAATTGAGTAACCATGGACTGCATTCCAAGACAGATTCCAAACAGAGGAACATTATTTTCAATTGCGTAATCAATTGCATCCAATTTGCCTTCAAAACCACGTTCTCCAAAACCTCCAGGGATTAAGATACCATCAAATTCCTTTA
>NZ_ONER01000001.1 GCF_900316895.1 uncultured Methanobrevibacter sp. | reverse complement strand
TTTAAAATGACCGATTATTGCAGTAAATGCGGCGAAAAATTAAAGGAAGATGCATTGTTCTGTGCCAATTGTGGTGAAAAAGTTCCAAATAAGCAGAACAGATTTTCAAACAAGCACATACTGATTATACTAATTATTTTTGTAATTTTGGCTATTTTTTTATCAGCTACTTTTTTGCTCAACCAGACACAAACTGTCAAGGTTGACAATGTCGAATTTGAAATCCCTGCCGATTATGTTTCAGAACCGTTGAGGACTGATGTCAATTATGACGGAAACGTCAAATCAAGCGCAATGGGCTGGAGCAATAAGGACAACTACATTGAAATTGGAGTTACAAGAACTCCAGGAAAGGGAATAAACAGTCAAAAGGTTGCAGAGGATTTGGGTGGAACACCTACCAAAATGTATGGATATACAGGTTATTATTTGGAATATGAAAATGAGGGTTATGCATTTGTCTTTGGAATAAAAGATGAAGTATGCATGGTTTATGTTTCAAATTATGATGTTTTTGATGACATCAAGGTTGTAGGTGCGGTTTGAAAAATAAGTGAAATTGGGAAAATCAATTCCCAAATCTAACGATATTCATGTTTGAAGTTTTTGTCATATAGCTTGGATGCATTAAAGTCACCGGGGTCTAGGACATCTCCCACCACAATCATTGCAGTCTTTGTAATATTGGCATCTTTAACTTTTTGTGCAATATCTGCGAGGGTTCCTCTAATTATTTGCTGGTCTGGCCAAGTTGCCTTTTTGACAACTGCAACTGGAGTTGTTTCCTCGTAACCTTCAAGCAGTTCATCGACAACCTTATCAATCATTCCTATGCCCAAAAAGATGCACATGGTTGCATGATGCTTTGAAAAGCTTGCAAGACTTTCACCTTCCGGTTTTGGAGTTCTGCCTTCTGGACGTGTGATAATGACGCTTTGTGAAATCTCAGGTAAAGTCAACTCGGCTTCAAGAACACTGGCAGTACCGAATAGGGAACTTACTCCTGGAATGATTTCATATTCTATGTCGTGCTTTTTAAGTTCGCGTATCTGTTCGCCTATGGCTCCGTAAATTGATGGGTCACCGGTATGAACACGGGCAACCAATTTGCCTTCGTTAACTGCTTCAGTTATTATTGCATCAGTTTCTTCCAAATTCAAATAAGCGCTATTGTGAATTACGCATTCATCTTTTGCAGGGCATAAAACATTTTTGTTGACAAGTGAACCTGCATAAATAATTACATCAGCTTTTTCAATTACGTTTCTTCCTTTGACGGTGATTAAATCAGGATCTCCAGGTCCTGCACCAATAAAAACAACTTTACCTTTCATAATATTATTTTTAATGAATATATTATTTAATAATTTGGTATCAAAATTGACTTTGATTTGGAGCAAAGTTTATTAATTTCTAAAATAACTAAAAAATATGGACAATAAAGGTTTTATTTCAATAGAATATCTATTTTCATTATTCATTCTTGTCATTATTGCTTTAGGAGTGTTATTTTATGCATCATCCACAATTGAATCAAGTTTAAATATTGAAGATGCTGTAACTCATAGGCTGATTTTGGATGATGTGGCAAATCAAATCAGTCAGGTAAACTCCAATGGGGTAGGATACTCAAAATGCATCAGGCTGCCGTCGGATAAGGGATATTTTGAGATAACAGTTGAAAGAAACAGTTTGACTATGGAATATGGCGATAAAAAGGGAGAGACACTGATGATGTTTGCAAATCTGGATTCTGAATATAAATTAATCAGTGGAAAAAGTTATCTGATAACAAAAACCGATGAGGGAATTGTGATATCATGATGGATGATGCTGGACAGATTTCAGCTGAATTCCTGTTTTTATTCGGCGTTTTAATATTGATTGTCACGCTGTCAATAGTTTTTGTAGCCAATGAACAGGAATTGAATATTGCAATGGCTGCAGCTCGAAATGGCGTGAATGAAGGTATTGCAACTTCATCTGGTGCAATCTATCCTGAAGATACGTTTCGGGATTATTCAGCATCAAAAACAAGCTTGCTGTATCCCTATTCAGTTAAAATAATCAATGTTTCATATAGCGAATTGGGTCATGACATAAACTATGACAAGAAGAGAATACAGTTCAAAGTGTATGCCAAAACATCTGAACGCTTCAGCAGCTCCGAACTGGTTTCCATTGGGGACAGGATAAACTATAATTTGAGAAAATCCATTGCAGTCAGCTTTAACAGTACCTCTTCAACGAATAAATTGTACAATCCGGTATTTTCTCCCCATTATGTCTACACAACCGCTAATGTTAAATGGATTTAGGTATATAGTATAATTATGAATAGGTATGAAAAAGGTAAAAAATGCATTGAAGGCATTCAAAACAAGTCAGTTGAAGAAATATTTAAGGAATTGGATGATATCGCTCCGGACTTGTCCAGATTTGTCATTGAATATCCTTATTCTGAGATATACACCCGTGAGGAAGTTGACCTGAAGACTCGTGAAATCTGTACAGTTTCAGCTTTGACAGCTCTCGGAACTATTCCTCAGCTTAAAGAACACATTAATGCAGCATTGAATGTTGGAAACACTCCAACAGAAATTGTTGAAATCATGATGCAGATGAGTGCCTATTGCGGATTTCCAAAGGCAATAAATGCAGTAATGGCTGCTAAAGAGGTATTCATCGAAAGAGATTTGCTTTAGGTGTATAATGTATCTTGATGATATTGACATTTCGGAAATAAATCCTGACAGGGTATGCCTCAATTGCAAGTATTGGCAAACGGTCACACAATTTGATGGTCCCGCTCAGGGGGTGGTTTGCCGCCTGGGAAATGGCCGTACAAATCCTACGGACACCTGCAGCCAATTCATGCCGAACAGCACATTTGACAGCCTGCAGGACCCGAACAAATATCATGACAAATCACATAAGTTAAATGTATTCAAGAGGTTTTAGCATGACTTTTAATGCAATCGCATCCAAACTGCAGGATGAATTGGCTGATATAATCAAGTCCGAAAAGGAAGTAAATGACTATGAACTGATTGTCTACAAATATGTATTCATTTCAGAGCTGAATGTTCCCTTGTTTGAAGAGTTGGAAGTTGAAATTAATGAGGATTCATTTGTTCTCCATATCATTCCGGATGATTTGGAATTTGATTTATTGCGCGATTTGGATGATGCATTCGATAAGTTTACCATTACATTTTTGCCGAATTCATATAATCTTTTAAAATTGAACTTCAAATTAAGTGATTGAATGTATAATGAGGAAGAAAAGCAACAACTGATGGATGATTTAATTGAAATGGAAACATTCAAGGCCGATGTTGGCGATGAGGGAAAAATACTGCAAAATGATTTGAAGGAGTACTTCATCAACGGCAATGGGGATAAGGAAGACTTGATATTCAGACTGGAGTATTATCTCTATGCCTTCAAACTGTTCTGCCGAAGGTCAGTGAAAATAGACAGGAATCAATTCATTGTTTATTTAAACGATTCTTTTTTGGATTATCATTTGATAAATCTTGTTAAAAATGATTTGGATGAATTTGAATTGGAAATAGAAGCAGTTAAAGAAAATAAGGATGTGCTGATTAATCTGAATTTCACACTTCATTTCTAGATTTTAAAAATTTTTAGAGCATTGTTGGTGGTAATCTCATCAACGGTCTCAACATCCATATCCTTTATCTCGGCAATTTTATGAACTGCATTGACGACATTTGCAGGTTCATTTCTCTCTTCTTTTGTCATTGCCAGATAGGGGCTGTCAGTTTCAGTCAGGACATAGTCAAGATCTATCTTTTCAATCAGGTCCTGATGGTGTTTGGAATAGCACAGCATTGTGGAAAAGCTCATTGCGCAATTGTCCATGTTCATGATCTTTTTGGCGGTCTTGAGGCTTCCTCCATAACAATGAAAAACGAAATAAGGGATGTCTTCATATTCTGGAATGATATTTACGGCTTTTTTTTCACAATCCCTGACATGCATAACTATTGGGACCTTGTACTCGTTTGCAAGTTCCAGAAATCCTTTGAATATTTCCTGCTGCCTTTCACGCATTGCCTTGTCTGTAACGTAAAAGTAATCCATTCCGACTTCGCCGATTGCTACGATGTCATCAAGGTATTTGGAAATATTTTCATGTGCTTTTTTAATGTCTTCTTCTGTGGCGTTTTGTGAGCTTACCGGATGAAAACCGAAAGTAGGGTATATGAAACCTTTGTAATCTTTGGAAAGTTGCAAAACATCCATATTGCTGTCATTGCTGTATCCTGAAACGATTACATGGTCAAGTTTGTCTTTGGCTCTTTTAATGACGTCCTCACGGTCATCATCAAAGTCTTTAAAATCAATGTGGCAATGGGTATCAATCATTGTCTAAACTCCAAATCTTCGTTCACGCTCTTGATATGACCTGATTGCTCTTATAAAATCAACTTTCCTGAGCTCTGGCCATAATGTTTCACAGAAATAGAGTTCTGAGTAGGAAGATTGCCAAAGTAAAAATCCGCTTAAGCGCTCTTCACCGCTGGTACGGATAATTAAGTTAGGGTCAGCCAGTCCTTCGGTATAAAGGTTTTTGCTTACAAGATCCTCATCAACATCATCAACAGTGATTTCGCCGGATTGCACCTGCTCAATAATCTTTTTGAAAGAATCTATGATTTCCAAACGTCCATCATATCCAATAGCTATGTTAAATAATCTTTTTTCGTATTTTGCAGTTGCATCTTCAGCTTCCTTGATTGCTTCACGAACGCTTTCCGGTATTAGCTCGGTTCTGCCGACCACTTTTACTCTAACTTCATTTCTATGTATTTTTTCATGGTCCACTAATCTCTTGAAGTTTGTTACAAAGAGATTCATCAGTCCTTCGACTTCATGCTGTGGCCTGTTGAAGTTTTCTGTTGAAAAGGCATAAACGGTAATAATTTCAATTCCAAGCTCAATACTCCAGTCAAGAACTTTTTCCAATGTGTCCACACCTATTTCGTGACCTTTGACAACATCTATGTTTCCCTGAAGTTTGGAGTATCTCCTGTTTCCATCCATAATTATAGCAACATGTTTTGGCATCTTTTCCGGTTTTAAATTACGAGTAATGTACCATTCATATAATCTATAAAGTATGTTTTCTGCCATGTTCATCACTTATTTTGATAATTCATCAGCTAAAATTAAACTACGGACATAACCATCAATGCTTTGATCTCTACTTGTGTCAATGTAAATCCTATCGATGCCGAATGTTACAGCACCGTGGCTTGGCCATGAATTTAGAAGAACAAGTGTCCTGAAAATTATGTTTCCCACTCGTCCATTAGGAGCAATGATAATGTTGGATTTGCTGTTTATGGCTTTTTCTATAAGAATAAAATAATTCTCAACATCTTCTGATGTATTTTCCTGTATCATTTTTGTTAGTTTTTTGCTGTCGATTATTGAATTTGATACTTCGCTGCCTCTTCCAAAGTCATCTTCTCTTCCTTCAGCCAAAACTGCAATTTTAGGTTTTTTACCTACTTTTTTAAGAAAATCAATACAATTCAGTACAATTTCATATTTTTCATCGACAGTATTACCCTCATCAATTCCAACGGGAGACAATAGAAATTCATGTCCATTTCCATTAACATATGTTGCTCTTGATAAGTTTGGGTAATGCTGTTTGAGATATTGCATAATATTGGAAGCAGGAAGTGATCCACGAACTACTGCCGCAATATTGTTGTCTAAGACAGCTTTTATCAAGTCATCATCACTATATATTAGTCTTATATCCGTTTTTGGGTGTTTTTCTTTGAAAATATGACAAGCTTGAATAATATTTTCGTTTTCACCAACACCAATAGCTATTGTTTTCATTAATTTAATTATATGTGTTTTATTATAAATTAAACTTTTCTAATTTAGGATGTATTGTGAAAAATTTTTAAGGTGTTAAGTTAAAAATATTATTAACTTGTGGGGATTTTCATGACTGGAAATATTAATGATTTGTCAAGGTATAGTCAGTATGATACAGAAAAATTGGATTTGATAAAAGAGGTTTTAAGGGAGTTTAAACCTATTGATATGGTTAAATGTTATTGTCGGGAAATTTCATTCGATGAGGATGCCATACTGGAGTCCTCCATGGACATGGACATTGATGATGATAAAGTGCCTATGGAGTCTCGTCCCGGTGAGTTGAGGAAGGAAACAAAATCTGTATTGAAGGTTATTCCGTTTTCTGAACCCAAAAAATATTGCCCCGAATGCGGTCGTGAATATCCGAAGGAAGAAGTTGTCTGCCCTGACTGTCTTGTTCATCTTAAAAAGATTTCTGATAAAGTAGACGTTTGTGATATCAAATCAGAGCCTAAATTCATTTTTAATGGACAAAACAGTTATGAGTCCTTTGAGGATTTGCTAAATAAAGGAAATCTCTTAAAAATTAATGAATTTGACTTTACAATAGATGATTATCAGATTATTCTGCATGATATCAAATCCCAGGCATTTTTGAATTTCAATAAGCTGGTTAAGGAAAATGAAATCGACTTTGATGAGTTGGACATCCTCGAAAAGATAATACTGTTTGCAAAATCCTTTGTAAAAGTTGATTATAAATCATCCGGAAGTCAGTTGGGCTATTTTGAATCAGATGTCATATCCATTGATGACAGGCAAACTGATTCCCTTCAAATCACTACATTGATTCATGAGCTGTCCCATTTTTTAATTCAGGAAATACTGATTCATATCCTTTGCAAATTATTGGATGCAACTCGAAATTCATTAACCGAGTCATTGCTTACCTTCATATTGTCCTATGCTCATTTCACCCAATTGATTGATGAATATGCCGCCCACAATGTCGAGGGAAGATTTACCATTTTCGGTTTTCAGGATTACTCTTCATTTACCCAAATTGAGCAAAGTATGGATGGGGAAATGACTGCAGAAGAAATTGAAATCACCAAATCGATTGGAAACACATTTGCCCTATCCATCAAGGAGATACTCGAATCCCTTATTGACAGGCAAATGCGTGAGGAGATAAAGGAACAATTTTTAAAAGATGTTATGGAAAGGCCAAATTACAGGGCTTTGGAAATGGAAAACTGCCAAATTCTTAATGATGAAGGTTTTATTAAGGCCATTTGGCTGATTTTGAATGATGGCTGTGAAGTTGCCGCTTCAAACATCGACAAGTTGCTTTCCATTCTATGAGATATTTCAATCTCTTAGAAAAGGACTTATATTTTAACGACTAAACTAAATTCATGAATGTAAAGGACAAAATTTTAAACCTAAATCAGGAACATACAGGTAACAGTGCAGACATTAACGACCTTCTTTTAACAATTATAACCAAATTCCAATTATTCGAGCCTTGCTCTTACTTGTCCGAGGACGACGAATGGCTGAATGTCAGCTTGATATCAATTGAGGATAATAGCGTCGGCCAGGCATTGACCATCCGCAAAAGTGAGATTACCACATTCGGAATTTTCAACCGTGAGGAAATCGAGCTTAATTTTGCTCCTCAAAATGAATCAGAGGATCTCTACCAATGAAGGAAATTTTTCTTGATGAAAACTTTGATGTTGATGATGTGACCTCACAAATCACCGGAATCATGGACAGGTGGTCCATTCAGCTTTTAGACATTAACGGGCCTAATTGGGTAATATATGACTATGACATGGAAGTCAAATATCTGTTTCAGTTTCAGGTAGATTTCAATGATTTGGAAATTCGCATAAAATTAGAGGATTTGAAACTGAATGTGATTCATCATATAGAATCTCTGAGGGATGAAACAACATATAGGGATAATCTGACAAATTCTGTGTTCATAAAATAAAAAAAAGAAAGAATTAAAATTATTTAATTCTTGTATTGTAGTATCTTACACCATCTGTATCGTAGGTATACCATCTGTCAACTTCAACGTCATAACCTTCTCCGATTACGGTTACGTATGAATCGGTTTGAGGGTTATATACTCTTGCAGTCGTATTGTTGGTATTATTGTCGTTTCTTGGTGAATTATCTCCAACAACAGTGTTGTTTGAATCTTTACCATCCTTATCAATCATAATGACATTTGTGTCATTAACGGTTGTATTTGTGGTATTGTTTTCAACAGTAACATTGTTCACTGAATCTTGACTGTTGGTGGTGACCATGTATGCTCCAATTGCTAAAAGTGCAATTACTAGAATTCCTATAGCAATTAAAATGATATTATTTTTTTCCATTGTTTATCACCTTACAGATATATTTGTCCAAACTAGTATATATTAATCACTCACATCATAATCGTCAATAACCTGATATGTAAACTGAGGATGTTTTTGTTTAATTTCTTCTAGAATTTTGTTTTTAACCTTTTCCCTATCAGCATCGAAATCAACAATCATGTCAAAGGTTATGAGTTTTTGAGTCTCATAAACTATAAAACCATGTATTTCAATGATTTCTTCGTATTTTGAAGCGATTTCATATAAATCATTGCGAATATCATTAAATTTATTGTTTCTTGCATATATTCCAACTGTCAGTATGATTGAGAATTCCTCATAGATTTTAATTGAAATTTTACGGGTCAAATTGTGGATTTCCAATGCAGTCAGGCTGTCATCGACTTCAACATGAACAGATCCCTGCATGTCTTCCGGCCCATAATTGTGCAAACTCAAATCATAGGCTCCATAGACTTCAGGCAATTCACATATTGAGTCTTTAATTTTTCTTGACAATTCAGAATCCACCCTTGCGCCAATCATGCTGTCAAGTGTTTCCCTTATCATGTCGATACTTGCTTTGATAATCACGATTGATATGATTACACCTAAAATTCCCTCAAGTGAAATGTGGAAAAATATTGAGATTAAAGCCGCAACCAATGTTGACAGAGATAATATGGAATCAAAAAGAGCATCGCTTCCGGAAGCCACAAGAGCTTGTGAATTGATGTCTTCACCAACACTCTTTACATATCTGCCCAATGCAAGTTTCACAACTATTGCAACTGCAATAATCACAAGTGATACTGTTGTGTAATTTGTAACATCCGGAGTAAAGATCTTTGGCCAGGATTCCATAAATGCAGTGATACCTGCCCATAAAACGATAGCTGCAATAATTACGGATGAAAAGTATTCTATACGCCCATAACCATATGGATGATTTTTGTCAGGGGGTCTGTTTGCAAGCTTTGCTCCAATTATGGTGATGATGGAGGAAAGGGCATCGGTTAAGTTATTGACCGCATCCAAAGTAATTGCGATGGAATTTGTAACTATTCCAACAAATGCCTTGAATGCAACAAGAATGAGATTGACTATAATGCCAATTACACTGGTTTTAATGATTTTTTCTTGTCTTGTCATATATAAAAATTTATTTTTGAATAATTTATACTTTTTTTACAATAGCTTTAAATATACTTAATATTAAATTAATTTAAAAGGAGGCATTTTATGTCAGTATATGATTTTGAAGTTAAAGATGGTGACGGCAATACTGTTTCACTATCCCAATACAAAGACAAAGTACTTTTAATAGTAAACTCAGCAACAAAATGTGGTTTTACACCACAATACACAGAATTAAACGAAATATACGCTGAATTCAACGAACAAGGCTTTGAAATTTTGGATTTCCCATGCAACCAGTTTGGAAACCAGGCACCGGGAACAACTGAAGAAATCACTGAGGTCTGTCGCTCAAAATGGCTGGTGCCATATACAATCTTTGAAAAAATCGATGTCAATGGTGAAGATGCATCTCCATTATTTGAATATCTTAAAAATGAACAGCCATTTGTTGGCTTAACTGGTAAAGGTGCGGGAAAACTTAAACTGGTTGTTAAAATGATGGATAGACATTACAAGGACAACAATGATATCAAATGGAATTTTACCAAGTTTTTAGTTGACCGTGAAGGTAATGTTGTGCGCAGATTCGAGCCAACAGAAGATTTAAATGATGTAAAAGAAGCTATAAAAGCTCTTTTATAATCTTTTTTTTAATATATTTTTTCAAATTATTTTCTAGGAATTCAGTTCTCTATATTAATGTTCATTTTCACTAACTATTATTAACTATGAAGTACAAAATTATATTTACATAATAAAGGTGCAAGCAAATGTATAAGAAAATATTATTACCTACTGATGGTTCAACCTATGCAGATCAAGAAGTTGAAAGAGTTAATAATTTACTTGCTGAAGATGGTGAAGTAATTATTTTATCTGTTGCGGGTATATTAACATCTAGCGCTTTTCAACCTAGAAGAAAGGTTAAAAAAGCAAATGAAAAACTCAAAAAGGATGCTAAAAGATTTGTAGATAATATGGCTGCTAAATTCAGTGATGATATAAATGTTACAAAAATGGTTGTAACAGGTTTTCCTGCTGAAAAAATCAAAGAAGTTGCAGATGAAGAGGATGTCGACTTGATTATAATCTCTGCATCCGGTAAAAGCGGACTTCACAGATTAGTCCTTGGAAGTGTAGCCGAAAAGGTACTTAAAAACTCTGACATTGATGTATTGTTAGTTCACAATAATTAGGTGGAATATGAACTCAAAAACTATCATAACTGTGGTTGTTATAATTTTAATAATTCTCATTGGTGGATTTCTATTTGTCCAGGCCAATTCTCACAATACCAAAGTGGATGTGACCAGTAATTCCACTCTTAAAAATGGAGATGCGGTTCAGATAGTTCTGACTGATGAATATAGGAACGTTTATCCTGGAGAGTCAGTTCAAATTAAAATTTTGGATGAATCTGGTTGGGCAAATTACTATGATGTGGTTACTGATGATTCTGGTGAAGGATCAGTTGTGCTGTCCACATTTGAAAACGGGAATTATACAATTCATACAAATTATAACGGAACTTTATTCAATAAACCTTATCATGGCGTAGATGCATTAGTAATCGATGATGGATATTCAAATTACGATTACTAATTCTATTTTTTTTCATGATAAATTAAGTTAAAATCTAATTTTTACAAATTTTAAATGATTTAAAAGGGCTTTTTTTCTTTAAGTATTAATAATATAAAAAACAAATAAACTATAGAATAATAAATTATTTTATCAATTTTATCACAGAGGATATTATGAAGGATTTAAAATTTAAAGAGCCAATACTTGTTACAAGACCGTTATTGCCTCCAATCGAAGAATACGAAAAAAGACTAAAAGAGATTTGGGACAATAATTGGATAACTAATTATGGGCCGTTAGAACGTGAATTCCAGGAAAAACTTAAAGATTTCCTTGATGTAAAAAATATTGAATTTTTTGTAAATGGTCATGCCTCATTGGAAGTGGCTATAAAAGCATTGGGCTTAACCGGAGAAGTCATTACAACTCCATTCACCTTCGCTTCAACCACTCAAGCAATTATTAACAATGGTTTAACCCCCGTTTATGCAGATGTGGATGAGGAATATTATAATCTTGACCCTGACAATATTGAAGATTTGATTACTGATAAGACTTCCGCAATCATTCCTGTCCACGTATTCGGAAATCCTTGTGATGTTGATAAAATTGAAAAAATTGCTAAAAGGAATGATTTGAAAGTAATCTATGATGCTGCCCATGCCTTTAATGTTAAGATAGACGGTAATCCTATCGGTTCCTATGGTGATATCAGCATGTTTAGTTTCCATGCAACAAAGGTGTTCAATACTATTGAAGGCGGAGCATTGATGTATGATGATAATGATTTAACTTATAAATTTAGGTCAATTAAAAACTTCGGAATCACTCCCGATAATGAGGAAGTGCAATTTTTAGGCGTAAATGCCAAAATGAATGAGTTTGAAGCAGCAATGGGTTTAATCAACTTGGAATATGTTGAAAGCGCAATTGCCAAAAGAAAGATAATTTATGAGAAATATTTGGAATGCCTGTCAAATCTTGAAGACCAGGGCAGGGTTAAAGTTTTAAGACCTAAAGACAATGTCGAATATAATTATGCATATTTCACAATTAAATTGAATACATTTGATGAAAAGGATCATTTATTTAATAAATTGCCTGAATATAATGTTTACGCTAAAAGATATTTCTATCCTCCATGCAATGAATTTCCAGCATACGATTTTGAAAAAAATACGCCAATTGCCAAAAATGTCAGTGATACAATCCTTTCATTACCTTTATATTTGGATTTGACTGTTGAGGATGTTGAAAAAATTTGTAAAATCATTGAAATCGAATTGAAATGATTGTGGTGTTTTATTCATGAGTATCAAAAGTAAGGGTAAAAAAATTGCTAAAAAACTCTTAAATAAGTATTTCAGCTATTATTCAGTGCCTACCGTTGAGTTGTCTTTACAGGATGGAAATATAATAGTCAAAACAACCAAAAGGGTCATGCCAAATTCATTCATTGAAATTAAACACAGGTCAAGTGGTAAAAGATTGTTGCGTAAAGTAAAATCTTCAACTGCCGTGTTTGAAATTTCTGAACTGGTGGAAATGACTCAAAGCGGAGCATTGGATTTTTATTTTAAATTCAAATCAAATGATTTGTTCTATAAAAAGAGGGTAAAGTTCATTCCTTCAAACCAATTCTTTAAGGCCATATCCAGAGAAAAGCATCTGGTATTAAATTCATATAAAACAAATTTCGGGAACCTGTCAATAAAAATTGATGATATAGATTTTGATTATAATATTACCCATTTGGAGAGCATTGATGATAATAATATCCTGATTAAAGGGGATTTTGAAGTATTAAATGATGATATTGAGAATATTGACAGGGTTACGATCATGGCAAATCATAGGCTGGACAGTCAAAGTAACATTTTCGACATGAAATTCAGCCCTGATGAATCAAATAATAAAAAATATACTTTTGAAGGAATAATCGACAAAATAAATAGTTCAGATAAATCAATCCTTGATTTAAGAATGGATTTTTATCTGAGACTTTATGATGATGATATATATTATCAGTCTTTAATTGTTTTATCAACATTCAAATACTTTGAAAATGATGAAGACAGATTCCTGATTAAACTTGATGTTGACGGCAATGTCTATTCTTATTACGCTACTGAAAATAAACATTCACTGGCATTATGGATTACAACCGAGGCGGCTTGGTGGAGATCATATACAATTGCATGCGGAAGAACAATCTATGAAGAGGCTTCCAAAAACAGAATAGATGAGAATATGATTTTCTTTGAAAGCTTTTTTGGGAATGCATATAGCGGTAATCCAAAATATATTTATGAAAAAATGCTTGAAATGGGTTTGGATAAAAAATATACTTTTGTCTGGGCATATTCAGGTGAAAATAAAGATATAATTCCTGGAAATCCTATAATTGTTGATAGATTCCAGCCTGGAGACTACTACAAATACCTCGCATTGTCAAAATATTGGGTAAATAATATCATATTTCCAATTCACACAAAAAGGCCGGGCAATGTTTATTTACAGACCTGGCACGGTACTCCACTTAAGAAATTGGGTTTTGACATTACCATTCCTGGGCCCGAAGTTCAGGGCAGACAGAATTTCTTCAATGAGTCCAGAAACTGGGATTATTTATTGTCTTCAAACACTTATTCTACAAAAATTTTTAAAAGGGCGTTTAAATACAATAAGGAAGTTTTGGAGTTAGGATATCCTATAAATGACATTTTCTTTAAGGATAATGATGAATTTGTCAAAGATTTGAAATCCAAACTCAATATTGATGAGAATAAAAAAATTATATTGTATGCCCCAACATGGAAAGATGATGAGAAAAATGACTCCTGGCAACATTACTTCAATTTAGAGATTGATTTGGAAAGGTTATATGAGGAATTTTCCGATGAATATGTAATCATTTTAAAGATGCATCATTTGGTATCTGAAAATCTTCACATTGATGAGAAAATGAAGGATTTCGCTATTGACTTGTCAAGTTATGATGATGTTCAAGAGCTGTATATCCTGTCAGATATTTTAATTACTGATTATTCCTCTGTATTCTTTGATTACGCACATTCAAGAAGGCCAATTCTATTTTTCGTGCCTGACTTAAATCATTATATTGAAAATGTTAGAGGATTATATTTGAATATGGAAAAGGAACTTCCAGGTCCACTTATAAAAGATAATGATCAATTAATTGACACTATTAAAAATATTGATGAAATCTCAAATGACTTTGCTGACAAGTATGACGAGTTTTATCAAAGATTTTGCAGCTTATGTGATGGTGATTCTTCAGAAAAAATTATTAAGAAAATATTCAATTAGGGTGTTTCGATGGGTTTAAAACAAAAATTTGCAAAGAAATTAATAAACAATAGCGGTTCACTTAAATATTATAAAAATCAGGTTGATGTTTTAACTAAAAAAGTTGAGAGACTTGAAAAAGCCAATGACTCCAATAATAGACTGTTTAATACAATCTTTCTTGATTATGAGTTGACTCCAAGTCCTTTGCTTCAAAGTTTCAGGGACTTGTCCTTGGAATTGTTGAGATTCATGGATAACGTATGCATGAAGTATGATTTGGAGTGGATGATTGAGGGAGGTACATTTTTAGGAGCTATCAGGCATGACGGTTTCATTCCATGGGATGATGATATGGACTCCGGAATGATGAGGGAGGATTATAACAAATTGGTTGATGTTCTTCCCGAAGAGCTTGAAAGAAATGGCCTTAAGGATAATATAAAAATCAATTTCAGGCAAAGAAACGCCTTTGTTGAAGGTGCAACTTCATTTTTACAGTTATTCTATTACAATACATTAAGTGGCGGAGGAGTTGATTTGACCGCACTTGATGTTTTCCCATATGACTATATGAAGCAATATAATGGTGAGGATATCGGTCAGAAGTATGAGGATGCGAGATTGAAATTCTATCATGATATTGTGGAAATTGGCGATTATGATGCCACAGTTGAAAGATATCATGAGAACATGGATCTGACATGGGATAGGACCAATCACATGCTGAATGGTGTAGAAGGTCCTCAAGGACCAAAAAGGATTTTAAAACTCAAAGTTTTTGAAACCGATAAGATGCAGCCATTTAAACGTGTTCAATTTGGTAAATATGAGTTCCCAGGTCCAAATGATAAGGATTATTATTTAAAAACTTATTACGGTAATTATTGGAATATACCTAAGGTCCTGACATTCCATCAAAGAATGGGAAGGCTCAGAAAATATCCTGGTATTGTTGAAATCTTTGAAAATGAGATTATTAAGTTTGAAGAGATTAATGATAATTTTGAATGATTTGTTGATAGTATGAAAAATGTTTTAGTGTTTCCCTGCGGTTCTGAGATTGGTTTAGAAATTCACAATGCTTTAAAATACAGTAAGGATTTTAAGCTGTACGGCGGCTCCAGTGTAGACGACCACGGCAAGTTTGTATATGAAAATTATATCCCAGACATTCCATTCATTGATGATGACGGCTTGTTGGACTTCCTGAATGAAGCTATTGAAAAGAATGGTATTGATTTGATATATCCTGCACATGATGATGTCGTATTGAAGCTTTCAGAACTCAAGGATGATTTGAAGGCCCATGTTGTTGTTTCAAATAGCAAAACATGTGACGTTTGCAGATCCAAAAGCAAAACATATAAATTTTTCAGGGAATTTGATTTCATTCCTAAATTGTATGACATTTCCAAAGACAGTTTCGATGATTTGGATCATGTCAGAAAGCAGACTGATGGGGAATTCCCAATTTTTTTAAAGCCTGATGTAGGTCAGGGAGCCAAGGGAGTTGCCATTGCCAATAATGTCGATGATTTGAAACATCATTTCACGGAAAATCCGGGATTGATTGCAGTTGAATACCTTCCTAATGAAGAATACACAATTGATTGTTTTTCTGCCAAAGGTAAATTATTGTACTGTGAAAAAAGGCAAAGGATTCGCGTAAAAGATGGAATTAGCGTAAATGCAATAACTGTTCAAACTGAAGAATCTATTAAAGAGATTGCAGAAATAATCAATTCAAAATTAACTTTTGATGGGGCATGGTTCTTCCAGCTTAAAAAGGATAAGAATAATCAGTATAAATTATTGGAAATCGCACCAAGAATTGCCGGAACAATGGCATTGCACAGAAATACAGGTATCAACTTTCCTCTTTTAACATTATATGCTCATTTGGGAATTGATGTTAAGGTATTGACCAATGAAAACAGGTTAACCATTGACAGGGCATTAACCAATAGATTTAATTATGAAATTGATTACGACAGGGTGTACATTGATTTTGATGATACTGTTTTTGTTAAAGGAAAAATCAACACCTTTCTCATGATGTTCCTGTATCAGTGTGTAAATGAAAGAAAGGAGATAATTTTAATTACAAAACACATTAAAGATATTAAAGAGACATTAAAAGAGTTAAAAATAGATATTAATCTATTTGATGAGATAATTACATTATCAAAAGAAGATGACAAATATAAATACATGGATAACGATGTATCTGCAATATTTATCGACGATTCATTTTCCGAAAGGATGGTTATTTCAAATAAACTAAAATTGCCTGTATTTGATTTGGATGCTATTGAATCATTAATTGATTGGAGAATGTGAGATTTATGACAAATGAATATAAATTATCTGTTGTTGTTTTAGTTTATAATACTGAATATTATTTGGAAGACTGTTTGGATTCACTTCTTAATCAGACATTGGACGATATGGAAATCATTTGTGTCAATGATGAAAGTACAGATAACAGTTTGAATATATTGAAGCAGTATGCCAGAAAATATGATAATATAACAATCATTGACCAAAAAAATCAGGGTGGGGCTGTTGCAGGAAACAATGGTCTTAAAATTGCAAAAGGGGAATATGTAGCAATTATTGATTCTGATGATATCGTTGTTGAAGACGCCTATGAAAAGTTATACAAAAAAGCAAAGGAGACTGATTCTGACATTGTTGCTGGAAAACCTGTCAAATATGTGAGCAGGTATCAAAGAGAAATCACCTATAAAAATAATATCTGGGATGAAGAGAGGACATTCACTGTCGACGAATTCAAAGAGATTTACTATGATGTTTTTTATTGGAACAAGATTTACAGAAGGGAATTTGTTGAAAAACATGATATTTACATGATTCCCGGAAAGATTTATGCTGATGTTCCGCTGGTTTATAGGGCATATTCCTTTGCAGACAAGATCAGCATTATCCCTGATGTCGTTTATTATTGGCGTAGACGTGCCCAAGAGGACATTATTGAAGGAAACAGTGACACATCAATCAGTAAAAGTTTACTTGACATACCTAACATGAAGGATAGGCTTTCTACATATTATTATGCTAAGGATTACTTTAAGGAAGCTGGAAAGGAACAGTATTTCAGTTATGTGATAAAGACATATCTTGAAAGATTCTTTTACCCTATAAAAGGTATTTTAAAAGATGAAAACTTTAAAAAGGCTTATTTAAGTGAAATTAAGGCCATTTTATCAGATATTGATGACATTTATGATAATAATCTGGAAATAAGATATAACCTGTTCTTTTATTTCATATTGAACGATATGGACAAGGATTTGGAAGATTTCCTAAACTTTGATTTGGATGAGCGTTCAACCGTTTATCGTGATGGAAAACTATATTGGAATGTTAAGTACTTCGACAATCCTGATTATAACATTCCTGACGAAGTGTTTGAAATTGGTAAAGCAGAAGATAATTTTATAGATATTGATGACATTTCAGCGGATTCCAAATATATCTACTTCAATAATATTAAATTGCCTCGGAATTTAAAAATCAATGAAGTTAAAGTCGCATTCATGGGATTGACAAAGAGGGATTCTTTAAGGGCGAATAATATTTTTGAATTTGGATTGGATGAGGTTGATGATCACATATATTCAGGAAAGGTAAATGTTGATGAGATAACAAACATCAACAATTATGACGTTCATTTAAAAGTGGTTTATGATGATGATTATGAAATATTCAGATTCAAGGAAAGATTTTTTAATAAGGAAAATAATGAAATAGTCGACTTGAATAAAAATAAAGATTTACTATTCTATTTCACATCATTAGGCAACTTTTCAATTACAAAGGGATACTGCAGGAATTTCTTTGATTACAGGGCGGATGGCCAATCAATGACTTTAATTCCTCATACTGACGGTGCAGCTATTTATAAAGTTGCTTTAAACTATAAATATGATAATGTTTATTTCTCTAAAAAGGATGAAAGTCCTAAAATCAGATTGCAGAATGAACTGGAATTGATTTGGAAATATTCTATTGAAGAGAATACCAAATACAATCTCAACATTGAAATTCATAAAAACAAGTTTAAATTAAAGAAAGATGCATTTGTTGACTTTGAAGAGAGGACTGTCGAATATAATGGTAAAAAGATTAGAATATTTGAAGATAATGATGGAAGTATAGCGATAATCTTAAAATGATTAATATGAGTGTTGAAAATCCTTTGGTTAGTGTAATAGTTCCGGTTTATAATACGGAAGAATATCTTGAAGAATGTTTGGATTCAATAATCAGTCAGACACTTGAAGACATTGAAATAATCTGCATTGAAGATAACTCCAGTGATGATTGTCTTAAAATTTTAAAGGAGTATTCTAAAAAGGATGATAGGATTATATTGATAGAAAATGAGTCTAATCAAGGACAATCAATTTCAAGAAATAAAGGTTTAGATATAGCTAACGGAGAATATGTGACTTTTCTGGATTCAGATGATAAAATTCAGGAAGATGCATATGAAAAACTTTATAAATTTGCAAAAGATTATGACCATGACTTGGTGGTTTTCAATGCCATTCGCTTCAATGATGAAGGTGTTGAATGGACTTGTGTATTACATTCCAAGGCAGGATATGACAAAACCTATTCAAAAACCAATATTTTTGAGCATAAGACTTTAATTTATGATACTAGTATGTCAAAATTCATAAGAAAGGATTTAATCGACGATTCAGGTTTTAAATTTTTAGAAAATATGTTATATGAAGACCTTTTGTTTTCAATGGAGCTTTTTTGTGCAAGCAAATGTTTGGGAATTTTACCTGATGTTAACTATTATTGGAGAGTCAGAACCAGTGAAAATTATTCAGTTACACAGAATGTTTTCAAGTTGAAAAATTTAAAGGACAGAATCACCATTTCAAAAAGAATATTGGATGTTTTCAACTCTTCGGAGAAAAACTCTTCTTTATTGGATACATTCTATAAAAAACTTGTTGAAATTGATATATTGCAGTATATTAATGAATTTGATAGGTGCGAAAAGGAATATATTGAGATAATGGACAATGATGTAAGGCCTTTTGCCGAAACTCTTCCAGAAGAATCCTTTACTAATCTGGAGGATATCGATAAACTGAAATATGACCTGTTTTTAAATGAGGATTTTGACTCATTAATCAGATTGGTTAGTTCTGAGCGTTCTTATAAGGATAAGATCAAGGAATTAAACGCAAAAAATAGAAATTTAAGAAAACAGGTTAATGAGCAAATCAGTATCAATGGCAGTCTGAAAAAGGATAATAAGAAGTTAAAAGATGAAATTAAATTAATCAAGACCACTCAGGGATGGTTTTCATATAAGACTAAAAACATTTATGAAAGGATTTCTAAAAAGATTTAATTTGGCGGTGTTAGGATGGGATACAATGATTTAATAGAAGAGATATCAGAATATTTTGCAGATAAATCCAAAGAAGAATTGGAAAATGAAGTATTTTACTCTAACCCTGAATTATTCAATGAAATCGCCAAATATAGGAATTTTGGAATGCCAAAGAGATATAGGAATGCCTGCAATAAGTTTCCCGTAAATGAAAAGCTATTCCTGTTTGAGAGTAATTTGGCAAAACAGTATACCGGTAATCCTAGATACATTTATGAAAGAATGCTGGAGCTATATCCTGATTACACTTATGTTTGGTCATATAATGGAGATAAAAGCATTATTCCCGGAAATCCGATTGTCGTTAAAAGGGGTTCAAATGAATTTTATAAATATTTGGCTCAGGCAGCAGTCATAATCAATAATACAACATTTCCTAATTGGTACCACAGGCCGGAAACATTTTATTTTCAAACTTGGCATGGAACACCTTATAAGCAGATGCATTGGGATAGGGAGAATAATACAAATCCTCATAAGCGTTCATCTCCTCACTTTTATGCAAAATCTACCGGTTGGAATGCATTATTAAGTCCGAATCATTATTCCACTCTAAAATTTCGGTCATGTTTTAAGTATAAGGGAAAGATTTTGGAATATGGCTATCCTGCAAATGATATTTTTTATAACGATAAGAAATATGAATCTAAAAGAATGGAAATCCGTAAAAAATTGAATATTTCCCAAGATGCGCTGGTTTATTTATATGCGCCTACATGGAGAGATGGGGGCCATATTGGTCATTCAATGTTTAAATTTGATTTGATGCTTGATCCGGTCAAATTTTTGGATAATGCTCCTGAAGATTCCATTTTATTGATTAGGAGCCATCATATGAGCGCATCATCTGATGCATTAGGTAATCTGGAAGGCAGAGCTATTGACGTTAGTGACTGGGATGATGCAATTGAGCTGATGTGTGCTGCAGATATTTTGATTACTGATTATTCATCCATTGTTTTCGATTGGTATTGCAGCAAAAAGCCTGTAATTTATTTTGTTCCCGATTTGGAAAGATATGAAAATAAAATTAGGGGAGTTTATTTTGATATCACTGAGGTGAATTGTGGCGTAATCTGTAAAAGTGAAGAGGAGCTGTATGAAAACCTGGATGTACGTGATGCTCCATTTTATGAGGATTTCTATAAGGAGTTCTGTGAATTTCATGATGGTTATTCTGCAGATAGGGTAATTGATTATTGCATTGAAAAATCTAAAGTTCCATTCAAATCTAAAGTTGATAAATTTATTCGAAAAGTCTATAAAAAGATTCATAAGTAATTATTGGTGTGAATATGAGTAAATATAAGGATTTACAGAAGAATTTTTCCAGATATTTGGGCGATAAAACTAAAAAGGATTTGGAAAATGAATTATTTTTAGATCATCCAGAATTATTCAATGAAGTCGCCAAATATAGAAGGTATGGTGTTCCTAAAGTATATAAGCAAGCCTGTAAGGAATACAAAACCGATGAAAAAACCTTCTTTTTTGAAAGTAATCTGGCAAGACAATATACTGGAAATCCAAGATATATCTATGAGAGAATGCTGGAACTCTATCCTGATTACACTTATATTTGGTCATATGACGGTGATAAAAGCATTATTCCTGGAAATCCCATTGTTGTAGACAGGGGGTCTGATGAATATTACAGGTATCTTGCCAAGGCTTCTGTTGTAATAAACAATACTCTCTTTCCCATTTGGTATTTAAGGGATGAAACCTTTTATTTGCAGACCTGGCATGGGACACCTTATAAAAAGATGCATTGGGATGTGGATTTGGAATATTTCAAAAAAGGTAAGACCGCACCTCACTTTTATGTAAAGTCTACCGGTTGGAGCGTGCTGTTGAGTCCAAATCACTACTCCACTGAAAGATTCAAGTCCTGTTTCAGATATACCGGTAAAATTCTTGAATCAGGCTATCCCGCCAACGATATCTTTTATGATAATGAAAGATATGAGTCTAAAAGAAATGAAATCCGAAATAAATTGAACATTGCTCCTGATACTTTAGTTTATTTGTATGCTCCTACATGGAGAAACAACAGGGACAATGCCTTAAGCCATTCAAAATTCATATTTGATTTGATGTTGGATCCGGTTAAATTTTTGGATAATGCCCCTGATGATTCTGTTCTATTGATTAGAACTCATCATATGAGCGTAATAAATGAATCTTTAGACGATATGGGTGAAAACGTCATTGATGTCAGCGATTGGGATGATGCAATTGAGCTGATGTGTGCTGCGGATATTTTAGTCACAGACTATTCTTCCATTGTTTTTGACTGGTATTGCAGCAAAAAGCCTGTAATTTATTTTGTCCCCGATTTGGAAAAATATGAAACTTTCATAAAAGGGGTTTATTTTGATATCAGAAAAGTCAACTGTGGCATACTCTGTAAAAGCGAAGAGGAGCTTTATGAAAACTTGGATGTTCGTGACGCTCCATTTTATGAAGAGTTTTATAATCAGTTTTGCTCAATTCATGACGGAAAATCCGCCGATAATGTTATAAACTATATTATGAATCGCAATAAGGTATCTTCTAAAAAAAGGATTAAGAATTTTGTTAAAAAGCAGTATAAATCATTTTTAAAATAATCCACTAATTTTTTGTAATCATTGAACGGCAGGCATCAAAAGAATTGTCGAAAAAATATGGAAAAAATGACAAATGGGATTTTTTAACGCTTATTTTTTCCAAATAACTTTTATATGAGGAGATACATAAAGGTTATAATAAATTTAATTGTATGAATTAAGGTGTTAATTTGATTAATTTTATGAAAAAAAGCTTTCTGGTATTGGCGCTATTGCTTTTAATATTGTTGAGTGTTGGCTCAATTCAGGCAATGGATATTGATAATGCCAATATCACTGCTGATGCAGGTAATTCCACTGTAAAAACATATTCAGATTTACAAATTCTAGTAAATGATACAGAAGAGGGTTCCACATTAGTTTTAAATGAAAGCTTTGAATATAATTCAGCTTCTGATGAATCATTAATTGATGGTGTTTCAATATCCCGAAACATTACCATAATTGGGAAGAACAATGCATACATAGATGGAGGAGGGGTTTCCCGATGCCTGTTCATTGGTTCAAATTGTAGTGTGATTTTGAAAAATATTACTTTTAAAAACGGTTATAGCGAAAATAGTGGAGGTGCAGTGTTTTTAAATAAAACCTCAAATCTTACACTTTATGATTGTATTTTTGACAATAATCGTGTTTACAATTCAGACGGTGGGGCATTAAATGCTCGGGTTGGAACAAATGTTGAAATCTATAATTGTACATTTGCCAATAACACAAGTACCCGTGTCAGTAATCTGGCCTGGGATAGCTATAAGTGCGGAATGGGCAGTGCAATCTGTGTCCGTATAGGTTCCAATCTAAGAATATCCGACTCTAAATTTTTAAAGAATAAAGCATTTCTTGCTACAATCCTGCTGGTCACTTATGATGATGTCACAGTCAACTTAAGTACAATAATGGTTAATAACACCCTATTTGAGAATAATACCTCTACAAATCGTGGAGTGATTTATTTGGATGAACTGGGTAGGGGCGAATTTCTAAATTCCGTTTTCAGAAATAACCATATTACCCATTCAGGTGGAGTTTTAGAGATTGATACTGCAGAATATTCTCTGGTTGAAAATTGCAGATTCGAAGATAATTCGGCAGTCACCGGTGGAGCAATCAATATAAAGGTTTTTGATGACAACTATCTGTCAAATGCCATAGTGAAGGATTGCGTTTTCATGAGAAACAAGGCTTCCAGTTATGGCGGAGCAATAGCTTCAAGATATGGAGTGACAGAGATTTCCAACTGCAAATTCTATTTTAATGATGCTGCAACTTATGGAGGTGCCATATATTCAAAATATGGTTCCATAAAAGTTTCCGATTCAAGTTTTGGTGACAATTCAGCTAATAATGGTGGTGCAATCTATATCAACAGCGACCACAGTTCAGTTGTCAACTCAGGATTTGCCAGAAATATTGCAAACGAAAAAGGTGGAGCTATATACTCTAAAAATACTGACATTTGCTCTGTAGGATGTAAATATTCTAAAAATACAGCTCCTGCTGGTGTAAATGTTTATGGAGCATTTTTAGTCAAAATCACATACTCCACAAAGGATGCAAAGAATCTAAAAATAAAGATTAAAATTACTTCCCCTTGGAAGGTGTCCCTGGCACAGAAAATCAAAATCAAAATCAGCAGCAAGAATAAGTATACCAGCAAATGGCTGAAAACAAATTCTAAAGGCCAATTAACTATAACTGTTCCTTCAAAGGTCAAAATAGCTAAAAAATACATTAAGATTTCCATGAAAAATGGTGTGGGATTTGTTCAGTCAATAACCAAAATCAAGGATTCAGCCAAGTTCAAATATGACAAGAAAGTTAAAAAAGGTTCAAAAATAGCCGTTACAGCAAAAAACAAGGCAACCAAAAAGCTTATCAAAAAGACAAAATTCAAAGTTAAAGTTTTTACAGGCAAAAAGTACAAGACATTTGTCCTAAAATCCAATTCAAAAGGCATCTTTAAAATAAAGACCAAAAATCTATCTAAAGGACTCCATAAGATTAATGTTATCTTAAATAATAGCAAGTATAATGTAAACAGCAAGTTTTATGTCAGAATTAAATAAGTTGGTTAATCAACTTTTTTTATTTTTTTTTAAAATTCAATAATTTTTTTAATTCCAAAAACATAATATTAATTAAAGAGTTTCAGGGTTGTTTGAATTTTGATAAAAGTTTCAGTTATTGTTCCGGTTTATAATACTCAGGATTACTTGAATGAATGTATAGATAGCGTATTGAATCAATCATTGGCAGATTTTGAACTTATATGTATTGATGATGGCTCAACGGATGCTTCTTTAGAAATATTGAAGGATTATGAGAAAAAGGACAATAGAGTACAGGTTTTTTCTCAGAAAAACAGTGGTCTTGCAGCAAGCAGAAATGCCGGTTTAAATGTTGCTCAAGGGGAATATGTTCTGTTTTTGGATTCCGATGACTATTTGAAATCAGATACCCTTGAAAAGCTTTACAATCAGGCCATTGAGAACAATTTGGATTTGGTCTTTTTTAAAATAATAAATTTCAATAACAAAACCAGAAAGGAATCCCGCAGCGAATATTTTGACATGAAATTTTTAAAGGACATGGTTAAAGATGAGGTTTTCAACTGGGTTCAGATAAAACCGCGTATTTTTGATATTTCAGTCACCGCAACATCAAAACTCTTTAAGAGGGAATTGATAGCAGATATTTCATTTCCTGAAGGCCTAATATTTGAGGACAATTTGTTTTTCATCAAGGTTATTCTCAAGGCCAACCGGGCTTATTTCTATGATGATTATTTTTATTACAGAAGAATACGCCCTGATTCAATTACCAATTCCTATTATTCAAAATTTTCCGATTGCATAGTGATATACGACAAGATAATCGAATTTATAAAAGGCATAGGCAAATATGATGAATTTAGCTGTCTTATATTTGACAGGCAATGCTTTGATTTGTTTCACAGATTCAAATTGCTTAGCGAGGAGTATAAAGAGAACTATTTCAATAAGATGAAAGCTAGTTTTGCTAATTATAAGGAAGAGCTGGAGGAAAATGGAACTCTTGAAATATGCTCCGAGAGGAGTCTTTTGATTTTTGAAAGGGCCATAAATTCCGATGACTATCATGAATTTGAATCATCTGTAAATGATTTTGACTTAAAAATGAGTAAAAAAAATCAGAAATCAAAAAGCGAACCATCAACCAAAAAAAATCAGGCTCCTAAGAGTACTTTCAGAAAGATTCTTGACAGCCTTAAGAGGAAGGTTTGAATTTTTTCTAAAATTTTATTAATCTTATTAAATAAATTAAAATTATGGATAGTGATGAGTTAGTTATTTCTTTATTATTTCCACCTTCTGATTATGTATCTGGAATAAATGTTTTTAAAAGAATATTAAATAATAAAAAACCGGTTGATGTTTTTCAGGCTAAATTGGAATTGCCTGTTGAAGATTTGGGTATTTTTAATCAATATATCAATGACAGAATTTTTTTGGACATTGGCTGTGAACTGGATACTCCAGAATGTGTTTTCAAATCACTTGAAGACTCCATGAATCTAATAGAAAAGGATTATGCAAAGATTTATTCAAGATCATGGATTGCAAACAATCATTTCATAGCTCTAGAATATAAGTTTTCAAATCCTGATGTTTTTTGGACTGCGGAGTTTTCAGACCCTTTAATTTTAAACATTTCAAATAAAATCAGAAATAATAAGAAATTCTTCATTGACAATCCAGACTATGTGGATGAGGTTAATGGACATATTATTGGGCTTAACGAGAAAAACAATTGTGAATTTCCATTGATTGAAAATAGATCTTCTGTTTTTTTCCTTGCAGAGTATCTTACATATTTATTTGCAGACAAATTGGTTTTCACTAATGAAAATCAAAGGAATGCAATGCTTAATCAATTTCCAGAAGATGTTCAAGAATTTGCCCTTAAAAAAAGCGTGATTGAAAGGCATCCGACTTTGGATGAGAAATATTATCATGTCCAATCCGCTGAACTGGATTTGAATGAAAATTATATTAATATGGCTTATTTTGGTCGTGATTATTATGGCCAAAGACATTTTGAAAGCTTATTTTATTCAATTGAATCTTTAAATCATAAATTTAAGGACAAAATCAGGATTTATCTGTTCATTAAGGATGTGTCCTTAATGAAGAAACTGATTTCCACTTTATCTTCACGTGACAGTTTCATTGTTAAAAAACCTTTGGATTATTTTGAATTTTTAAATGCCACAACCAAATTTGATGTATTGATGGTCAATGATGTGGTAACTGATGGTGTTTGGCCATATAATCCATATTTGCCTTCAAAGATTTCAGACTATCTGGGCTCTTCAAGGGATATTTGGGCCTTTTATGAAAATGGAAGTGCATTGTCCAAGTTTGATGTAAAATACAAATCAGATATTAGAGATTTTAACTCTTGCAGGACTCAATTGATTAATATTCTTGAGGATCATGGCTTTAAGGATGAAAACTGCTCCGTTAATGAGGATTATTTTGCACAGAGACTGACGGCTCTCAACCAATTATATGATTTCGAGTTTAAGAAAAATTCCAAATTAAAAGCTGAAAATGAGGCATTAAAAGAACTTAATGAGGATATATTGTCATCAAACTCTTGGAAATTGACAAAACCATTAAGGGACATTAGAAATAAAAAGTAGTCTTTCTTCTAGTTTTCGGTATTAAATTATTAATTTTGTTTGAACAATTAACAATTACATTAATATATTTAATTAAATAAATATAACATCAGTAGATAAAAATTTCTACTGTATAGTTATAACTATTTTGGTGTTTTAAAATGAATAAAAAGATAGGTATTATATTTGCTTTAGTATTAGTAGCTTTCTTAGTTATGGGTACTGCAAGCGCTGGTTTATTTGACTTTTTAGGAGGAAATGACGCCGGAAATTCTACCGCTAATGATGAAAGCACTTTCATCGTAGGATTCGATGCAGAATTCCCACCTTACGGATTTAAGGACGACAGTGGAAACTATACTGGTTTCGACTTAGATTTAGCAAAAGAAGTTTGTGAAAGAAACAATTGGACATTTAAAGCACAACCAATCGATTGGGATGCTAAGGATGCGGAATTAGACTCTGGTTCTATCGACTGTATTTGGAACGGATTCACCATTGACGGAAGGGAAAACGACTACTTATGGTCTGACCCATACTTCGACAACAAACAGGTATTCGTTGTCAAATCTGACGCAGGCATTTCATCAATTGATGATTTATCAGGAAAAACTGTAGAAACACAAAAAGATTCATCTGCATTAGCAGCACTTCAAGGTGACAACAAGACTATTGCAGACAAATTCGGAACATTAACCGAAGTAGCTGACTATAACACTGCATTTATGGATTTAGAATCCGGCGCATGTGATGCTGTAGCTATGGATATTGGTGTTGCTGAATATGACATCAAAAACAAAAACCAATCTGATGCTTTCTCAATATTGGACCAAGACATAACCACTGAGAAATATGGTGTCGGATTCAAAAAAGGAAACACTGATTTAAAAGATCAAGTACAATCAACTTTAGATGAAATGTTTAAAGATGGTACTGTTTTAAAAATCGCTGAAAAATACGGTATTTCCCAAGATGCTTTAATACAAAAATAAATTGAATTGGTTTTAGAGGGAGAATTCTTAAATGATATTGAGTAATGTAATTTCACAATTGCTTGGAGGTATGGTTACCTCTATTGAGATATTTTTACTTACTCTCTTATTCTCTCTTCCTTTAGGTTTACTGATTGCCGGAGGAAGAATGAGTAAGTTTTCACCTGTAAGGTGGTTAATGAAAATTTATATCTCAATCATGAGAGGTACACCGTTAATGTTACAGTTAATCGTAGTATTTTTTGCACCATACTATGTATTAGGTATGAGCCTATCGCCTGATTACAGATTCATTGCGGTCATTATCGCATTCACTATGAATTATGCGGCTTACTTTGCTGAAATTTATAGGGGAGGAATTGAATCTATCAACAGCGGACAATATGAGGCTGCTCAAGTACTCGGTTATTCAAAATTTGAAACATTCTTTATAATCATTCTGCCTCAAGTATTTAAGATAATTCTTCCTTCTGTAACTAATGAAGTTATAACACTTGTAAAAGATACTTCACTATCCTTTGTAATTGCAATTCCAGAAATGTTTACTGTAGCTAAACAGATTGCAGCCGCTGATGCTTCAATTGCAGCATTGCTTGTAGCGGGTATATTCTATTATGTATTTAATATAATAGTGGCATTTGCAATGGAACACTTGGAACACAGATTAGACTATTATGAATAGGTGGTAAAATGAGTTTACTTGAAGTTAAAAATCTTAAGAAAAGTTTTGATGATAATGTGGTCTTGAAGGATATATCTCTAAGTGTTGAAAAAGGTGAAGTTTTAGCTATTATCGGACCATCCGGTTCTGGAAAGTCCACCCTGCTTAGATGCATTACCGATTTGGAAACCGAAGACAGTGGAGAAATTAATTTTGAAGGAACTTTTGGACTGGTGTTCCAAAACTTTAACCTGTTCCCACATCACTCTGTGATGAAGAACATTACCAATGCACCTATGCGTGTTCAAAAAAGGGACAAAACAGAAGTTTTTGCCCACGCAAGAGATTTGCTTAGAAAAATGGGTTTGGAAGACAAGGAAGATGCTTACCCTTGTGAGTTGTCTGGTGGTCAACAGCAACGTGTGTCAATTGCCCGTGCTCTCGCAATGAATCCTGATATTCTGTTCTTTGATGAACCAACTTCAGCGCTTGATCCGGAACTTACTGGTGAAATCTTGACAGTTATTAAAGAGCTTGCCGCTGAGCATATGACAATGGTTATTGTAACTCACGAAATGGCCTTTGCCCGTAACGTCGCCGATACAATTATTTTTATGGATGGCGGAGTTATTGTAGAGGAAGGCACACCTGATGAGGTTTTCTCATCTGACAATCAGAGAATGAAAGATTTCTTAGGCAAATTTTATGATTAATTAATTTTAATCATCTATTTTTTCATATTTTCAAAGCTATCAAATAATTAATTTGACTACACATTAAATCATCGTTTTATATTGGAATGTTATTTTACTTGATTATTTCTTCAATAATTTAATTCGATAAGGAATTTTTAACAATGAACGATGTTGACATGTAGATAACGTAATTAAATTTTTACATTTTTTAAAAAAATTTCATCAAAATTTTGGATATTTCTGTTAGATTTTTCGAAAGATATTTTTTTAGGGTACTTTTCAACATTAACAAATGTTTATATAATATTTTTTTCTTAAATTTAATTATAGATAGTATTATTGGTTGATGATATGAAAACAGCAATATTGGTTCCATGTTATAATGAATCGGCAACAATCGAAAAGGTTGTTTTGGATTTTAAAAAAGTAATGCCTCATGCGGATATTTATGTATATGATAACAATTCCACTGACGGCACAGATGAAATTGCCCGCAATGCAGGGGCTATTGTCAAATATGAGTATAAGCAGGGAAAAGGAAATGTGGTAAGGGCAATGTTTAGAGACATTGATGCCGATTGTTACATTATGGTTGACGGTGATGATACCTATCCTGCTGAAGCAGCTTTGGAATTTGAAAAATTGGTTCTGGATAAAAAAGCGGACATGGTAATAGGAGACAGGTTATCTTCAACTTATTTTGAGGAAAATGACAGACCATTCCATAATACCGGAAATAAAATGGTCCGTAGATTTATCAATACCTTTTTTAATAGTGACTTGAAGGATATCATGACCGGAATGAGAGGATTCAGCTATGAGTTTGTAAAATCATTCCCGATTTCTTCTAAGGAATTTGAAATTGAAACTGAAATGAGTGTTTTTGCGTTAACTAAAAATTTTAAAATAGTTGAAATACCAATTGAATACAAGGACCGTATTGAAGGAAGTGAATCAAAACTGAATACCTATCAGGATGGTTTCAAGGTTATAAGGATGATTTTTTCATTGATCCGTAATCAAAGACCATTGTTTTTCTTTTCAATTGCATCATTGATTTTACTGGTCATTGCAGGAATTCACTTTGTACCGATACTGATTAAATACTTCAGCACAGGCCTTGTTTTGAAAATACCTACGTTAATCATGATTGCAATGGTGGTTATGGTTGCTGCCATGACATTTTTCGTAGGTGTGATCTTGCATGTATTGAAAAGACAGCATGCAGACAACTTCGAACATCATCTGATTATATTAAATGAATTGAAAAGAAAGGATGAATGAACTTGATTGACAAATTATTCGTTGAAAAGACAGATAACGTTTTCCTGCAGTTTTTCAGATATATCTTTGTAGGAGGAACTGCATTCGTTGTAGATTTCTTTTTCCTGTATTTCTTCAGTGACATTTGCGGAATTTACTATTTGGTTTCAGGTGTTTTGTCCTTCATTATCTCCGTACTTGTCAATTATATAATGAGCACCAAATGGGTATTCAATCAGGAAAACATTGACAATCGCTTGATTGAATTTAATTTATTCATACTTATCAGTACAATCGGTTTGGTTTTTACAGAGATTTTATTATATCTGTTTACTGATGTATTGGGATTATATTATTTGATTTCTAAGATAATTGCAGCCATTATTGTATTGTTTTGGAATTTTATTGCTCGAAGAATAATGTTTTATGGAACAAAATTGAAATAAGGGGAAGTAATGCTTTGTCATTTGCCCTAAATCATTATTGCTATGGATAATTTTATTTAATGTTGTATACAAATTATTATTATCTAAGAGGATTATGAGGTGAAAAAATAATGCGTTGTCCCAAGTGTGATAGTGAAAATAGCGATACCGCAAAATTTTGTAAAAAATGTGGCAGTCCTTTGAAAAAGACAGTTAGTCATGAAAGTATGATTAACTCAATGAGCAATAAATCCGGTAGCGATAATACGACAAAATACATTATCGTTGCACTGGCAATTGTGGTAGTTGTTCTTGCAGGGGCTTTTGTTTACCTTTACGGATTCAATTCAAATCATACCAATGATTCACAGCCTCAACAGCAGGTTCAAAATGCTTCTAATGCTGAACCGGCTCAAACTGAAGAAACTTCCAGCTCCCAGGCTTCTCAAGCTTCTCAGGCGTCACCGGCTAAACCGAAAACCACTTCAATGTCGATTTTGGGAGGAAGCTTTTCGACCGGAGGGGAATTGGAAGACAAGACATATGCTTCAATATATGTAGGACCTGAACATGCCGGTGAAAAGGTAACACTGCAAATTTTCTACTCCCGTGACGGATCAACTTTAAACCATGGAAACATGGTCCCAGTTACAGTTGATTCCAGTGGACATCTTGAAGTTTCCAGTGCGGATGCATATAAGTATTTCCCGGACTTTGCTGAAATTAATTTATATGACGGCTCCGGAAGCAAATTATTGGACACTAGAAGTGTAAGTCTGTCTCCGGAAGCAGGTACTCAGACATTTTAGTTTGAGTACGCTATTTTCTTTTTTTTTAATTGATTTATATAAATGAACATTCATATAATAAATTTATCTTTTTCTATTAAATGTAATAATTAAGCATTATTATATATATGTCATTATTAAATTATTTCAAATTTCCAATTATTTTAATGAATAAACAATTCTTAAAACATATTAATTAATTATAATTAATTAAATGATTTAATTTAATTAATAACAATTTATAAATCGATATTAAGCAATTAATTCATTTTATCAAAAAGTTTAAATATGTCGATTTAAATAATATGTAATATAATTTTGTCTTG
The DNA here is from genome assembly GCF_900316895.1 of uncultured Methanobrevibacter sp. Classification (GTDB taxonomy): domain Archaea; phylum Methanobacteriota; class Methanobacteria; order Methanobacteriales; family Methanobacteriaceae; genus Methanocatella. The sequence continues at coordinate 70,206 of NZ_ONER01000001.1, read as the reverse complement.
GTTTAACATGTTTGCAAACAATAATGGAAAGATATTAGGTTATAAATTTTAATGATTGTCCTATTAATTCTGATTTATAAACATTTTTGTATAAATTTTCAAGATTATAACATATTTTATACAATAACTAAATATTTTTCATTGAATTAATGAGATTTTCTTAAATGATTTTATTTCATTGATTGCAAATGATGTGAACCTGCCATTATAATTATTCAATTAACAAAAATCTGATAAAACTTGAGAAATCACAATTTGACTAGGATTCAAAATAGTATTTTAAGACCAATATCAGTATTTCCATATTGATTCTAATATCTGCTACAAAAATTCGAAAGTTCATGATGGTTGACAGAAGGAAATTTAGTATTTTCTTAAACTAAACCTTAATATTCGTACATTTTATTATTAAATTAAAAGGCGGATTGTTTTAAATATGGAGATTGATTATGGCTATTCACACACATGAGCGAATAAAATATTATGATACATTAAGATTTCTAGCTATTTTGGGAATTATTATACTGCATGTTTCCCAGGTTTTTCACGATGCTGGTTTAATCGGGGATAAGTTTTATAGTTTGTCTGAAATCACACGTTTTGCAGTTCCTGTATTTTTAATGATGACAGGTGCGCTTCTTTTAAATCGGGATATTGAATTGGGGGATTTTTTTAAAAGAAGATTCACCAGGATAATTTACCCATTCATTTTGTTTTTAGTTATCCATAGAATCGTTTTTTATATAATTGGCGTTTATTATGATCCAAGTTACTTAAATCAAATATTCAGTTTGCCATTTTCATATAATTGGTATTTCTGGTTAATTGTTGGCGTATACTTCTTTATACCTATATTAAATAAGGTAATACAAAATTCAACCATGAAGGAATTGGAATATTTTGTTTTAGTAATATTGGGTGGTTCTTTATTTTATCAAATAATGCTTTATTTGCATTTGGTTCATTCAATTGATTTAAGCTTTTTTATAGGGCCAATATCATTTGTAGTGGTGGGGTATTATTTGTCTGTAAAGGAATTTGACATTTCAGTAAATAAAATCATCACAATTGCTTTGGCAATTTTCATTATCACTTCATTTTTAAAAATAGGAGGGCAACTGGACCTGCCATATAATCTATTCCATAATTATCAAGCAACTAAAACAAAAATTATTAAATCTTCACTCGATTTGGCATTTGTGCAACTATTACAGGCAGGTTCATTATTTGTAATGATAAAATATGTTCATAAGAGTACTGCAGGTTTATATTCAAAAATAAGACAATTTTTAGAGAATAATATTGTAAATAAATTTATCACATCAGTAAGTAAAGCTAGTTATGGTATGTATTTGATGAATAACACCTTTAAATTGATTTTAGGAATTCTTTTAACTGGTGTAGTATTATCCAAGCCATCTGCAATCTTTTTATGGATTACAACAATTATTGCTGTTTGCATTTTAAGCTGGCTGATTGTCATTATAATTGATAAGATTCCCTACTTGGGCAAATGGTCAGGATATCATTAAATTGTTATTGTGTACTCGATTGTGCAGTACACATTTTCCTTTTTAAATAATCAAGATTTTCATTGAATTAAAAAATATGTTTGTTGAATCATTTAAGGTTTGATATAAATATCATTAGATTTAAAAATAGATATAGAAAAGTTTTATTTAGGTCATAATTTTGAAAACTAGAGTTAGTGTTATAATACCTGTCTATAATGTTCAGGAATTTTTAGAGGAATGTCTGGATTCAGTTGTAGGTCAGACCATAAACAATATGGAGTTAAGTGATGGTTACAAGAGAAATCTCCAGATAATCCTGGTGGATGACGGTTCAACAGATGACAGTGCAGTCATTGCTAAGGAATATGCAGACAAATATGAAAATATCGAGTATGTCTATGAGGAAAATCAGGGATTGGGCCATGCAAGAAATTACGGCTGTGAATTTGCTCAGGGAGACTATATAATATTCCTTGATTCCGATGACAGGGTTCCTCCAAAAGCTTATGAACGAATGTATAATCTGGCTGTTAAGAACGATAGTGATATGACTATCGGTAATGTTTGGAGATTTAATTCCAGAGTGACATGGGGATCATTTATTCATGAAATCGCATTTTCCGGAACAAAGGAAGTGACCCACATTACAGAAAGCCATGAGCTTTTCTATGACACAACAGCGTGGAATAAGTTGATTAAACGTGAATTCTGGTTAAAGCATGATTTCAAGTTTCCTGAAGGAATTCTTTATGAGGACATTCCAATAACCATACCTATGCATTATCTGGCCAATAACGTTTCAGTAGTCTATGAAAACTGTTATTTATGGAGAGTCAGGGGAGGAATATCAAAGTCAATCACCCAAACTGCTTCAGATATCAAAAATTTAAATGACAGGCTTCATGTAATGGGATTGGTGGACGAATTTTTCGATGAAAATGTTTCCGATGAGAAGCTAATTTTAGCAAAGGACTTGAAATGGCTTAAAGTAGACTTAATGATTTTTATTGATAAATTAATATCTGTTTCTAAAGAGGACTCCGGCGAAATAATAGCTATCCTCCAGGATTTCATTGAAAATAATATGGATTTGACCAATTTGGTCTATTTGGATGAAATTACAAAATTAAAATATGAATATCTAATGAATAATGATTATTCACGATTCATTGAGCTGTTAAATTTTGAGTTTGAGGAATTGGAGTCATCTAATGTATATCTGAAGGATTCCCATATGGTTGTGGATTGCGATAAGAAAATTTCCGATACAGGATATTTGGCTGTTGACAACTACATAAAAGAAATGAAACCTGTTGATAGTCTTTTGGACGTGTCCTTTAAAAAGAAAGGATTGGAGATTAAGGGTTTCGCTTTCATTCCAGGGTTAAGTGTTGAAGATTTCAATGACCAGGAAATGTCATTTCAGCTAGTCAATGACACTAGCCATAAAAGGATGCCTCTTGCTTTTGAAAATATCACAGTAGATGACATGTCTGCATTCAATATTCCATTTAACAATTTATCCTACAATAGTTCAGGTTTCAAGATCAATATTCCTTATTCTGAAATAAGGGATGATGAAAGTTTGGTTGGTGAAAATAGGATTTTGCTGACTTTAAAGAGAAATGATATTGTGCACAATATCTTCATAGGATTTTCAAAGCAGAATGTCAGAAACAGAAGTGATTTGAAAGCCATTATGCGTGGAGATAATTATTTCTGCACAAAATTCGAGTTAAATAAATGTTTGATTATTGATATCTCACCTGTCAGGCATCGTTATGAAGAGATAACTGCTGAAGACAATAAATTATGCATCCATACTCCTGAATACTATGGGGATGTGCTTGCATGTTATGATGAAAGCCAATTTAATAGGGAGTACAAGGTGCCTTTCACTTATGATGAGAAAAGTCAGGTTTATTCTGTTGAAATAGATAAACTTCTGTTTAAAGAGTGCCAAATCCGATATGAGAATGGAGAGCCTTTGGTTCATAAGTGGAAAAGGTTCCTGCTTTTCAACTCTGATTTTGGGTCATGTATTGTAAACACTTTGGGTGATTATCATTATGATATTAGAAAATATGAGGACCTGACCGAGATAGTGGAGATTTCCGAGAATGCAAACACAGTCACATTCAAAACCAGATTGCATTCCACAAATGTGGCTGGAGACAGGTTGATTTCAGCAAAGCTTTTCTTTAAGGATAATAAAAATCATTCCATATATTATATTGATGACGGAAAACTGTTGGATGATAATGAATTGATGTTTGAGATAAATATTGGCGATGAAAACATCACAAGGAATCTCTATCATGGATTTTTTGACATTCTGGTTGAATACAACTTTGAGGGAGTATCATTTTCAACACCTCTGCACATCTTTGAATCGTTCAACAACACATTTTCGGATAATTCATTTGATTATTCAGTATATCGTAGTAGCTTTTGGACTTTAAGGCTTAAATCAGTTAGAAAATGGTCTTCACGTGAAGACACAAAAGAAAAAAGACAAAAAATTGCTCAAAAGGAATATTCATTCTTCAGACGATTGCCGATTAACAATAAGCGCATAATATTCGAGTCAATGTGGGGAACAAAGTATTCCTGCAATCCAAGATACCTTTACGAATATATTGATGAAAACTATCCTGAATATGAATGCATATGGTCATTGAAGGATGAGCATATTCCGATTAATGGAAACGGTATCAGAGTAAGGAGAGATTCTTTAAAATATTTCTATTATCTGGCAACTTCAAAATTCTTTGTCAACAATGTTAACTTTGCAGACCATTATGTTAAAAGGGAAGGTCAGGTTGAAATTCAGACAATGCATGGAACCCCATTAAAAACGCTGGGAATCGATGTTCCGGGCGACTTTAAAACAAAAAAACAGGAAGAGGACTTCATTAAAAAATGCGGCAGATGGGATTACTTGACTGTTCAAAGCGATTATGTATCTGATGTGTCCTCAAGATGTTTCGGATTCAATAAAAAGTTTTTGGATTACGGCTATCCAAGAACTGATATGCTTTATGCCAAAAATAACGAGAATGACATCAATGAATTAAAATCAAAAATAGGATTGCCTTTGGATAAAAAAATAATTTTATATGCTCCGACATGGAGAGAAAAAAACAAATTTGAATTGATGCTGGATTTAAAGTCATTGAAGAAATCCCTGTCAGATGAGTATGTGCTGATTTTAAGACTGCATCACCTGTCATTTAAGGATTGGACAGCACCCGTAAATGATGATTTTGTATATGATCTGTCAAGATATGATTCCATTGAGGAGCTCTATCTGGTGTCTGATATTCTGGTTACCGATTACTCTTCAGTAATGTTTGATTATGCTAATTTGGATAGGCCAATAATATTATTCACTTATGATTTGAAGGAATATCGCGAAAAGCTCAGAGGATTTTATATTGACATTATAGAAAACAGGCCGGGGCCATTGGTATATTCCTCAAGGGAATTGGAGCAGGCTATTGTCAATATTGATGAGATTGAAAAGGAAAACAAGGCAATCAGGCAAAAATTCCGCCAAAAATTCAACCAATATGAATCAGGCGATTCTTCTGAAAAAATATTCAATGAGGTAATGCTTAAAAATAAGGGTTCAAAATCACGATTCAACATATCAGATAAAATATTTTCAAGATTGATTAGGGATTAATAGAATCTGAAAGCGATTGCCAATATCAGAGTAGCCATAAAACCAATAATCGTATTGGTCTGAAAAATCAAAATTAATTAATTTAGGATTATAATATTGATTAAGATTAAATTATTTTTTGAAAAACTTAATAAATTATTTTGGTATGGTTAATTACTCTTTATTAGATAATAGATATATATTAAAATTTACTAATATATTATTAATTTACATCAAATGAGTAAAATAAAGTAGGATAATATTTCATTGATTATTATTAAGTAATATTACCTTACTTTTAAATATTTAAATTATAGTTAAACAGGTATTTTCATGTTTTTTAACCAAAATAAAAAGGAAAAGAAAAATTTTAATAGTATTTCCAATTCGTCAATTTATTCAAATTATTACAAGAAAATTGATGAAAATCTGGTTTATTTGGAATCTAGGGAAGGTCATGATTTCACAGGTAATATTTTTAAAATCGTAGAAGAGTTATCAACAGGAAATTATGGCAATTTCAAGATATATGTTCATGCTAAACCTGAAATTGTTAAAAAAATTAATGCTTTAAAGAAAAATTATAATTTAAAAATTGATAAGATTATAACTTCAGAAGATGAAGCTACTAAAATAATGGAAAAGGCTAAATATATTTTTACTGATTCCGGAATTAGGTATAAATATGTGAAACGTGATGATCAGATATTTGTTAATACCTGGCACGGAACACCTTTAAAACTTATGGGATTTGATAATGTAGCCGAACAGCACAAAATCGGACATATTCAACATCCTTTTTTATCTACTGATTATTTGTTGTATCCTAATGATTATATGATGGAAAAAATGCTTAAATCATATATGATTGACAAGTTATATGGTGGAAAAATACTGCTGGAAGGATATCCAAGAAACAGTGTTTTTTTTAAGGAAGCTTGGCTTAAATCAAAGTTAGGTTTGCAGGATAAGGAAATATTTGTTTATATGCCTACTTTTCGCGGAGTTTTAAATGATGCTTATGATGAGACTTATGGAAGGATACTTGAAGATTATCTGCTTGAATTAGATTCTAAACTCAATAATAATCAGATTTTATTTGCAAAACTTCATATATATGACGAATCTCAAATCGATTTTTCAAAATTCAAAAATATTTGTCAATTTCCTGAAGGTTATGAAATTTATGATGTTTTGAATATGGCTGATGTTTTAATCACAGATTATTCAAGCGTATTTTTTGATTTTGCAAATTCAAAACGTAAAATAATCTTATTTAATTATGATGAAAAGGATTATCTCTCTTACAGAGGTACATATATTCCTATTTCAGATTTACCTTTCCCCAAGGTCCAAACCATTGATGATTTAATAAATGAATTAAATTCGGGTAAAAACTACGATGATTCGGAGTTTATAAATAAATTCTGCCAATATGATAATCCTGATGCTGTGATGAATATATGTAATCATATTTTTAATGGAAAACCGGTTTGTAAGGAAAGAGTAATTGAAAATGATAAACCTAATATTTTAATATTTGCGGGAGCATTATTTAAAAATGGAGTAACCTCTTCCTTGACAAGTTTATTGTCAAATATTGATTTTTCTAATTATAATATTTATATTGCGTATAGGCAGTGGGATAAGAATATTGTTAATAATCATGAAGAAGCATTGAGCGTGTTTTCCAAGGAAGTTAAGTTTTTACCAATCAGATCTCCAATTAACTTGACAGATAATGAGCAAAAAGCTTATGATGACTATATGGAAAATAATAGATTAGATATGGAAGTTGAATATCCTAAGATATTAGATAAAATGTTCAAACGGGAGATAAAACGATTGTATCCAGGAATTTCATTTGATAAGGTTATCAATTTTGATGGTTATGGTGAAAATGTAATCTTATTATACAAAAATATGGATTGTGAGAGTTACATTTGGGTTCATAGTGACATGATTCAAGAATCAAAAACAAGAGATAATCAAAGATTATATGTTTTAAGGGAAGCATATAATGAATATAATAATGTTGTTGCGGTTTCAACCGATTTAATTAAATCTATACAGCAAATTGCTAATAATAAAATTGATGTAAGTGTTGTTCATAATATAGCGAATTATCATGGAATCATCGAGAAATCAAAAAAAGATATAACTTTAGATAGAACAACTATTATTGATACCTATAATATCGGCGGATTGGATGATGTTTTAAACAGTTCAGGTAAAAAATTCATTAGCATTGGCCGTTTCACGCCGGAAAAAGGTTTTAAACGTTTGATAATGGCTTTTAATAAATTTTATAAAGATTATCCGGATACTCAATTAATACTTATAGGAAGCAGAGGCTTTGAATATGAGGATTTTTTACAATTAAGAAAAGATTTGCCCTGTTGGAAGAATGTAACTATTATTAAATCTATTTCAAATCCTATGCCTATTTTAAAAAGATGTGATTTATATATTTCATCTTCACTTTATGAGGGCTGGTCAATGGTGATTATGGAAGCTGATATATTAAATGTGCCTGTAATTTCTACAGATGTCACAGGCGTCCAATGGATAAGAAAATTCGACGGATTTATGGTAGATGACTCTGAAGAAGGAATATTGCAAGGTTTTTATGAATTTATGGAAGGTAATGTTAAAACCTTGGATGTTGATTATGAATTATATAATCAAAATGCTATTCAGGAATTCAAGGATATATTAAATTAATTTTTTATGGAGATACATATGAAATTTAAAAAAATAAAAAAGTATAAGAAAAATTATCTAAATTCTTATGTTTATTACCCTTATTATCATAAAAAAATAGATAATAATCTAATTTTCATCGATTCAATGAATGGCGAGTACATATCAAGTAATATATTTAGAATAATGGAAGAATTATCAAAAGACCAATATAAAAATTTTAAAATTTATGTTTATGTTAAAAAAGGCAACATTGATTATCTTGAAAAACTTCAAGAAAACTATAATTTAAAAATTGATAAAATTATCACTAATGATATTAAAGCCACATATGTTTGTGAATATGCTAAATATATCATAACAGATAGAAATATTAGGTTTAGATATGCTAAACGTGATGGACAAGTAATTATTAATGTTTATCATGAGAATCCCTTAATTAAATGGGGAATTGATGATATCAAAAAGGCTTCAAAAATAGGGTCTTTGCAGCGTCTATTTTTATTGTCTGATTATATTTTGTTTTCGAATGACTATTCATATGATAAAATAATGAAATCATTATTAATTGAAGAGATTTACGATGGGAAAATTATAAAGGAAGGCAGTCCCAGAAACATTTCATTTTTTAAGGATAATTCTAATTTGAAATCCAAGTTAAACATTGAAGATAATCAGATTTTTGTATATATGCCTCATTATTTAAATCGTTCTGTGCATAAAAAATTTGTAAAAAATGTTAAAAGGAATTTAGAAGAGATTGATAAAAAATTAAATGATAATCAAGTTTTATTCTTTAAAGTGGATGGGTACAATAAAAAGGTTATAGATTTTTCTAAATTGAAACATATAAAACCATTTCCATCAGAATATACTGATTATGACATAATCAGTTTAGCTGAAGCATTCATTACAGATTTTTCAAGCGTCTTACTTGATTTTATCAATTCTAAACGAAAAATTATTTTATTCAACAGTTTTGATAATGATTATTCCACTTATCTTGAGGATTTAGATTTGCCGTTTGTAAATGTGGAAAATATTGATGAGCTCATTTCTGAATTGAATTCTGATTTTGAGGATTATTCTGAATTGTTAAATGATTATGTTCCATATGATAGTGCAGATTCCGCAAAAAATATTTGTCAACATATATTTTTAGATAAAAATTGCTGTCATGAGGAAATCAAAAAGAACAATAAACCAAATGTCTTAATTTTCATAGGAAACTTATCTGATAATGAAATTACACTTTCATTAAGGCAATTATTGTCACAAGTTGATGTAAGCAGATACAATTTCATTTTAACTTTTCATCAATGGTCAAAAAAATTTAAAAAGGATCCTGAATGAATTTTAAACTCTCTTCCTAAGGGTATTCAGATAATGCCTATGGTGAATAAAAATGAACCTACATATATTGAAAAAATCAAGTATCATAAATTCCTGAATTCAGAGGAGGAGTGCAATAATTCTATCCGCGAATTTTTTAAAAGGGAATTTAAACGCCAATTTTATAATCTTTCATTTGACTATGTTTTAAATTATGATGGCTATTTTAAAAATGAAATTTTGATGTTGTGCAATAATGATGCAAAATCTAGTTTATGGGTTCACAATGATCCTATTAAAGAAATAGAAAACAATAAATTTAACAACAATATTTTAAAAGAAGCCTATGGCAATTATGATAATGTTGTTGCGATTTCTTCGGAACTGATTAAGCCTATAAAGGAACTTAATGATTTAGACAATATTAAAATTGCACATAATCTAATTAATTTTGATAATATTGAATATGAATCTGGTAAAATGTTGAAACTGGATAAAGATTCAAGGGTTTATACTCATGATTCTTCTTATATTAGGGGAGTGTTAAACAGGCCTGGAAAGAAAATTATTTCAATAAATAAATCAATATACAATAAAGAATGGTCCGAAAATCTATTAAATGCATTTGATAAATTATGTGATGATTATGATGATGTTCAATTGATTATAGTTGGCGACTTCGGATGGTTTAATAAGATTCAAAATTTAACCTCAAAGTTGAAAAATTGGGAAAATGTAACTCTAATAAAACAATTATCAAATCCTCTGCCAATTTTAAAATGTTGCGATTTATTTGTTTTGCCTCCGGATTATAGATTTTATCGAAAATATATTTATGAATCAGAAATGTTAGGTATTCCGATAATGAGTATTGCTGAAGGGGATATGGATATAATCGACAGGTTTAATGGGTATAAAATTGGAAATTCTTATGAAAATATTTTAGAAGGATTGCAAGATTTTATGAATGAGGGAGTAAATACATTAGATATTGATTACAAACAATTCAATAACGATTGTCTTAATGAATTTTATGAGATTATTAAATAATTTAAATTTATATTAACATTGGGTGGTATTATGAACATTACTGTTATAGGAACTGGCTATGTTGGGCTTGTAACTGGAGCATGTTTTTCAAAAATGGGTAATAAGGTATATTGTGTAGATATCGATGAAGAAAAAATTGGAAATTTAAAAAAAGGGATTTTGCCCATTTTCGAACCACATTTAGGTACTATGGTAAAAAACGGTCAAGAAAAAGGAGATTTGTTTTTTACAACAAAACTTAAAGAAGCCTTAGACGATACGGATATTATTTTCATTGCCGTTGGAACTCCAATGGCTGAGGATGGCAGTGCAAATCTGGATTATATTTTCTCAGCAGCATCGGATATCGCCCAAAACATTTCTCATGATTCACTTGTTGTTATAAAATCCACAGTTCCTGTGGGAACATGTTTTAAAGTAAAAAATCATATTGAAGGCATTTTAAAAGATAACGGCTCTTCTGTTAAAATCGACATTGCATCAAATCCTGAATTTCTAAAAGAGGGAAGGGCAATTGAGGATTGCATGCATCCTGATCGCATTGTCATTGGTGCTGAAAGTGAAGATGTATTTGATACATTAAAGGATTTGTACTCATCATTTGTTCTTAATCATGACAGATTCGTTTTGATGGACATAAAATCCTCTGAAATGACAAAGTATGTTGCAAATGCCATGCTTGCAACCAAAATATCTTTCATGAATGAGATAGCTAACATCTGTGAAGTGACAGGTGCTGACGTTCAGCAGGTGCGTTTGGGAATAGGTTCGGATAAGCGTATAGGCTATGATTTCATATATGCCGGATGCGGTTATGGGGGAAGCTGTTTTCCTAAGGATGTCCAGGCATTGATAAATACTGCCCAAAGTGCAGGCTATGAACCGATGATATTGTCCAATGTGGAAAAGGTCAATGCAAATCAAAAGATGGTTCTTGTAAACAAGGTAGTCGACAGGTTCGGCAATGATTTAAATGGACGAACTTTTGGAATTTGGGGACTTTCCTTCAAACCAGGCACTGATGATGTTCGTGAAGCTACATCACTTACAGTAATTACATCACTTATTGACAAAGGTGCAAAAATTAAGGCATATGATCCTGAAGCAATCGAAGAGTTCAAAAGAACAATTGATGAAAAATATCTGGGTTCAATTGAGTTTGTAAAAAGTAGATATTTGGCTACTGAAGAATGTGACGGATTGATTTTGATAACAGAATGGAAGGAATTCAGAAATCCCGACTTTGATTTACTTTCAGAAAAGTTAAATGAAAAGGTTATATTTGATGGAAGGAATATTTACGATAAAAAAATACTGGAAAAAGGATTCGAATTGTTCCAGATTGGTTGTTAATACGCATGATTAATTATACAATTGAAATCGGCATATAATGATCAATCAGTTTTTTCTTATCGTTTTAATCCTCACGGCACTATTTTTTTAATAATTGGAATTTTGCGAATTAAATAAATAATTATCACTGAAAGCACAAGAACTATTAGTGGTGCAAAGAGCCTATAAATAATTGAGGTATTGTTAATATTAAAGGTTCTAATTAGAAATTGTAGTAAGTACCAGTGAATTAAGTATATTCCGAAGGTATAAAAATCTAAAAATCCAACAATTTTTTTAATAATGTTAAATTTCATTAACTTGATAATGTCGTATTTTATGAAAACAAAAATTCCTAGTGAATATAAAACTGAAGGAATATTTGTAAATCCTTTATATGTTTTAATAACTTCTCCAGCAGATGTGGATAAATAATATGTGCCTAAAAAATGCATTAAAAATCCCATAATTGCCAGTATGTATAAAATTATTCTATATTTTTTTGATATTTCGTATTTATGTAATAAATATCCGGTTAATGCAAAGAATAAACTTCCTCCTCCCACAGCAATGGAAATAGTATAGTTTATTTTTAAATTGAATACTGAAATTAAAAACGGAATTAGTATATTTAGAATAAATGTTAAACTGCAAACATAGGTGAGAATGTCCTTTTTTTTATCATCAGGGATAGCGGCAAATACTGGAATTGATAAATATATGCAGAATAACGGAATAAAGAACCAATAAACCTGCACTAAGCTACCATTAAGCAATCCATTAATAATATAAGTCAAATCAATTGAGCTTATTTTTATTGTATGCATATAATAAACTTGAATTAACAAACCAATTAAACTCCAAATAATAAATGGAATTAAAGTTTTTGTTATTCTTTTAGAGAAATATTCTTTTAAACTGTAACGTTTATTGTAATCAATAAGCATTGCACCTGAAATCATAAAAAAGATAGGTACTGCGAAATAAAATGTTGATTCAATAAAATTTGCTGTAATCCAATATCTTGCGGTTGAGAACTGCCAAAAACAGCTATTTGCATGAAGATAAACAACTGCTATTGCAGATAAAACACTTGCTAAACTAATATACTCGATTCGTTTATTATTATTCATAATTTAACCTTTTTAATACTAAATATATATATTTAATAAAAAGTAAATATATGTTTATATTTTTAAAAAAAATTTTGGATGAGAATTAATGACTAAAGTTTCAATTATTATGCCGGTTTTTAATGATGCAGACCGTTTAGATAAATCTATTAACACTGTAATCAATCAAACACTAAAAGATATTGAACTTATATGTGTAAATGATGGGTCAACTGATGATTCATTAGAAATTTTAAATGAATTCGCCAAAGAACATGAATTTATCAAAGTATTATCACAGGAAAATCAAGGATCAGGTAAAGCAAGAAATTACGGGATGAGTGAAGCTACAGGGGATTATATAGGTTTTTTAGATGCGGATGATATTTTTGTTGATAATGCTGCATTAGAGGAATTGTATAATGTAGCTATTAAAAATAATGCGGATATGGTTTCAGGTAATATAAAATTAATTAATGACAAGGATGAATTTTCTCCATTTGTTCATTTGGATTATTATACTGAATTTAAAAAGATAAAACCTGAAGAATATGGGATTCCCTGGTCTTTTTATAAAAATATTTTTAAAAGGGAACTCATTGTAAATGAGCAGATAACTTTTCCGGATTTGTTAAGGGGACAGGACCCAGTTTTTTTAGCTGAAATCTTATCTAAAATTAATGAAATTTATACAGTGCCTATTGATTTTTATGCATATTATTATGTAAGTGGCGCAAATCAGTGCAATACCCGTAAAAAACGCTTTGACCATATGATGCACTATAAAATGGTATTTGATTATTTATCCGATTCGAAATTTGATAAAATTAGACATCAATTCAGATATGAAATGGTGGATTTTATTAGGATGATGGGCGTTGAAGGCGGAAAGGATATCTTAGACGCTACAAGGGAAATTTTTAAAGACCAGCCTGATGTTTTAAGAAATTTTGAAGAAAATTTCTATTTTTATCATGAGAAAAATGAAGAAATGAAAAAGCTTGTTGATTTTAATGATAGAAATAACCCTCGAATATCTGTTTTGATTCCTGTTTATAATGTATCTGAATTTCTCGAAAATTCAATTGATAGCCTGTTAAATCAGACTTTCAGTGATTTTGAACTAATTTGCGTTAATGACGGGTCTACAGATAATTCCCTAGAAATTTTAAATGATTTTTCCAAAAGGGATTCACGTGTAAAAGTAATTAATAAGGAAAATGGCGGTTGTGGATCTGCAAGGAATCGGGCTTTAGATGAAGCAAAAGGTGATTATATTTATTTATTTGACCCAGATGATCAAATTGAATTAGATGCCTTTGAAAAAACTTATAAAAATGCAATATACAATGATTCGGATATTGTAATATTTAAAGCCAATGTTATTGAAAATAACAAGATTACAAATTCACGTACATATTTCAATCTTGATAAACTTTTGAAAAATAAAAATTTCAAAAGGTATTCTTTTAATTATCATGATGTAAAAGAGATAGTTTTTGATATAGGATATGCGCCTTGGTCTAAACTGTATAAAAAAGAATTTTTAGATAACTATGAGGATTTTCGTTTTGATGTAGGTATTGCTTTTGATGATGTGCCGTTTCATGTAAAATCTATGATACGGGCACAAAAAATATCATTTGTAAATGAATTCTTGTATCATTATAGGTTAGATAATCTAAATTCCGTAAATCATACGTCTTCTAACAGTATTGGCATATTTAAAATCATCGATATTGTTGAAGAAATTCTTAAAAATGAAGGAATGTTTGAAGAATTGGAATCAGATTTTTATCGATTTGTTATTTATCATGTATTGTATTATATAATTATTGCAGACTCACAGGAGTATTTTGCATTGGCTAAAGAAAGATTTTCAAGAATTGATGAGAAATTTGTTCCAAAAAATAATGTTAAATTTGATTTAGTATTAAATATTGATGATTATTTGGAATTTAAATTTGAATATCTTAAAATACTCTATGAGGAAACAAGCAATAAACTAAATAAGGATATAGTCAAGCTGACGAAGGATAATGAAAAACTCAAAAAGAAAAATAAGAAATTAGAAAAGAATAATAAAAAACTTAAAAAACAAAATAAAAAGCTTAAAAAAGAGAATAAATCACTTCTCAATTCTAAAAGTTGGAAATTAACAGAACCTTTAAGGAAATTTAAAAAGAATATTTAAATTTTAATTGTACTTTAAACCACATGAAAATATATGACTTATCTTTAATAAAAACAGTTTTGAGAAAAATAGGATTATTACTAGATTTAATAGACAGATTTTTTCCGAATTAACAAATGTCTATTAAAATGAATATCGATCCTGTTAAAATCAATTAATTTTATTTTCCTCATTAATTTTAATGCAGTATTTTTTCTGTTAATTAGTTATATTGTTCAATTCTTTTAGTTTTACTTATAATTAATTCTTAAAACTAAAAATTTATATTCAATAAAGAATATATACATTCAATAGGTTTTAATCTCATCAGTATTTTGAATTTGATTATAAGGCAATATCCAAATGTTATGCAGTTCCTGTATGAATGTAAATTCAATATAAGTTGAGATAGTTTATGAAGATATACAAAATGTTATGAATTCAAGGTTCTTGAATATTAATAATTTTGAAGGTTGTTATGAAAAATAAAATGTTAAAATTTAAATTAAGTTCTTTTAAAGATAATTTCTTTAAATCCAAGAAATATTGGATTTTATTTTTAGTTTTAGTAATGTTATGTTCATTATCTTTGATGACTGTCAAAAATTATAATCATCCTAAAATGGAATTTTTTGCTTTAATTTTTCTCTCAATATTGGGCATTATTTTGATAAGTTATTATCAGGGACATAACAATGATAAAGAACTATATAAAACTGTTTTTATTGTCTTGTTGCTGTTTGGATTAATAACTTCATTTGTTATTCCAATCGATTCGGTTTCAGATGAAGGGGAACATTTTACACGTGCTGAATTGACTTCAAGAGGAATTTTATTTCCGGAATATGTCAATGGTTCATTTAAAACAATTGATAGTATCCCAGGTTTTTTCGTTCACTCTATAGATAAAACTGTTTTTGAAGTTAATGGAGATACCGGTAAGATTAATAATACTCTAGTTGAAGTTTCTTCGGCCTTTGAACAAAACCCATTTTTTGGATATCTATTCTCAGGATTGGGGATTTTCATCGCTAAATTATTGGATTTAAATGTAATTTGGATGTTGTGGCTTGCAAGAATTTTTAATAGCTTATTATATTCAACAATAGTTGCTTATGCAATCAAAAAAGCACCTTTATTTAAAATGCCTTTGTTTTTTATTGCATGTTTGCCGGTTTGTTTGTTTCAGGCATTTTCAGTAAGTATAGATTCTGTAGTTGCAGGATTAGGTATTTTGACAATTTCTTATTTTATATACATGTATAAAAATGAGTTTGGAATAAAAGAAATTTTTATTATTTCCATTTTATCTTTGCTTACCGGGTTATGTAAGTTGCCTTATCTAGCTTTAATTTTATTATTGTTCTTTTTGCCAAAGAATAATTTTAAGCAAAAAAATTATTATATCTATTGTTTAATTGGTTTAATTACAGTTGGATTGATTGGAGTGTTGTGGAGTAAGTCTTATGCAACTCCTGCATTAGTTCATTCATGGAGGGCAACATATATTACTCAAAATAATGTGAGTATAGCTAATCAAATGAATTTTTTATTATCTGATCCATTAAATATTTTTAATGTATTTATAAATATTTTATATAGCTTTAGTTATATTTTCAATGGATTTTTTAGTTTTTATGCATATACCATTGAAGGCGGAGTTTATAATGCTTCTGAATTGATATCATTGTTTATATTGGTATCATTGCTTGTAATTTGTTTCACTTATCCAATTGGTGAAAAAATTAATTCAAAATTCAGATTCGGAGCATTACTAACTTTTATTGTGATATATTTCGGAACATATATTGTGCAATTATTATCATGGTCACCTGCAGGTAGTTTAACTATTACTGGAGTACATACCAGATATTTCTTACCATTATTTGCTCTATTGCCTATTGTATTTTCTTTAAATCTTAATAAAATTGAAAAAAATGAATATGATCATTACATTTTTGTTTTGATATTAGTTTTTATTGTTTCAATGATATTTTCTTTAATCGCAAAATACTATTAAATCAATGTTTTTGAAATATAATAAATATTAATACTATTAAAAATATATTATTTATTAGTTTTAAGGAGAATTTAAATGACTTTAGACGATGATTGTAATGTTCATGATAAACTTTTAGAAAATGAAAAAATCATTGAGGATTTGGAAGTTCAATTAGATGAATTAAAATTTGTTTCAAATAATACTAAGGAATATTTATTTGTTTTAGAGAGCCAGATTAATGAAAAAAATAAAAAAATAAATTCTCTTAAAAGAGATATTAAAAAGAAAAATAAGGAACTTAAATCTCTAAAAAAAGATTTAAAAAAAGTTAAAAATGAAAATAAAGAACTAAAATCATCTACTAGTTGGAAAATCACTAGTCCTTTAAGAAAACTTTTTAGAATTTTCAGAAAATAGTATTTTAGGAGATTTAAATGGTAAAAATTTCTGTTATCATTCCAGTTTATAATGTTGAGAAATATTTGGAAAAATGTTTGGACAGCATCATTAATCAGACATTTGAGGATATAGAAATAATTTGTATTGATGATGGATCCTCTGATTCTTCATTAGAAATTCTCAATCAATATTCTAACAATGATAAACGGATTATTGTTGTTTCACAAGAAAATTTAGGGCCTTCACAAAGTAGAAATAATGGTATTGAATTAGCTCAAGGTGATTATTTAACATTTGTGGATGCTGATGATTGGATTGAACTTGATTGTTTGGAAAAAGTTTACAATAATGCTATTTTTAATGGTTCTGAAGTAGTATTATTTAATGCAATTGAACATAGGACAAATAATCAGTTTCATAAAAGAATCTATTTACCTATTGATAAAAATGTGAATTATGATGATTTTGTTTTTGATTATAATTATAATAAACAATTAGTTATGAATAATATGTTTGTTGTTTGGTCTAAATTGTATAAAACTTCTTTTTTAAAAAAACATAATATTCAATTTCCAAATTCTATTAGAATGTTTGAAGATATCCCATTTCATATTAAAACAATGTTATTTGCTAAATATGTTTCTTATTTGCCGGAAATTTTATATAACTATAATAAATTAAATGAAAATTCAGTTCAAACTAAAAATAATAGTAGATTAGAAATATTTAATATAATTGATATTGTAAAACAACTATTAAATGAAAATCATTCTCAAAAGGAATTTAAGTTAAATTTTCTAGAATTTGCTTTATTACAATCTTATGAAAATCTTAAAAAATCGTCAATTGAATTAAAAAAGGAATATTATGAAATGATGAGGTCATATTTTCTTAATTTGAGACTAAATTATGATGTACTTAAAAATTTGAGTTTTAGATTGCATAAATTTTATATACATGTTATTAATTTTGAAAAATATGAGACATTTGAAAAGTTTAATCAAACTCAAAATTCAGAATTAAACTATATTAATAAAAAGAAGATATTACCTAAAATTAATAATTTTGATGAAATGGGTATTGATAAAAACAATGATTCTAGGTTATTAATTGTATCATTAACTTCATTTCCTGAACGAATGTATGATTTACATTACTGTTTATACTCATTATTAACTCAAAGTTTGAAACCAAATATATTGGTTTTGTGGTTAGCTGAAGAACAGTTTCCAAATAAGGAAAATGATATTCCAAAAGAGGTATTGGAACTTAAAAAAAATGGTTTAACAATAAAATGGTGTGAAGATATTAAATCTTATAAAAAATTAATTCCTGCTCTTAAAGAGTATCCTAATGATATAATTGTAACTGCAGATGATGATATATTTTACCCAAAAGACTGGTTAAAAAATATGTGGGATGCACATAAAAAGCATCCTAATTCCATAATATCTGCAAGATCAAGAAAAATACAAATTAATAATAATAAAATTGATAGTTATCTAAATTGGAAATTAAATTATAGTGAACAGGATCCATCTTATTTGAATCTTCCAACAGGTGCTGGAGGAACATTATTTGTTCCTAATTCCTTAAATGATAACATATTTGATGAAGAATTATTTTTGAAATTATGTCCTTCTGGAGATGATATTTGGTTTTGGGCAATGGCTATTTTAAATAAAACAAAAATTTATGCAATTGAAAAGCCAATGCATTTATTATGTTATGTAAATATAGCACGTGAATTAGGTATCTTAGATGAAACTACATTATGGGAGATAAATAAAAGTGGAAAAAATGATATTCAATTTCAAAATGTTTTAAATCAATTTCCAGAAATTTTAATTGAATTAAATAATTATTAAGGTAGTATTATGAAGTTTGTAGATAAATTATTGGATAAAAGTAACAGTTATAACTATTATAAAAATAATTATGAAAAAATTGGAAAGAAATACAAAAAAAGTATTAAAGAGATAAAGAAACTTAAAAATGAAAATACTATCTTAAATAAGAATTTATCAAGCTCTTATGATGAAATTATTAAGTTGCAGAAAAGATTAGGAAAATTTTCAAAGCCAATTATCATGAAAAAACTTATCGATGAAGAATATTCTGATTTAACAATAGCAATTAAAACTCCTAATCCTGTTGGCCATCATCATTGGGGAGATTATTTTTTTGCTGTTGCTTTAAAAAAATCATTTGAAAAAAAGGGTTTTAATGTTTTGATTCATGAACGAGAAAATTGGTATGATACAAGTGTTGATGTGGATATTAATTTCTTTTTAAGGGGAAAATATGAATGGGACCCAAGTTATGATTCAATTAACATTATGTGGAATATTTATGACCCTGAAAAGGTTACAAAAGAAGAATATGAAAAATATGATATTTGTTTCATTTCTTCAATTAAATATGCTGAAAACTTAAGTAAAAATGTCAATACTATTATAAAGCCTTTATTGCAATGCACTGATCCGGATATTTTTTATCCTGAGTATGATGATTCTCTAACTGAGGATATTTTATTTGTAGGCTCAACAAGAGGTGTTTATAGAGAAATTATAAAAGATATTATGGGCACTGATTTTGATGTAGCAGTTTATGGTAGAGGTTGGCCGGAATTCATTGATGAGAGATATGTAAAAGGATATTTTATTCCTAATGAAGAATTGCATAAATATTATTCATCTTGTAAAATACTATTAAATGATCACTGGGAAACTATGAGGGAATTGGATTTTCCGTCAAATAGACTTTTTGATGCACTTGCATGCGGAACTTTTGTAATATCTGATAAAATTCCATCTGCCGAAACATTATTTGAAGGTAGTGTTGTAACTTATGAAGGTGTTGACTATTTAAATAGTAAATTGGAATATTATCTAAATCATGATGAAGAAAGAATTAAAATAGCAGAAAAAGGAAAAAAAATTGTTCTTAAAAATCATACTTTTGATAATCGGGTGGATGAGATATTGTCAGAGTTAAAAAATTTAATTTAATCATGGAGTTTTAATATGAAATTTTCTAAAAAGTATAAGGAAAAAATTCTAAATAGAAGTGATAAGTATAATTTTTATAAAAATGAATATGAAAATTTAATTAAAAATCAAAAAAATTTAAATAATGAAATTTCAGAACTTAAAAAAATCATTAAGGATAATGAAATTAAAAATCATGAATCAAATTTTGATTTTAATAGTTTTTTAATCAGTTCATATTATGCCCCATTTATAAATGCTCCTTTTACAGATAATCAAATGTATTGCTTTAAATTTATGGAATTAATTGGGGATTATTTATGTTCAAAAGTTGATAAATTAATTAATAAACCTTTAATTTCAGTTATAATGCCAGTATTTAATCGAAAAGAGGTAGTAATGAATGCTATAAATTCTGTTTTATCTCAATCATATGAAAATTTTGAGTTAATCATAGTTGATGATGCAAGTACTGATGGAACTACAGAATTGTTAAAGAAGATTTCTCACGAAAAAGTCAATATATTATATAATGCTGAGAACAAAGATGCATCAGGGGCTAGAAATATTGCATTAAATGAAGTTAATGGAGATTACATTGCTTATTTAGATTCTGACAATCTTTTTGATAAAGATTATCTTAAAGCCTCAGTTGGTGCTTTTATTGAGTTTCCAGATGCGGGTGCAATTTATTCAGCTCAAAAAAGATATAATTTTTATGATTCAAAGTTATCTCAGGTGTTATTTGGACATTTGAATAAATCATTACTCTTTAATCAAAATTACATTGATATTAATTGTTTTGTTCACAAAAAAGAAGTGCTTGAAAAAGTCTCTGGTTTTGATGAAGATTTGGCGATAGGTGAAGATTGGGATTTGATATTGAAAATAAATAAATATTATAAAATATACTCAATTCCATTTTTATTATCAAAGTACTATTTAAAAGTGGCTGATAATCGTAAATTAGAAACAACTCCTGCTAATAGGGAAAAGGTTTATGAAAATAATCATCAAAATTTTTCAGATGAGCAAAATAAATTAAATAAAGATGTTGATATAATTATCCCGATTTATGATAATGATATTAATTTAGAGGAATGTATAAATTCAATTTTATCACTGAATTTAGAAAATATTAAAATTATTATTTCAAATAATAATCTAAATATATCAATTGAAAAATTTAAGAAAAATGCGACAATAATAACTGAAAAAAATAATTTAGGATTTTCAGATGCACTAATTAATGGAATTCAAGCTTCTAATCCAAATTCAGATATTTTAATTTTAAATCAAAATTCAATTTTAACAGCTGGATCGATTGAATTAATGCAAAAATATGCATATGATTTGCCAAATTGTGGATTAATTGTTTCTAATCAATTAATTAAAGATTCTCCTTTGATTAAAAAATATGCGCCTCATGCACATGATGACTATTGGTTAGATATTGCTCCTTATGATAATATTTTCCAAATGCCAATATTTTTTAATGGGGAAATTTTAGAATTAATGCATTCTCCATTTTCTTGTTCATATTTAAGAAGAGATATTTATGAAAAAATTAATTTCAATGCATTTAACTTTAAACAAGGTGATGAATTCATGTTTTTCATTTCCGAGTACCTTCGTATGATTTTAAATCTTAAAATATATCATGTTTCTGGAATAAATGTTTATAATCCCTCTGATTTTTAATAAGATATTTAAATGGTCATGAATAAACAATAATATACCGGAAGTGATTAATTGAGTTTAAATAGATTATGCAATGATATTAATATCAATCATAGTGATAAGAAATATTTAATTTTACTATCTTTTTTTAGTATTTTGCTCATGTTTTTCATGATTCAATTTCATCAAACTAGAGGGGCATTCAATCCGGATATTTATGCATATTTAGCTGGATCAATTGAACTTGCAGGATTAAATTCAAATCATATTCTTGGAGGATTTTGGATTCAAAATTCACCGGTGATTATATTTTTCACTGCTTTACTTTTTAGATTAGGTTTTGTAAATATTAACTCTATTTTCGTTGTAACTGGAATTTTTGGAATTTTTGGAATTTTTGGTATGTACACATTTTTAAAAATAAGGTTTTCAAATTTACTCAGTTTTTTAGGGGCAATTCTATACAGTAGTCTGTCTTTATCATTGTACTATTTTGCAAATGGAATGCTTGATGTTCCTGCGGTTTCTATGATATTATGGACGCTAATTTTTACAGTAGCGGCAGTTGATAAAAATTATAAATATTATTTATTGGTTGCTATAATGTTTTGCATGTCTTTTTTCACAAGATTTGCAACGGCTTATATTTTAAGTATAATTGTATTATATATTTTAAAAAATCATGATTTAGTCAATTTATGTGAATCTCTTTTCTATGATAGAACTTTTTTTAAAATGAAAATTTTATCATTTTTTAAAAGTAATGAATTTAAATGGATTTTTATTTCAATAATTCTTGTAGTAATAATATTTTTAGTTATTTTCAAATTGTTATTAGGTTTTTATCCTGAAATTTCATATTTTTCAATGGCAAGTGGATCAATTAAGGGGTATTCTAGTGCCGTTGATGTAAATAAAATTAATGATAAGTTATTTTATATTAAAAATTTCTTTAAATTACTATCTTGCAATTGGATTTCTTTTGATGAAAATTTCACTGAAATATTTAATGATGCAACACCATTTGCTTATTTAATAATGGGGATATTGTTTGGAGGAATATTTTTAAAATGTATAAATTATATTAAAAATTATGATTTCTTCAAAGAAAATTTTAAACATATTAAATATCGGGATAACTTCTCTTTTATAGTATTATCTTGTTCAATAATGATTTTATTGATTGTAGCAATAGTTGGATTTAAAAAAAATTATATGATTACGTTATTTGCATTATGGTTGGCATGCGTTATATTAATGTCTTTATGTAGAGATTTACCAATCAATCAAGATAATTTTTCATTAGCTTTAATTAGCTTTGCTTTGTTTTCATTTTATCTTGTTGTTGTATCTTATGTTAATATTAAATGTGTTAGATATTTGCTGCCGGCATTTCCTGCTTTTATTTATTTTGTAATTTTGGCTCTTGATTATATATTAGAATTTATAAACACAGGTTTTGATGATGAAAATAGTTTAAAAGAAAAATTTAAGTCAAACAATTTTAATTATTTAAGAAATTCAAAATCAGATTTAAGAATTAAATTATCTAAAGTAATTCCAATCATTTTAATTATCCTGTGTTTGGTTATGGTATTCAATTTTACAAATACTGTTGAAATTAATGAAGATGGTTTGGATCGGATTGATTTTTGTGATTTTATTAAAGAATATGATAATGATTATCAATCTAAAAGTTTTATGGGATACAGGGAATTGAGGATTTTTGAATGGTATTTGAATAAAGATATCTTAAAGTGGGGAGATGATGTAACCGAATTTAATCCGGATGATCATGATTATATAATTACGGAAGTAAAAACATTGGATAATGTTAATTATGAAGAGGTGTACCATAAGGGCAAGTATCATTTCTATGAAAGAATATACTGAATAGTGATTTAATTTTAATGTCCTTAATCAGTTAATTCATTATATTGAAGATAAGTGAGAATATGATGAAACAATAGTATTAAATGTTATTTTGATTGATTAACTTTTAGAAGAAAAATTATCAATTTTTTAAGTAGAAATATTCTGTAAATTAGGATGATATCGTTTTTAAATTTAAATATTATGATGATTATATAATTATGTAAAGTTTAAATTAAATTTATTTAATTAACAATGCTGGTGATTTTATATCAATTAAAAATAATTTATTTAGTTTAGTTGCGGGAGATTCAGCTTTAAAAAAATACTTAAAAGAAAAAAATACTAAACATTATTTATTTACTTATGATGTAATGGAATATGATTATAAAAATATTTATAAATCATTCAATATTTCATATTTTACAAAAGATAATGATTTATTGGGACATAATTTTGTTGATTTTCAGGAATTAAAAGACTATGAAGATGTTGAAGATTTTACAACTGAGTTTATTCAGATTTTTATTAAGAAATTCAAATTCAGACTTTCTTTTAAGAAAAGCAGTAGTTTTTCCAAACAAATTATTATTTGTGATGATTATGATTTTAACCCTGAAATATTAAAGCATGATTGGTCTATAGTTAAAATTGCGATTGTTAAAGACAACATAGATAAATGGATTTATCTAGAAAATTTTGATTATATTTTCACATTCAAAGAGAATAAAAATGAATTAAAGCAGTATGAAGGTGTTTTCACAATCATAGAAATGTCAATTTATAATCAAATTAAATTTATCTTAAATGAGTTATATAGACGAAGAGCAAATAAATTTTATTATTTTTTAAAAGAAACTAATTTTAACAATATTTTTCCTAAATGGAATGACTATTTTAAAGTTTTAAATTCAGATTTATTTGATGATCAATGGTATAGAGATACTTACAACTTAGAAAAAAATACGGATTCTGTTGTTCATTTCTTGTTAATTGGTTATGAAAGGGGATTTAGTCCTGGCCCTAATTTCAACACTGAAGATTATTATACCTGTAATAGGGATGTTCAGTTGAAAGGTTTGAATCCTTTGATTCATTATGAGCAATATGGAAGAAAAGAAAATAGAATATTTTCAATTGAAGAAAAAAATAAACGAGATTATGATTTGATTTTGAACTCTTCTTATTTTGATAAGGAGTGGTACGAGAGTACCTATGATATTTTAGATGAGGATAAAGATCCTGTCAATCATTATCTGCACATTGGATATAAAAAAAGGTATAATCCAAGTATGAAATTCAGTACACATGAATACTTTGAGTGCAATAATGATGTTAAAAGGGTTTTGGAAAATCCTTTAGTCCATTATGAGTTGTTTGGCAGAAAAGAAAAAAGAAGAATGTGTTTAACTGATGAACAACATCAAAAAGATTATGATTTAATTTCAGATTCACCATATTTTGATAAAGATTGGTATTTGGACACTTATGATGATTTAAATGGTTATGATGATCCAGTTTACCATTATCTGCATGTAGGTTATACTAAAGGGTTTAATCCAGGTCCTAATTTCAGTACTGATGAGTATCATATTTGTAATCCCGATGTTAAAGAGCATGGAATGAATCCTTTACTTCATTATGAAAGATATGGCAGAAGAGAACAAAGAAAACTTAGTTTAAATGATATTTAATGTTTTATATCATTTCATTTTTAGGATAATTCTGTAAAGTTTTATATAATTTAATCTAGAATATAGGTTGTTTATATGGCAGAAGATAGGACGATTAAAAAATCAAAAGACATAATTTCAAGTAAAAAAATTTTGTTTATTTTTGTTGTTCTATTTGTATTTTTGAGCATGACTTCAATTCATGCCGAAAATGTAACTTCCTATTCAGACTTGTCAGATGACATATCAAATCATCAGCAGTCAGTAAATTTAACTAAGGATTATCAATTCGACAACCAAAGCGATTCTGATTATATTGAGGGAATTGAAATATCCCAAGATATCAATATCAATGGAAATGGCCATATCATCGATGGCAGCCATCAGGCTAGAGGATTATATATTGAAGAAAACTGTAATGTTTTAATCGAGAACACCACCTTTAAAAACTGTTTTAGTAAAAATAATGGTGGAGCAATATACTTATGCAACAATTCCAATCTTACTTTAAAGAACTGCATCTTTAAGGGAAATTACGTGTATAATGCCAATGGTGGTGCTGTCAACTGTGAAGGCTCCACAAATACTCATGTCTACAACTGCATTTTCGACAACAACACAAGCATTCGCGTAAGCGATCTCGAATGGGTCAAGTTCAAGGTTGGAATGGGCGGCGCATTTCTGGTCAGTATGGATTCAAACCTTGAAATCTATGATTCAACATTCAAAAACAATTATGGTCACGTTTCAATAATCCTTGTAATCAGTTTTGATGAAGGGGATAACTTTAGACAATCCACCTTCTTGGCAAAAAATTGTCTGTTTGAAAACAATACCTCTCCAAGCCACACTGCAATCTATATTGATGAGCGGGGAAAAGGGGAAATATCCGATTGTGTTTTCAAAAACAATCATGTGACCTATATGGGCGGAACCATCACTTTGGAATCAACCGCCTACACTCTGATAAGGAATTGCTCTTTTGAGGAAAATCATGTTGTAAAGGGAGGGGCGCTGAATATTGTTCCCTTTGCAGATTATCAAAGTACAGTGGATATTATTGATTGCAGTTTTTTAAATAATTATGCTTCTGTCAATGGTGGTGCAATTTATGCAAACAATGTAAAACTGGCCATTGCAAATTCCACCTTTTACAATAATCGTGCCGGCAAAAATGGAGGGGCAATGTTTCTCTATCTCGGTTCGTCCGATTTTTCAAATTTGAATTTTTACAACAATCATGCGGTTACCGGTGGAGCTTTATACATCATCAAAAATCAAATATCTTTAAAAGAAGGAGTTTTCTATCAAAACAGGGCATCTAAAAATGGTGGTGCAATTTATGACAATAATGCTGGAGTGTATTCACTGAACAACAGATTCATATCAAACAGTGCAGACAAGGGCAGTGAGGTTTATGGGGACTTCTATGTTCATATAACCCAGGCAGGCAGCTATTACAATGATGTCAACCTGCAAATCAAAGTGACTTCCCCTTGGAAACTATCCAATCCGCAGAAAATTAAAATTCAGTTCTCAGGTCCCCAAAAATATGCCACCAAGTGGATTAATGCACCTTTGGATAAGGAATTCAGTTTTAAAGTGCCTAAAAACCTTAAACCCGGCACCTATGATTTGAAAGTTTGGATGGATTGCGGAATCTGCAGTTATAATATGATCAAGGTAAAGGTTGTAAAGGCGCCGGTCAAATTGTTTGCCAAAAGAATAACCACACAATATGAATCTTCAAAGCTATTTAAGGCAACTGCAAAAAATTCCAAAACAGGCAAGGCTGTTTCTGGCATAAATTTCAAATTAAAAGTG
Organism: uncultured Methanobrevibacter sp.; assembly: GCF_900316895.1. Lineage (GTDB taxonomy): Archaea > Methanobacteriota > Methanobacteria > Methanobacteriales > Methanobacteriaceae > Methanocatella. The sequence continues at coordinate 42,883 of NZ_ONER01000001.1, read as the reverse complement.
TTCACTGGCAGAAAATCTAAGGTATATAATGTAAAAAGCGATAAGAATGGCCTTATCAAATTCGATACATCAAAGTTAGGTGTCGGAAAGCATGTCATTGAAATATCTGCTGGTGATAAAAACGTTAAGCTATCCAAAAAGGCAAAATCAGAAATCACAATCAAAAAGGCATCCGCAAGGATTAATGCTCCAAAGACGGTCAAAAAACATTCAAAACTTGAAATAAAAATACTGAATAAGATTTCCAAAAAACCTATTAAAAACACTCGTTTAAATGTAAAAATTAATTATAAAACATTTAATGTAAAAACCAGTTCCAAGGGTATTTTAAAAATCAGTTCCAAAAAGCTTAACAATGGAAAAAATAATGTGAAGGTCATGCTGAGGAATAAAAATTTCAATATCAATAAAATGTGTCATGTTAGGCTGGTGTAGAATTCAATTCAGTGAGTCAGGGTACATCATAAATTATGGTGGTTGCCATAAATGTATAAATTGGTCATGATTTTTGTTTTAAATTTATATAATTTTGTCTATATTGTTGTTTATTCTATCAATAAGTTTATATGTAATCAATGTATAAAATAGATTATAAGAGGATTAATATGGCGGAAACTGGCACCACTAAAAAAAAGAGAAAGAGAATATTCTATTTTGATGCCCTAAGGGCATTGGCCATTATATGTGTAGTGATGGTTCATACAGTTACAATAAACAAATATCTGATTTATAATGCATATGTAGGTCCCACACTGAGTTGGATCGTATCACAGATAATCTATAACCCGGTTAGGGTTGGTGTTTTGCTCTTTTTAATGCTGTCCGGTGCACTGTCACTGGGTCGTGAGTGGGAAATCAAGCCATTCCTGTCAAAAAGGATTCCTCGGATTGTTTATCCATTTGCATTTTGGAATATAATTTTCATTATAATATTCATAATACTTTCATTTGTGGGCATCAGTCATGTTGTGGACGCATTCGATATAGGTTACCTTTTAAATTTTGCAAAAGGCGCATTCATGGGTGAAGTCTATGGTTTTAATGCAAACTGGTTCTTCTGGATGATTCTGGGAACTTATCTGATTATGCCTATTTTCAACAGATGGCTGCTGCATTCAGACTTAAAGGAAGCTGAATATTTCCTTGTATTCTGGTTGATAACCTGTGTATTCAGTTTCACTCTAAATATGGAGTTCCCTATCAAGCTTACCTATTTCGTAAGCCCTATAGGTTTGGTTGTCTGCGGATATTATCTGAGATACACTGAAAGGAAGTTTTTAAACAACCCTTACCTCGCGTTAGTTGTTCTGATTATTGTCTCAGCAATATCCACATATATCGGATATCTGAGATCAGACCCAACCAATATTTCATGTTTCAACAGATATTCAATATTCAATACATTGATTGCAATTTCATTATTCATCATATTCAAGAATTTCTCAAAATTCAATTTGAAAGTTAAATTTAATGCATTCAGAAAGTTGCTTTCAAGCCTGGCAAAATACAGTTATGGAATCTATCTTGTTCATTATCCATTAATCTTTATGTCAGGCTATGTCTTGCCGAAAGCAAGTATGCCATATGGTTTATTAATTGTTGTGTCAATTTGTATAGGTCTTTTCGGTTCGATGGCAATTCTGGCGATACTGAACAGGGTACCATATGTCAATGGTATCATCGGTGCTAAATAAAATTAAATTTTATTTTACATTTTTTTTCAAAAAAGCACCGAAAATTTTCAAAAAGCTGTTATAAAAAAGGAATTAACTTTATATACTAAAATAAACATATTTTTTTAAAAAACATATTTCCGGATAAAATCATTATTTTTTGACATATCCGGTATAAATATAAAAATTGAGGGATTATTTAATGAATTTAAGTAAAAAAACATTGTTAATCTGTGTTATTTTATTTATATTTATAGGCATGGCTTCTGTTCATGCTGAAGATAATCATGATGCAAACTCAAATGAGACAAAAACATACACGGATTTAAATGACCAAATCAATGAAACAGAAAATGAGGGCACTTTAAATCTGACTGATGATTATAAATTTAATGATACAGCAGACAAGGAACTGACAGATGGTGTTATAATATCAAAAAACATCACCATTTCAGGTCGTGAAAACTATTCATATGTTGACGGTTCATATATTGCAAGAGGATTTTATATAGAATCATATTGTAATGTGGTATTGAAAAACCTCATATTTAGAAATGCATATTCCAACAGTAGCGGAGCAGGAATCTTTTTGGAGGTCAATTCCAATCTGACTCTTATAAATTGTATTTTCCAGGACAACATAGCTTACAATTCCGACGGTGGAGCATTAGACGCTCAAAGTGAAACTGATGTCAAAATTTATGACTGTCTTTTTGAAAACAATACAGCAATTCGTGAAAGTGAGTTGGAATGGGCTCAATTCAAGGCAGGTATGGGCAGCGCAATCATTACCCGTATCGGATCCAATCTTGAATTGTACAGGTCAACATTTAGAAACAACAATGCATACCTGTCAACAATTCTTGTTGTCAGTTATAATGATGTAAAATACAAGCTATCCAAATTGCTTGTTAAGGATTGCCTTTTTGAATATAATACTGTATACAACTGTGGAATAATTTATACCGACGAGCTTGGATACAGTGAAATAGAGAATTCCACTTTCCAATACAATATAAATACACATTCAGGCGGAGTGCTGGAATTGGATGCATGCATATCATCCACAGTCAAGAACTGTAAATTCATTGAAAATTACGGTACTTCAGGCGCTGCAATAAAAATAAAGGTATTCAACACCAAATATATTTCAAATGTTGACATTCTTAACTGTGATTTCACTTCAAACAGTGCCAATAACTATGGTGGAGCGATATATTCAAATCATGGACGAGTAAATATTTCAAACTGTAATTTTAATCAGAACTATGCCGGCAAGCATGGTGGAGCAATATATGCTGATTTCGGTGAAGTTAAAATAAGTAACTGTAAGTTTAATTCAAACTGCGCCTTGAAAAACGGTGGTGCAATCTTTTCACAAAATGACCCGGTTACAATATCAAACTGCAAATTCACTCAAAACTCTGCAAACAATGGTGGAGGTCTGTACCTGATAAGTGAGGCAAATTCAATCTCTACAGCTTCATTTGTACAGAATGATGCAATATCAAAAGGTGGAGCGATATATTCAACCAGTGAATCATTCAAGATATCCGGGCTTACATATTCAAAAAATACTGCAGGCACTGCTTCAAAGGTTTACGGAGGATTCAATGCCAAGGTTTATCAATACACCTACACTTCAGCTAGCGTCAGAATAAAGGTTAAGCTTACGTCACTTTGGAAGATGCCCGTAAATCAAAAAGTAAAAATCAAGATCACCGGACCGAAATCCTACACTTCCAAGTGGGTAAAAGCGGATTCCAAAGGATATGTTTCATTTATTGTGCCATTCAAGGTCAATATAAACAAATCCAAAATCACCGTTTCAGTGGGTGAAGGAGTTTCCTTTGTCAAATCATGGACCAAAATAAAGGACAAGGCCAAAATAACATATTCAAAGAATGTTAAAAAGCCTTCAAAAATCAAATTGACAATCAAAAACAAGGCATCAAAGAAACTCATCAAGAAAACAAAATTCACCGTAAAGGTATACACTGGCAAAAAATATAAGGTATACAAAATCAAAACAAACTCCAAAGGTGTTTTGAGTATTAAAACCTCCAAATTAACCAGGGCAAAGCATAAAATCATTGTTACATTAAGCAATAGCAATTATAACATTAACAACAAGATTTATGTGAAGGTTAAATAGATTGTATAATGTCTTGATGGAATAATATTTTCCATCTATTTTTTTTAATTTTAACTTAATATTGCTTAACTATCTTTAAAATAACACAAAGTTTTATTAATCTCGCTTTCTAAATCATTATCTGTAAAGGATATGGACAGTTTCATAAATTAGGATTAAAATGACTATTATTGATAATAATTTTTTTTGTGATGAAAATGGGTTTCAAATCTAAATTGCTTAATTTCAAGGATTGTGCTGTAAATTCAATGATTTATAACACATATTACAATAGTGATTTGGATAATGACCTGATTTATTTGGAATCCCGTGACGGATTGGATTTCACCGGAAACATATTCAGAATTGTTGAGGAGTTATCAACAGGAAAATATGGTGATTTTAAGGTTCATGTTCATGCAAAGCCTCAGGTTGTAGATAAAATAAGGGCTTTGCAGAAAAATTACAATTTGAAAATAGACAAAATCATTACCAAAGAGGCGGTGGCAACCAAGACCCTGGAAAAAGCCAAATATATTTTCACTGATTCAGGAATAAGGCCGAAATACGTTAAAAGACAGGGCCAGATTTTTGTAAATACCTGGCACGGCACTCCCCTTAAGGTTATGGGCAGGGACAATGTTGCTGAGCAGCACCGTATTGGAAATGTGCAGCATCCTCTTTTGTCCAGTGATTATTTGCTTTATCCAAATGACTATATGATGGATAAGATGCTTAATGCATATATGATTGAAAAGATCTATCCTGGCAAAATATTGCTTGAGGGATATCCTCGAAATTCTGTTTTTTTCACAAAATCCCAACTGAAATCAGAACTGGATTTAAACGATTATGACATATTTGTTTATATGCCAACATTTCGAGGCATACTGATGGATAGAAATGACGAAGGCCAAAGGGATGAAGTTGAAAAATATCTGAGTGAGATTGATGCAAGATTAAATGAGAATCAGATCCTGTTTGCTAAATTGCATGTTTTAAATGCTTCACAAATTGACTTTTCAAAATTTGATCATATCAGGGCATTTCCCGAAGATTATGAAGTCTATGATGTTTTGAATATGGCGGATGTTTTGGTAACTGACTATTCCAGTGTGTTTTTTGACTTTGCAAATACGAAAAGGAAAATCATACTGTTCAGCTATGATGAAGCCGATTATGAATCCTATCGCGGATTTTACTTTCCGCTTGAGGATTTGCCGTTTCCAAAAGTCACCGATGTTGATGAGCTGGTTAGGGAATTGAATTCTGATAAGGATTATGATGACGGCGAATTCATTGATAAGTTCTGTCAATATGACAATCCTGATGCTGCTGAAAAGATGCTACGGACAATTATTAATAACGATAATGCTTCCATTGTCAAACAGGTTTTAGGTGATAATAAAAGGTTGCTGATTTATGCAGGAAACCTGAATGATTCATTAATTGATAAGTTGAATCATCTTGATGTAGATGGGTATGACTCATTTTTAACGTATAAGCAGTGGGATGACTATATTTCAAATAATCATGAAAGAATTTTTAAACTTATTCCTGAAAGTATTGAAATCCTTCCATTCAGATTTGATTTAACGCCGGCTCTTTTTGAGAAGAGAAACTCAAAAGCGATTCTTAAAAGATCGTTTGAAAAGCAGTTTCCGGATGTTCATTTTGATGAGTTCATTGATTTGACAGACGGCAGTGATGAAATATCTCAAATGTTTAATATCATTAAAAAGAAATAGACTTGTGTGAAATATGACCTTTCTAAGTATAATTATTCCATTTAAAAAAGGTAAAAGATACCTTAAAGACTGTCTTGAAAGTATCAGGGAGCAAAATCTAAATGATTTTGAGATAATACTGATTGTTAATGGGGCAGTTGAAAATATTGATGATTTAATCAGTGAATTTGACAATATTATAGTGAAAACATATGCTGATGAGATAGGTGTTGGAAAAGCACGAAACGAATCATTAGAAATGGCTAGCGGAGAATATGTCTATTTTATTGACAGTGACGATTACATTTATCAGGATGGCCTTTCAAAACTCGTAGACTGTGCTAAAAAAACCGATGCCGATTTTATAAACGGTCAAAGAATAGAAACATATTATATTAGAAACAGGTTTTCCGAAGAGTTTAGTGTAAATAATGCCAAAATCATGAAAAATAAATATTCCGATGAGGAATTTTCAATGCACCTTATCGTTGGTGAAAATGATAATCTTGAGGTTTTGTCCGTTCTTCATGCTTTGATCAAACATGATGTAATTGGAGATTTGAAATTTGACGAATCAAAAAAATATTTCGCCGATTATCCATTCATGGTGGAATTGTTAGGCAATATCCATTCTGTTATAGGTGTTGAAAATGCGGTATATGCCAAAAGAATCAGTGATGATTTTATAAACTTGCCGTCATTGAATCAGGAAATCGCTGATGATTATATCTTCAAATCAATTGAGGAGTATAAGAATGCCAAAAATGCCATCAAATCTGACCTTCTTAAGGAGTTGATGGCTCAAAAAATGTTTAAATATTATTATTACACCTTTTCAAAAACAAATCACATGCAACCGATTGAAGCTTTGGATGCATTCATGGAGATTGCCGATGACTTTAAGGGGAATCCTATTCAAAGCTTTGAGTTAAATGCATTGAAATCAAAAAATAAGCAAAAGACCATAAAACTTTCAAAAATCAGGGTAACCTGCAACAGGCTTTTGAATTTCATCAAACATCCTCAAAACATTTATCACACTCTTTATCATAACATTTACAACAAGCGACCAATAAACAATAAGCGAATCATGTTTGAAAGCTTCAGCGGAGACTTTTATTCGGACAGCCCCAAATATATCTATGAATATCTCTATAAACATTATGGCGATGAATTCGAGTATGTCTGGGTAATCAATGATAAAAAAACTGAAATTCCCGGAAATCCCATAACCACAAAGAGGTTTTCCCTGAAATATCACAAGCTGATGGCAACATCAAAATATTGGGTTGTAAACACCCGGCAGGCGGGCAGGCTGGTAAAAAGACCGCAGCAAGTTTTACTTTCAACATGGCACGGGACACCTCTTAAGAAACTTGGTTTTGATATGGGAAATATTTATATTCAAAATCCCCGAACAAAAGAAAGTTATATTCATGATTCGTCAGCCTGGGATTATTTCATCTCCCCCAACAGATTTTCAACTGAAATCTTCAGACGGGCATTTGCATATGGTGGCGAAATACTGGAAACCGGTTATCCGAGAAATGATATCCTGTTTAACGCTGATGAAAGCAAAATAAACCAAATCAAAGAAAGATTGAACCTGCCTGATGATAAGAAGGTTATTTTATATGCTCCAACATGGAGGGATGACGATTCCTATGACATAGGCAAGGTCAAATTCAAGCTCAAACTTGATTTGGAAAAGCTAGAAAAAGCCATTAGCGATGAATATATCGTTCTGGTTAGAAATCACTATTTAATAACCGATTCTGATGTTGATGACTATAAACATTTTGCTGTTGATGTTAGTCATTATGACGATATTGCAGAATTATATCTGATAACGGATGTGCTTATTACAGATTATTCAAGTGTTTTCTTTGATTTTGCAAATTTAAGGCGCCCAATGCTGTTTTATATGTATGATCTTGAAAGATACGAAGAGGAACTCAGAGGATTTTATATTGACATATACAATGAGGTTCCGGGACCTATATTAAAAACCACCGAAGATGTTATTGATGCCTTAAATGATTTGGATAACATTAATGAGCAATATAATGAAAGATATGATGAATTCTGTGAAAAGTATTGCAGTCTTGAAGATGGAAATGCAACAAAAAGGGTTGTTGAGAAGGTTTGGCCACTTTGAACTGCAAGTTGAGGCATTATCATTATTTCTAAAACTATATATAAATTACATTACAAAAATTAATTAAGAAGTTTGGTTTAATGAAATTTTTAAATAATTATTGGGATTTGAATGACATTTATTAGTATTATTATTCCATTTGACACAGTTAAAAGATATCTAAAAGACTGTTTGGACAGTTTACGTGAACAGAATATTGATGATTGTGAAATAATTTTAGTGTTGAATGGTGGTAAGGAAAGCGTTGACGATTTATTGAAGGAATATGATGACTTAAATATCATTATAAAATCCTTTGATTCAAGGATTAATGTTTCCAAAGCAAGAAATGAAGGATTAAAAATTGCTGAGGGACAATACGTTTATTTCATCGACAGTGATGATTACATATATCAGGATGGATTGTCAAAACTCATAGATGTTGCCAAAAACACCAATGCCGATTTCATAAATGGTGAAAGAATCAATACAGGATTTATTAAGGAAAGATTTGCTGAAGAGATTGATTTACTTGCCGAAAAGAAAAGATATCCATTACTTAAAAAGAATTTGGCCGATGATGAATTTTCATTTAAATTGCTTGTTGGAGATAAGACCGATGATTTTGAGGTATTGTCTGCATTGCATTGCTTGATTAAAAAGAATAAAATGGACAAGTTTTTTGATGAATCGGCTGTTTATCAAAGCGATTATGAATTCATGATAGATGTCTTGAATGGTATGGAATCATTCGTAGGTGTTGAAAATGCTATTTATGCAAAAAGAATCCGTGATGACCCGATTAATCTGAAATCACTTAACCAGCAAATGGGTGGAGATAAATTTCTGATTTATTCTGAAAAGTTTAAAAAAGCGGTTGAAAACATTAATATTGAAGCCTTAAAGGATGAATTCGCATCAAAGCTTTTTAAATATTATTATTCAAATTTTTCAGGTAATTTTTATGCCAATCCTGATAAGAAATGGAGAAATGAATATTTTGACATATTGGTTGGTTTGATGGCCAAAATCGATTTCAAAAATTTATCATTTTACCAGAAAAGAGAGCTGAAATCCTTAAAATCCCATGATAAAAATAAACTTAGGAAACTGCTTAAGTTAAGAATCAATTTCAGCAAGCTTCTTGAAATGGATAATATGTGGCGTATAAAGGCTGCAATATATTATAAAATATTCAATAAAAAGGAAATCAATCAAAAACAGATTATCTTTTGCAGTTTTCGGGGAGACTACTACTCTGACAGTCCGAAATACCTCTATGAATATCTGTATGAGAATTATCCTGATGAATTTGACTATGTGTGGGTCCTGAACGATAAGAATGTTAAGGTTCCGGGAAATCCCAAAAAGGTTAAAAGATTTTCTCTGGATTTTTATAAGGAAGTGGCACGCTCCAAATATTGGGTAATTAATGGAAGGCAATCAGTTGTGCTTGCCAAAAGAAAGGACCAGATAATTGTTTCAACCTGGCATGGAACACCTCTCAAGAAGTTGGGTCTCGACATTGGCAATGTCTACACAAGAGATCCATTTTTAAAGCACTCCTATATTGACGTGTCAAAAGAATGGGACTATCTGATTTCACCGAACCGATATACTACAGACATCCTGAAAAGCTCATTCGGATATGAAAAGGATATTTTTGAGTCAGGATATCCGAGAAATGATATTCTATATAATGCTGATGAAAATAAGGTAAAAGAAATCAAATCCAAATTGAATATTCCAGATGATAAAAAAATAATCCTATATGCTCCAACATGGCGTGATGATGAGTTTGTTGACATTGGCAGCGTCAAATTTAAATTGCAGCTTGAATTGGATAAGCTTAAGGAAAATTTAAGTGATGAATATATTGTGTTGGTCAGAACCCATTATTTCATATCAAATAATCTTGATTTAAGCGGGGTTGAAGACTTTGCTTTTGATGTAAGCAGATATGATGATATTGCAGAGCTGTATTTAGTTGCAGATATTCTAATCACAGATTATTCAAGTGTATTTTTCGATTATGCAAACCTCAAAAGGCCAATTTTATATTATACATATGATTTGGAAAAATATGAGAACGTTTTAAGAGGATTTTATCTTGATATTCATGAAGAGGTTCCCGGCCCGTTATTGAAAACAACTGAAGAGGTCATCGATTCAATTAAAAATATCGAATCTTTAAAGGATGAATATAAGGATAAATATGATGCATTCTATGAAAGATTCTGCAGTATTGAAGATGGCAATGCATCAAAAAGAATTGTTGAAAAAGTTTGGAAATAGCTTGTTTTGTTGTATTTCTGCATTCCTAAGAGTTTGATGTAGGCAATTGAACTTATTTGTATTAATGATAATTCTGTTTATAATTTTTTTAGCATATGCATTAAATTTAGCAAATTATTTGTAAATCTTTCAAAAATTGCAAATAAATTAAATTGCATCGTTATTTAGGGAAATAATGATTTTTCAAAAAATTTAAAAAGTATTTTAATGATAATATTAACTATAAATGGGGATTATATTATGAAATTGAAATATCTTACAATTGTCATATCCCTTTTATTATTGATCTGTTGTGCAAATTCGGTTTTTGCGCTATCAGATGATAATAATACAATGGGATTGGATACGGGAAATGATATTATTTCTGCAGAAAATGATGAGAGTTCAGTTTTATCAGTTTCTCAAGATGAAATAATATTGAAGAATACTGAGAACTCTTTTTTAAGTGATGAGGCTTCCGATACAGCAAGTTCAACTGAATCACCGATTCAAAAGTTCACCAATGATTTGAATAGTGGTGAAAGTAATGTTTACTTAACCGGTGATATAAAAGTATCAAAACCATTTGTCATAAAGCATGATGTGGTTATCGACGGTCAGGGTCATTCAATTGATGGTCAAAAGAAAACTTTAATATTTAAGGTATCCGGCCATTCATTAACTTTAAAAAATGTTATCATTAAAAACGGTAAACATGACAAGGGAGGAGCTATTTTTGCTGTAAACAGTAATTTAAATCTTCAAAATTGTATTTTTACCAGTAACGAGGGTACTCAAAATGGTGGGGCCATCTATCTTTCCGGCGGTAAATTAAACGCGAATAAATGTACCTTTACCAGCAATGTTGCTCATCTGAGGGGTGGAGCAATTATTACTTATTCAGCAAAGGTAACCATAACTGATTCAACTTTCACCGGCAATAAAATTGTTAATTCAAATAAGAATGGTTATGGTGGAGCAGTTTGGATGAATAAAGGATCTTCATCAATAACCAACACTGTCTTTAAAAACAATAAATGTATTTCCAAAGCCTTAAAAAGTCATAAAAAAGCTACTAAATATCAATTTAGTGGTGGGGCAATTTATTATAGTTTAGGTTCAAGTCATTCTTTAACCGGATGTACATTTGAGAGTAATGAGGCCAGTAATACAGCAGGTGCCGTTTACGGATTAAAACCAGGTTCTTTAACTATAAATAAATGTATTTTTAAAAAGAACAAGGCAACTTATGAGGATGGTGGAGCTGTCGTCTTTTCTGGTAAAAAACTGGTTATGAAGGATTCCCAGTTCATTAAGAATCATGCTTATGAAGACGGAGGCGTGATGGACAGTTTCAGTGTGAATAAAAACAAGGTTCATGTTACAATTTCCGGCTGTGAATTCAAGGGCAACAGCGCATATAAAGGTGCCGGAGTTATATGGTTAGGTCTCAAGACAGTTTATACCATTAAAAACAGTAAATTCCTTAACAATAAAGCTGGAATGGGTGGTGTTTTATACTCACAAGACTGTAAGGCAAAAATAACCAAATGTCTTTTCCAAGGAAATGCTGCCAAAAAAGTTGCATCATGGACTGTGAATAAGAAAGACGGCGGTGTTTTAAAACATCTCGGTGGAGCAATAATGCTTGAGAAGAAGAGCATGAAAATAATTAAATGTGTCTTCAAGAAGAATAAGGCTACAACCGGTGGTGCGATATTTAAACATAGCGGTTCTTTAAAACTTGTTGCAACCAAATTTTCTGGAAACAAGGCAAAAGTTGGAAAGAAAAACGTTCATAACAGATAAAAAATTTCTTGTCATGCATTTCTCTGACCTTTAGGTCAGGGAAATACTGCATGAACTTATTTAATCTATTTTTTTTTAAAATTCATATATTATAACTAAATTTTGACTTTAATGGTGTTGTGTATATGCCTGAAATATCAGTTATTCTGCCTGTTTTCAACAGCGAGGAATTTATAGGAAAAGCTATCGAAAGCGTTCTGGCTCAGACCTTTGAAGACTTTGAGCTAATCATTGTAAATGACGGATCCACTGATTCTTCAAAAGATATTATTGATTCATTCATTGATGATAGAATCAGAATCATCAGCCAATCGAATCAGGGTCCCGGAGCTGCCAGAAACAATGCTTTAAAGATGGCTCAGGGAAGCTATGTGATGTATCTGGATTCAGATGACTGGTTCTGTCCTGATGCATTGGAAGTTGCTTACAGTGAAATCAACAAATATGATGCCGATTTTACTTTTTTTAAGATGATCAATTATGATGGCGAGAGATACTACGAAAATGACTGGTTTGAATTAAAGACTCTTCAAGTATTTGAAAATAAAGTATTCAATCCGAGAGAAACTCCAGGATCCATTTTTGACTTGTCTGTCGGGGTATGTCAAAAAATCTACAATAGATTTTTTCTCGAAAGAATCGATGCCAGGTTCCCCGAAGGGATATTCTTTGAGGACATGCCATTCTTTTACTATGTTTTCCTAAAGGCGGAAAGGATTTCAATCGTCAATAGGCATCTGTATGTCAGAAGAAAGCATACCTCATCGATTACAAATGTCGTTGATGAGAAATTTTTTGACACCGTGCCTGCAGGACAGGAACTGATGAGGATTTTCATTGAAAATGGATGGTATGATGCATACAAGTATGACCTGCTTGCCTATAAAATCAATGGCCCTCGATTTGCTTTGAGGGACATGCCATTAAAATATAAGTCTCACATGTTTGACTTGATTAAAAATGACTACGAAGCAATTAAATCAACAAAATATTATGTGGACTTTTTAGACCAGCTCGGTCCTGTAAAAAAGAAGTTCTTTTTGGATGTTTTGAAGTCAAGGGATTATGAGGAATTCAGTAAAACATCCCACTGAATCCCACATTTTTACATACGCAGTATCTGCAGAGTGACCTTTCATCATGAATTGCTGTCATGCGTGGCTTGCAGTAGTACTCACCGTCTGAATGGTATACGTCATCACCTTTGTCTTCACTGAATGGATGCAGGGGCTTTTTGGCAATCAAAGCCAGATACAGTGATATGTTTTCGGTGAATCGTTTGGTTTCGTCATCCCCTCCTGCATACCTTTCAAAGTAAAATCCGATGTCGCCGCGCATATTCTTTATGACTCCATCCTTTATTTCGAAATCGTCAGTGATCTCCACAGAATAAATCTCATCATATACTTCTGAATTGTATTTGGCAAGCTTTTTTGTCAGGGGATCCTTATACCTTGGGTCTGTTACCTTGTTTCTTAAATATTCGATAGGATAATTTTCCAAATCCTTTCTAATCATTGACAATAATTTTGATGCCTTCATAATACTCCTTTGCTTTTCAGAAGTTCGCGAGGATTATCTACAATGGCCTTCATTGCTTCATCGTGTGTCAATCCCGCACCCAATGCAATTTCGTATGACTTTTCAAAGGTTATGATATTGTCTGGAGAGTGTGTATCTGTGTTAACAAGCAGCTTGTTTCCCACTTCGCGTGCGATGTTTGCAACGTGGCCGTTTCCAAGACAATGTCCCTGTCTTGCGGAAATTTCAAGATAGATGTCATTTTCCTTTGCAATTTCAGCTTCTTCCTTGGTGATTAATCCAGGATGGCCCAAAATGTCTACATGTTTGGACTCAACTGCAGCCCTGTTGGTTCCGGGAGTAACCGGTTCATTCAATGTTTCGCCGTGAACAACAACAATTTTGGCACCCAATTCCTTTGCACGCTCTGCAATTCCGTCAATTGATTCGCATGGTGCATGAGTCACTTCGGCACCCAAAACGACAGTAATGTCCCATTTGCTGTTGATATCATCAATTGCATCCTGAATGGCAGGTATAGTATCCACATTTGACCAATCCACATGGTCTGTAATTGCTATTGCTTCATGGTTTAGTTTCAATGCTCTTCTTGCAAGTTCAGACGGCAGTAATTCGCCGTCACTGAATAGACTGTGCATATGTAAATCGATTCTTTTTGTCATATAATAATTTATATAGAATATAGAATATATAATTATATAACCTAAAAATTTTGAGGTATAAAAATGAAAGCAAAAGCAGTTAAAATGGCAGATGGTGTTTATTGGGTTGGAGTAATCCATTGGCACAGCAGGACTTTCCATGGATATGGAATTCCGGGAACCACATACAATGCATACTTGGTATTCGGTGAAGAAAAAACCGTATTGATTGATAATGTTTACAGAGGAATGTTTGAGCAGTTCGATGCAAGGGTAAAGGACGCATTCGAACAGGAAGGCAAAGATTTCAAAATCGATGTTTTTGTTCAAAACCATTCTGAAATGGACCATTCCACTTTCTTAAGACAAACAATTGAAGAATACAATCCTGATGCTGAAATATATGCATCACAAAACTGTATTAATTTCCTTGAAGCACAATATCACAATTTCGGTGATTTGGAAATCAATGCTGTTGCAACCGGCGATGAATTGGACATAGGTGGAAGGACCCTCAAATTCATTTCAGCACCAATGCTTCACTGGCCTGACAGCATGTTTACCCTGTTAGCTGAAGAGGGCATACTGTTCTCAAATGACGCATTCGGTCAGCATGTGGCTCATTCCAAAAGGTTCGATGATGATTATGACACAAACTACCTTATAAGGGAAGCACAGAAATACTATGCTAACCTGGTAACCTTAGGCTCCCCAATGCTTAGGATGAAACTGGATGAACTGACCAGCACAGGTTTAATCAATGACATCAAGATGATTGCACCATGTCACGGTCAAATCTGGAAAAATCCAGCTCCTATCGTTGAAAAATACTCCGAATGGGGATCCGGTGTATGTAAGGACAAAATCACAGTTATATTTGACACCATGCACCACTCAACAGAAAAGCTCGCATACCAAATCGCTGAAGGTATCATGAGCGAAGGTGTTGAAGTTGCAATGTACTTCATGCAGGAAGACGGTCCGGATGATGTTATCACTGACATTCTGGACTCCAAAGCTATTGCGCTCGGTGCTCCTACAATGATGAACAAGCCGTTCCCAAGAATAGGTAACATGATGTACTGGTTGGACTGTGTAAACTTCAAAGGAACCGGAAGCGAGAAAAGCGCTTTTATTTTCTCATCCAAAGGTTGGGGTGGAGGAGCTGTTGCAAAACTCCAACGTGACCTTGAAGAAGCTGGATTTACCGTAACCGATACATTGGATGTATTGTTTGTGCCTGATGAGGATGTTTTAGCTGAAGCATTCGAGAAAGGTGCTGAACTCGCTCGTTCAATTAAAGAATAGTCAATAGACTATTTCTTTTATTTTTTTAAAATATTGATTGTTGTAAATCGCAACTAATGGTGATAATATGTCAAGCATTGTAATTTATTTTTCAAGAAGCGGTGAAAACTACTTCGGTGGAGAGCTCAAAAACATTGAAAAGGGAAACACTGAGGTTATTGCCGAATACATACAGGAAATAGATGGTGCAGATCTCTTTAAAGTTGAACCGGCAGTCGAATATCCTGCAGACTACATGGAATGCATAGATGTTGCCCAAAAGGAACAGCAGGCAGATGCAAGGCCTGAAATCAAGGAAACCTTGGAAAGCATCGATGAGTATGATACAGTCTACATTGGCTTTCCGAACTGGTGGGGCACATTGCCGATGCCAATGTTTACCCAATTGGAACAACTGGACTTTGCAGGAAAATCTGTAAAACCTTTTGTAACTCATGAAGGATCAGGTTTCGGTTCATCACAAAAGGATTTGGCGAAATTGTGCGAAGGTGCAGACATTAAAAATGGTCTGTCAATTCCAGGCGCAAATGTATATGATGCAAAGGAAACCGTAAAATCCTGGATTGAAGATTGATTCAATTTTCAACCTTTTTTTATTATTTTATTAACAAATCAATTTTGATATTAGATAATTATTGTTGTAAATTTTTTTTATATTTCTTTTACATAAAATTGATTATGTAAACTATTTTGTACTTTAATTGAATGCTTGTGTATTTCTTAGGTTGTAGTTTAAATAATATTCACACAAAAATTTTGTTGATTACTTTTTATTTTTATTATTTTGTTCATTTATTTATATTTTTTACTATCTAAAGATTTAAATAATATTTTATATTAATATATATGTACGCAATAGTTATTTGAAAATTATAGTTATTGTTATAAAATGAATATTTTTTAAAAAATATTTATTTAAATAAAAAATCAATTAATAAAAATTTGATTTACATATAATTTAAATAATATATGTGTGATTTATTGGGTTAAATCAAATCTTAAAGTAAATATAAAAAAATCAAATGTTCGCAGAATTTAGCTGAAAATGATTGGTATTTTTCGGTTTAGTGCGTTGATAATGTGCATGATTGGTCAGTGGCCAGTCCTGTTTCGCTATTAATGGGCATGCTGATAATTGGGGATATTATTTATTAAGATGTTTAAATTAACTGGAAATAAATTTAATTTATATTATTAAATTATTGAATTTGATTAGTTTATGTTTGATTTGACTCTCTTTTGAGGGAAAAAATGAAATTTAATAAACTATTTAAAATTTTATTGGTATTGATTGTATTATTAGTATGTTTGAATGCTGTTGCGGCTTCAAATGAAATGGATTCATTTGGGGTTGGAGCAGAAGATGGTAATTTGGCTGTAGAAAATAATGACATTTCCAATGCTTTAAAATCTTCAGATGAGGATGTTTTAGGTGATGGAAATAATTGGTATGTAGATGCAGGTGCTACGACTGGGGGAGACGGTTCACAATCTAGTCCTTACTCTGATTTACAAAGCGCATTATCTAATTGTAATGATGGTGACGTTATTCACATAATGCCTGGAACATATAAAGGAACCTCTAATACAGGTTTGACAATCGGCGTTAACAATTTGGCAATCGTTGCTGATGACGGAACACCTATTTTTGATGGTGAAAACAAAAATCAGATCTTTAAGATTACTGGAAGTAATGTTGTTTTAAAAGGATTGCAGTTGACCAAAGGTAAAACCACAAATGGTGGTGCATTATATCTTGATGGAGACAATATCTGTGTGGATAACTGTAAAATAATTTCCAATAATGCCAACAGTGGTAGAGGTGGCGGAATTTATATTGCAGACCATGATGGTATTTCAATCATAAATTCAATGATTAATGGAAATAAAGCCACTTATTTCGCCGCCGGAATCTATAATACTGGTTCAAATACATTAATTGCAAATTGTAGTATGTATAACTCAATTGCACATAATGCCGGTGGAATTTACTCAAATAAAAAAATAAAAATTGTTAATTCATCTGTATCTTCAGCAAAAAATGATATTACAGACACATTTGGTGGTGGAATTTATCTTCAGGGTGCAGGTGCTTCAGGTTCATTGATTGATAATGTTACATTCTCATCATGTTATTCCGACCAAGGTGGAGCAATCGCATTGAAGGACTGTGACAATATCACTGTCAATAATTGTGAAATTTCAACCTGTATAGGTGTAACCTCTAAAGGTACCGCTTCAAACAGTGATGGTGCTGCAATTTGGATGAACGGAAAAAATAACGTGATTAGCAATACCCGTGTTCATGATAATGCGGGATATGGTTATGGAATTATGTATGTTCCTGTTTCATCAGTAAATACAACATTTGATAACTGTCAATTCTATAGAAATGCGGTAAATGATTATCACGGTGGAGCAATATTCTCCCAAGCAGACAATCTTTTAATTAATAATTCATATTTCTGGAGAAATCACTGTTCTAAATATGGTGGAGCAGTATTTATCTTGACAGGTAATAATGTTTCAGTTGTGAACTCAAAATTTGATGGAAATTATGCGGAAAAAGGTGGAGCTATCTATCTTGGATCAAAAACCAAATGTAATGATTTCGTTGCTGACAACTGTACATTTGTAAATAATGGAGTATTTCCGAAACCTCCATTTGATAGAAACATGACTAAAGGTGGAGCAATCTTCTCATTAGCTCAAAATCCTACCATAATCAACTCCAATTTCACTCATAATGTTGGACTTATGGGTGGAGCAATAGTGTTTGAGTATGGACACAATACCCTTGAAAATGATACTTTTGTAGGAAATATCGCTGAAAGATATGGTGGTGGAGCAATCTCCAGTACTAGGCAAGGCGATACCATAAACAACTGTACATTCATCAACAATCAGGCTAAAGGATATGGTGGAGCTATCGGTGCTGATTATCCGACAATCACAAATTCTAAATTCATTGGAAACACTGCTTTCCATGGTGGAGCGATTTGCACTATTCTTGCAAATGTTTCAAATTCAGAGTTTTATGATAATTCCGCTGATGATGGATGGTATATAGTGGCTGCTACTGAATTGATTGAAAACAATAACGTTCATCCCGGACAAGATTCCATTTCATTACATCATACAAAGTATATGTACATGACTTATGATTCAAAAAATGGAATAACACATGTGGATGGCTATACTGCATTTTGTGTTGAAGAAGATGCAGATGCTCCACAATATGGGGTAATGTGGGAAGATTTAAGGTTTTTACAAAACTCCCTGTCTGAAGAATATGTCGGTGACTATCTAAAAATACTAATATTCAAGTATTGGAATGATGAATCCAATTATGCATCATTCAGAGATATAATAAATATCTTCACTGACCATGATTTCAAAAGAAACAACAATGAGATTGTTAATGATGTCGTTTCACTGTATGATTCAGGATTCAGAGTTCCAACAAATGGTGCATTAAGATTTAATGATGACGGAACTGTAGAATTGTTCAACTTCGGAGAAATTATTGTCCCTTCATCAACTCAAAATGTATTTGTGTTCACTGTAAACAAGACAAACTTGACAGTTGAAAAAGAGGTTTTAACCAGTCCTGTAGTAATCGGAAAACAGGTTGACTTCAATATTACTGTTAAAAACACTGGTGAATGCAATCTTACATCAGTATGGATAAATGAAACAGGATTCAGCAAAGGATTGATATATGACTCATTCAGATCTCCATTCAATTGGACTTATGATGCAAATAAAAAACTTTGGACATTAAATGAAACTTTAGGAATCGGCAAAACTGCATATGTTATACTCACATTCAATGTAACCGAATCTGGAATGATGCAGAACAACGTTTCTGTCGGATTTTCCAATCACACTTTCGGAAATGATACAGTTAATTTCAGGGTTTATGTTCCTAATATGACTATTGAAAAGGTCTCTTTGACTCCTGAGGTGACAGTTGGAATGCCGGCATTTTTCGTGATTCGCATAACCAACACTGGAGAATGTGAATTAAGCAATATTAATGTTACTGAAATGAATTCACAAGGTTTAAGTTATATGGACTTTGTTGATTCAACTGATAAATGGATATTCATAGGTTCCATGGACAGTCCTAAATGGCAATACAACGGCACTCTGCAAGTAGGTGATTCTGCTGAGATTACGGTAATATATAATACTTTAAAAGCAGGTACATTCACTAATGTTGTTGCTGTTGACAATAACCAGACATCTGGTAGCGGTAAAAACGATACTGTTATTCATGAGCCTATGTTAAGTGTTGTAAAAATTACTTTGACACCTAAGGTTGCTGTCGGTGAGTTGACAAGCTTCATGATTCGTGTCACAAATACAGGAGACTGTGATTTGGAAGAGGTTTATGTAAAAGAGCTTAAATTTGATGGATTGGTTTATGATCATTTCACTTCAGTATCAGGCAAATGGTCCTTTGACGGCAAAAACAAGTGGACTTATAATGGTGTTTTGGCTGAAGGTGAAAGGTCTCAATTCACAGTGTTCTTCAAAACAATCAAGGCAGGTAATTTCACTAACATCGTTGTTGCAGGAAGCAATGCAACCAATGAAACAACTGCAGAAAATGTTACAGAAACATTTGAAAATCAAACTGATAACAACAATAGCAATAACTCAAATAACTCAAATAACTCAAATAACTCAAATGGGGAAAATGATACAAACACAACATTTAATGTTTCTGAAGATTTGAATGGAACTGAAGTGGACTTAAAAAGGGCAACTGGTAATCCGCTGTTTGCGTTATTGGCTGTTCTTTTAATTATTAGTGTATCAGGAATTAGAAGATTTAAAAAATAAATAGAAGTTTTTTAACTTCTATCCTTTTTCTTTTTTTTTGAAATATTTATTTCATAACTTGGTGAAATATTGATATAATTCATCAATATTAAGAATCATATTTTAATAATCTCCTATTTTTTTCATTGATTGTTTGCAATAGACATAATTTGTAAAGAAATTCGGTCGCATCTTGATTGAGCAATAAATTTATATATGCCCTTTGCCAAAATAATATTTAGGTATAACTAAATTTATGTGAGGTATAATTATGAGTGATATGGCTGAAGCAAGAAGACATATGCATGAAAGGCAAGAACGAGAAAAGAAAAACAGTAAATCCAAAGCTAGAAAAGTCAAAAATTTCTTTTTTGGGTGTTGTAAAAACAAATAATGTTGGATTATTCTTTAACTTTCCTTATTTTTTTCAAAATCAAATAATTTTTAAAAAATTTTAATTAATTTAAAAACATAATATCTATTATGTCAAATTCAGTTTTTGTTCCCGGCCACATTACAGGGTTTTTCACTATTGAAGACCATGACATTACCCTTAAAAAGGGGTCATGCGGTGCAGGCTTTTTATTGTCACAAGGCGTCAAGACAACTGTTTCAAGTTCCAGCGAATTTAGGGTTGATGTAAATCAGGGCGACTCAACAGTAATCGATGAGGTCCTGAATATTTTGGAAATTGACACTGTTTTTAAAGTCACACAGGACATACAACTGCCCATTGGAGCAGGATTTGGAACATCTGCAGCTTCAGCTTTGAGTTTAACCCTTGCATTGAATGAGTTTCTGGACTTGGGCTATTCAACTGAATTGTGCGGCCAGATTGCACATATGGCGGAAGTCAACTTGGGTGCAGGTTTGGGGGATGTCATTGCACAAACCGGCCAGGGTATGGTTTTAAGGGTTGAGCCCGGCGCCCCTGGAATAGGTAAGATCAAATCTTTCAAGCATGATGTTTGTATAGCCTGGAAGACTTTCGGGGGCATTGAAACGTCAAGCATCATTCAGAATCCTCACCATCAGCAGGTGATATCCGATGTGGGCTTGAAATATCTGGAATATTTTGAGGAAAAGCCGAGCTTGAGGAATTTTCTGGACTTTTCAAACAGGTTTTCCAATGAGACAAAACTGATGTCAGATGAAGTGAAAAATCTAGTTGATTATTTTAATTCCATGCCTGATATTTTAGGAAGTTCAATGGGTATGCTTGGAAATACGGTATTTGCGTTTGCGGAAAATGAAGATGTTTTCAAAAATGTGGAAGTTGAAAACTTGCATATAGATAAACTCAACAATGTCGGGATAGTTTATGATTAAGTTAAGTTATGATGTAAAGAAATATCGCCGTGATCTTCTTGAATTGGTTGAAGCGGATGATACTGTAATAGAATTGGGATGTCATGTGGGTGGCACAACAAAACTGATAGCTCCTGAATGTAGGGTGATTGCCGTTGACAATTCGCCTGAGGCAATCGATGAGATGAAAAACATTGAAAATGTTGAATTCATTCCGGGAGATGTTCGCAGGCATGAGATAATTGCCGAAGCTTATAAGATTGTGCAATCATGTGACCTATTGGCGGTTGATTTGGGTGGTGGATATCACCCTGATACTGTTTTCAAGGTATTCTATATATGGTCAAGCACATTCAAACCGAAACATACTGTGATAAGGAACCGGGGACTTTTGGAATTCTTCAATTCGGCTAGTGTTGGCGATGAGGACTATCGCACAAGTACAGGTTATCTTGAAAGCTATCATGATTCGGGCATTCCTCCATTGATAAAGGAATTCGACTTGTGGACGCCGAAACTCAAAAAATAGTTAAGATAAAATTTAATATAAAATCAAATATTTGCATTATATTAACATGTATAAACTATCACAGACTTTGTATTTAACCTAAAAACTTTCATGCATTATTTTAAATCATTGTTTAGACCATTCTATTTGCCATTAATAATTCATTTAAATGGTCATGCTAAATTCTATCTTTTTGTATAATTAGTATTATATATCATAATCGCTAAAAATATAATTCATAAGTAAAAAGGTTGTAAAAATGATAGGTAAAAAAATCCGTTTAGAAAGAATCATAAATAGAAATACTGGTAGAACTGTAATTGCACCAATGGATCATGGTGTGTCAAGCGGACCAATTCCTGGAATCATCGATATGGATGAAACAGTTGAAGAAATCTCTCAAGGTGGAGCAGATGCTATTCTAATGCACAAGGGAATTGTAAAACAAGGTCACCGTGGTTACGGTAAGGATATAGGTCTTATTGTGCACTTGTCAGCAAGTACCTCACTTGCACCGGACCCAAACGATAAGGTTACAGTAACAAGTGTCGAAAAGGCAATTCAGTTAGGTGCAGATGCTGTTTCCATTCATGTAAACTTAGGTTCAGAAACCGAAAGTCAGATGCTGCAGGAATTAGGTACCATTGCTGAAACCTGTGATTACTGGGGAATGCCTCTTCTTGCAATGATGTACCCAAGAGGCCAAAAAGTTGAAAACGAACACGATGTCGAATTCGTAAAGCATGCAGCTCGTGTAGGATCTGAACTTGGAGTAGATATTGTAAAAACCAACTACACCGGAGACCCTGATTCATTCAAGGAAGTTGTTGAAGGTGCAATCGTGCCTGTAGTAATTGCTGGCGGTCCAAAAATAGACACTGATGAAGAATTGCTGCAAATGGTAAAGGATTCCCTTGAAGTCGGAGGAGCTGGAGTTGCATTCGGACGTAACCTCTTCCAGGCTGAAAACCCAGGAAAAATCACCCGTGCAATTTCAGAAATCGTTCATCATGATGCTGATGTTGACGAAGCAATGAAATTCTTAGATTAGGTGGGAAAATGCAAAACAAATTCGCTTGGATATCAACACCTGACGAAGTGTGGGAAGACAAGAAAGAGATGATCACCACAGCTTTGGAATCAGGAATTGACCATGTTCTTGACCTGGATGATATTGAAAACATCAGAAAATTGGGAAACGTGAAAATAATATCCAACAGTGATGATGCCGATATCTATTTGGTTGGAATAAACGGTGAAGGTGACGGATTCATAGAGTTGAATGAGGACTTTAAGGATTCAGTTGATATTGCAAATGCAAAAAAAGCAAAAAGCGAAGGAAAAGCAGTATGTGCATATATAGTAATCACTGATAAGGCACATGAGCAATTGGCAGTAAAGCTTGGTGAAATAGTAGACTATATTATTCTTGTTGGAACCGACTGGACAATCATTCCGCTTGAAAACATTATTGCAGACTTGCAGAAGGTCGATGTTGAAATCATTGCTGCAGTTCGTGACCTTGACGGCGCCCGTGTTGCACTCGAAACACTTGAACACGGAACCGATGGTGTAATATTTGAAGCAAATGACTTTAACCAAATCAAAAAAATTGCACAGGAAGTTGTCGAAGCGTCACAGGCAAAATATGAACTCAGAATAGCAACTGTAACCAATGTAAAGCCATTGGGATCAGGTGACCGTGTATGCGTGGATACCACTGACATGATGAAGCCGGGCGAAGGAATGCTCATAGGTTCCTATTCAAAATCAATGTTTCTGGTTCACTCAGAAAGCTTGGAAAGCGAATATGTTGCGTCACGTCCTTTCAGGGTAAATGCAGGACCTGTTCAGGCTTATGTGATGGTGCCTGGAAACAAGACAAGATATCTCTCAGAACTGGTGGCCGGAGATGAAGTGCTGATTGTCAATACCAAAGGCGAAACCAGAACCGCTTATGTCGGAAGAAGCAAAATCGAAAGAAGGCCATTGATATTAATTGAAGCTGAATATGAAGGCCAAATTATCAGAACCCTGCTTCAGAATGCGGAAACAATCAGAATTGTCGATGAAAATGACAATCCTTTGTCAGTGGCTGACGTGAAGCCGGGAGACAGGGTAAAGGTTTACATTGAATCAAATGCACGTCACTTTGGAATAGCAATTGATGAAACAATTATTGAACAATAGGTGTTTTGATGTCACAGATAAGAGCATTTCTTGCGATTGATTTGGATGATGATTTAAAGCCTAAAATAAACAAAATCATCAGGGAATTCAAAAAAACTGATGCTAGAATAAAATATGTGGAATTGGCAAACCTTCATTTGACCTTAAAATTCTTTGGTGATATTGATACTGAAGGGTTAGGATTGCTTGAGGAGGCAATAGCCAATGTTGTTTCCCAGTATGACTCCTTCAAGATTAAAATCAAGGGCTGCGGGGCATTTCCAAACAATAAACGCATAAAGGTCATATGGGTCGGAATCGATGAGGATTCCATAATTAAGGACCTTCATGATAAGTTGGATAAGGAATTTGTACGCCTTGGCTTTGATAAGGACAAAAGGTTCTCAACACACCTGACCATCGGACGCATGAAATCCGCAAAAGGCAAGGATAAAGTCAAATCAACAATAGAAGAGTTCAGTGATGTTGAAATCGGCGAGATGGAAGTTGACCATATTACCCTTAAAAAATCAACTTTGACACCTGCCGGACCAATTTATGAGGATTTAAAAATATTTGAATTATGATGACTATGGATTATGAAGCTATATTAAATGATATTAAACCTACTGAAGCTGAAAAAAAGCATATTTTCAGTGTATCAGGTAGTATAATGAAGTTCCTGCAAAATGCATGTGATGATAAGGACATTGATGCCAGCATAAATCTGGTGGGGTCAGTCGCTAAGAATACTGCACTTAAAGGAAAATCGGATATAGATATCTTTATAGCTTTTCCATTGCAAACTGACAAGAAGATTCTAAAAGAGAAGGGTCTTGAACTGGCTCATGAATGCTGTGATGAGTTTGGAAGCACTCCCCAACATCATTTTGCATCACATCCCTATGTGACAACCTATATTGAAGGATGTGAGGTTGACATTGTTCCTTGTTATGCCATCGAAAGTGGAGACCAGTTGAAATCTGCCGTGGACAGGACAATTTTACATACTCGTTATGTAAAGTCCAATTTAAGCGAAAGCCAACAGGATGAAGTTCTACTGTTGAAAAGATTCATGGCAATGACAGGTACTTACGGTTCAGAGTTTAAAGTTGGCGGATTTGCAGGTTATCTGTGCGAACTGCTGGTACTCAAATATGGCGATTTTGAAAAAACACTGAAGGCAGCAATCAATTGGAAATTTGGCGAAGAGATAGATATTGAGGAATACGGTACTTCAGGTAACTTCAAGGATCCATTAATTGTCATTGACCCTACAGATATGAATCGTAATGTAGGTGCTGCATTAAGATTGGATAAAATGGCTGAGTTTATCCAGTCAGCTCGTAATTATATATTTTCTGATAACAAGAAAGATTATTTTTACCCATTAAATAAAAATCTAAATAAGAAAGATATACTGGAAGAATTTAAGACAAGAAACAGTGATTTAATCGCATTTAAATTCAAAATTCCCGACATTCCTTTGGACACTCTGCATCCTCAGCTTAGAAAGACCTGCCAGGCATTGGAAAGGAAACTGAATGGAGAGGAATTCAATGTATTCAAGGCAGACTATTGGAGTGATGAAACAGATTATTGCGTTATCCTCCTTGAAATGGCTTCATCACACTTAAACAATGTTAAAGTAAATGTGGGGCCGAAAGTATTTATTACACAGGCCTGTGAGAATTTTGTCGCCAAGTATGGCCGTGAAAACTGTTATATTCAGGATGATTTTCTAGTGCATATGCAAAAACGGGAATTCGTTGATGCGGTTGACATGATAAGATATATTTTAACAACTGAACATATCGGATTGATAAAAGTTGGAAAAAACCTTAAAAAGAGTATTATCAATACTTATGAGTTCATTGACATTGATGAAGTTGATATTGACTTTTTAGATGATTTCCTAAATCCTGGCCAATACATTTCAAGGTGAATAAATGGAAAAGACTGAAGAAATCGATTTGATAGTTAACCATCCGAAAAAGGCTATAAATAAGTTGGCATTACCTATCATTATTTCAAACTTATTTATGATGCTGAATAACATTATCGACGGGATATGGGTATCCGGTTTGGGTCCTGACGCTCTTGCAGCAGTTGGTTTTGTAACACCTTTATTTTTGGCGATGGTCGGATTTGCAAACGGTATGGGTGCAGGTTCAAACAGTCTGATTGCAAGATACATCGGAGCTGAGGACTATCACAATGCGGGAAACAGTGCAATCCATTCGATATTGCTGAGCATAATAGTGACAGTTATCGCAACTGTTTTCATGCTTATTGTCTTAAAACCACTTCTTTTGGTAATGGGGGCCGGAGAAATCATAGATTTGACAATGACATATGGAACCATCGTCCTTGGAGGTATATTTTCAATATTTATTCCGGCGATGATGGCTGCCGTCTTCAGGTCACAGGGTGAAATAAGACGCGCATCATATCCTCTGCTTTTTACAGCCGTCATAAACATGATTTTGGATCCGATATTCATTTATTATTTTAATCTTGGAGTCGGAGGTGCGGCAGTTGCTACAGTTTTGTCAGGCACACTTCCAATGTTTTTGATGATTTACTGGATGTTTTACAAAAGGGACAGTTTTTTGGAAGTCAAAATGAGTGAATACAAGAGGGATTTTGGAATATACAAGGATATCCTTGTTGTCGGAATTCCTGCAAGTCTTGAGCAGTTTATCCTTTCGTTTGTTTCAATTCTTATGAATTACTGGCTGACAATGCTTTCAGGAACAGTTGCCGTTGCGGCATATACTGCCACATGGAGATTGGTTGCAATGGGTATGGCTCCGCTGATAGGTATTGGTATGGCAGCATTGACTGTTGGAGGAGCTGCTTATGGGGCACGTAACCTGAGTAACTTCAAGACAGCCTTAAATTATGGCGTAAAGCTGGGACTGATATCTTCAGTTATAATATGCGCATTCCTGTTCGTATTTGCCGAGCCGTTGTCATATATTTTCTCATACTCTGCAGATGCGGCTGTACTGTCCGCAAGGGTTATCGATTGCCTGCATATCCTATGCTTCTTTATAGTATTGATGCCTTTCGGTATTCTTGCCGGGAACCTATTCCAGGCAATGGGCAAAGGCACTATATCACTTTCCCTGACATTTTTAAGGGCATTCATTTTGGAGGTTCTCTTTGCAGGACTCTTTGCATTCGTATTCAATCTTGCAGACATTGGAATTTACATTGGAATGGTTGTTGGAATGTCTATAGGATGTATCTTTAATTACATTTACATTAATTATTATTTGAACAAACATGAGAGCTACTTCACTGCCAAAAGGTGATTTGATGAGTGAAAAAACATATATTTATGAATATGATCAAAGCGAATTAAAGGAATTGTCAGACATTGAATTGAAAGCATTGAAAAAAGCGTCACGACTTAATGACAAACTCCTTGACCTCAAGATTTTGATTGATGAAATTGACTATGACTGGAAGGAATACATTGATTTTTTAGAGGATGAAAAGATTTCTAAAGTTTGTGAGTTCAGAGGAGGTCAATGCATTGATTTTGATGATGAACTGATAAATGCGATTGTCAATACCCTAAAAAAATCACTTAACGACACTAACAAGTCAATAAATTACAATCATAAAAAAATTGCCCTCAACCGTGTGCTCGACGGCTAATTTTTAGAAACTTTTATTATATTAAATTGCTATATTATTAAGTATGTCTGAGATTAAAAAACTCACAGCGGATGTTGATGTTGAAGAATACTTCAAGAACTATGTAGACTTTGAAAAATTCTCCAAACTATGTATTGAAGAGCAGGAAATGCTTGGATATAATTGGAGCTATCCTCCTTTTGATTTTGATGTTGATGAGTTATGGAACTCATACAATAAACTTAAGATTGTTGCATTCAAAATTGAATTTTCGGATGAGGAATTGGAACACACCTTTTCTGAAATTGAATTGAATCATATTTTAAAGAGATTTGAAAGGTTTAAAGCCAGATTGATGAATGAGATTTATGTCCTGGAGAATGAGGATTCCCAGGGATTGTATTTAGGCAAATGCAATTTATGCATGAAGTGTACAAGGGAATTCGGCATGCATTGTAAAATGCCGTTTAAGATGCGATATCCTTTAGAGGCATTGGGAGCTGATGTTGACCAGACTGTAGAGGATATTTTCGGATTAAAAATACATTATGCTCATGATGGTAAGCTACCTGAATACTTGATATTTGTTGGTGGCCTGCTTTATGATAAGAAATAGGGTGATATCATGAAAGTAAGTGTAATAGGCGGAACTGGACCACAAGGACTTGGAATTGCAGAAAGATTGGCTATTGCCGGTGTTGATGTAATTGTCGGTTCAAGAAAAGAAGAAAAAGCACTCGATGTAGTTGCAAAGGCAAAAGAAGAATTGGCAGATTATGACTTAAACATGGTGGGTATGGCAAATGAAGATGCTGCTCGTGAAGGAGACGTATTGATCCTAACAGTACCTTTAGCTGCTCAAAAACCAACAGTTGAAGGCATCAAGGAGTTCTGTAACGACAAGATTGTTATGGATGCTACAGTACCACTGGAAACTGCTATTGGCGGAAAGCCATTCAGATTCATTGACCTTATGGAAGGATCTGCTGCTGAAAGGACTGCTTCCATTCTCGATGGAACCGGTGCAAAAGTAATCTGCGCATTTTGTAACATCTCAAACTCTCACCTTTCAAACATTCCGGAAGAAATCGACTGTGACTGTTTGATTGCAGGTGATGATAAAGATGCTAAAGCAACTGCTGCTGAAATTATTGACAAAATTCCTGGCATTAAAACAATTGACTGTGGAATACTTGAAAAAGCAAGAATCATCGAAAAAATCACTCCACTGTTAATTGGTTTAAACATTAAATACAAATCACATTATGGTGGTTTAAGAATTACTGGTATTCCTGCACTCGACAAAGACTGATTTGATTAATATGGATTCATTTGAGGCATTAATTGGAAAAAATATTAATGAAGTAACCTTAAATGAATCAAAATTTTTTTTCATCGCTCCGTTAAAGTATTCAACCAAACTTTGCGGTAAACGATATCCGTCGGATAAATTCAAACTGGCCGATTTGGATTATTTTAACCTTATTTCATTTTCGCAATTATTTAAAAAAGAATCATTGTTGATTGTTTGGTATGATGAAACTGGTCTTATTACTGATTTAGAAATATATTACCTAAGCAATGATTTTGATATTCTATTTTATGATTATTATATTATCAAAAAGGCCATTGACAATGGTGAAGCCCATAAATTAAGGGAAGGAGATACAAAATACTTGGGAGCTTCAAGATTGAATGATAAAGTTCCTCAACCAAATAGCGATAAATTGGCAAATAAACGCGAACTTGTTTTAAAAAAGAAATATCTGCAAAAAATCATTAATGAAATAAGTATTAAACCTTATTAGTTTATATACTATTTTTTACAAATATTTGTATATATTTGAATGATTTGGAGTGATAAAGTTGTTAAATAAAAAAATTATCATTATCATTATTTTAGCTAGCTTATTTGCTCTTTCAGTCGTTCATGCACAAGATAATATAACTTGTGAAAATGATGTTGCTATTTTTGATGATGAGGCCGTGCTGAATGCATCTGCAAATAATTTCGTAGAGTTAAATCATGAAATAAATGACAACAATGACAGGAATATATATTTTGATCATGATTTTACATTTGATAATGATACAGATTCCAAGTTTAAGGATGGAATTTTGATTAACAGGTCTGTTAACATATTCGGTAATGGACATATGATTAATGCTACCGGCAATGCAAGAATATTCAACATCATATCTGGCAATGTCTTTATTAATGGAGTTAAGTTTGTAAATGGATATGCTCAAAACGGAGGAGCAATAACCGGAAACTCCTATTCGGTCATAGATTGTAAATTTATTTCAAATAAGGCAGATAATTTTGGTGGCGCTATCCTCAATGGTTATGCAGTGAACTGTACATTTAAGGACAATACTGCAATGAATGGTGGTGCAATATATAATGGGTCTGCTGAAAAATGTAATTTTAAGTCAAATGAGGCATCATTCGGCGGTGCAATATATGATACATATGCAGTATATTGTGAATTTACATCCAATTATGCCCTTGTTAGCTCAGGTGCAATGGAAGGAGGTTCCGCTTATAATTGCACATTCAATAGAAATTCTGCGTTAAAATATGGAGCCGCATCAAATGCTAATTTAATCAAATGTTATTTCAATTATAATAATGCTTCCACTTTCGGCGGAGCAATTGGAGGAGGATGCTTTGCTAACAATTGTTCCTTTGTTAATAATTATGCAGTAAATGAAGGAGGAGCAGTTTATGCATCTTATGTAAACAATTCCGAGTTTTGGGACAATCATGCAAACCATGGAGGAGCCATTTCCGGAAATGTTCATTCTGTTGAAAATTCAATATTCTTTAACAATTATGCAAATGAAAGAGGTGGCGCATTAAACAATATTTATGCTTATGGCTGTGAATTCAGAAGAAATCATGCTCAGGAAGGTGGAGCGATGTATGGAAGTTCTGCTAAAAACTGTACTTTCATAAGTAATTATGCAACCAGTTCAAGCGGTGGAATAAAAGGATATTCTGAAGACTGCTTCTTTATAGATAATTCTGCATATAGGGCAGGGGCTTGTGAAGGGGATTCATTGAATTCCAAATTCGAGGAAAATCATGCTCAATTAGGTGGAGCAATTTATGGTAACTTCGTTAATGACTGTATTTTTATAGATAACAATGCCAATGAAGGCGGTGCAATCTATGGCGGCTCTGCAGTTTTATGCAGTTTCATTGAAAATTATGCAAAGACCGGCGGAGCGATGTATAGTGGGGCCGCTGTCAGTTCAAATTTCACAAAAAACGTAGCAGAGATTTCCGGTGGAGCGTATTACAGAACCTCCCTTACAGATTGTATATTAAAAGATAATCTTCCAAAATATAAATTGACTGTTTCAGGCTTTGAAGCGATTTACGGTTTTGGCTATGATATCCATGTAATATTATCAGATTCCCAAAGCTACATGATAAACAACATCAAGTCATTAGTGAAAATATACGATTCAGATAATAGATTAGTATTTGTTTCATCATGTTTTAGCGGAGGGACTTGTTTTGTAGATCTGGATCTTGGAGAATTCACCCTGGTGGTGAGTGTGGACGACAGCAACTATAATGCCGATCCGGTCACAAGCCATATAACTATTAAAAAGGCATCTTCATTTTATGTTAAAAGCGTAACCGCAACCTATGGCATTAACAATCCTCTTATTATAAACCTGCATGATGCAGACGGTTCAGTAATCAAAAATACTCAGGTAAAGGTAAATGTCGGCGGTGTTATAAAAACATATACCACTAACAAAAACGGTCAGATATTATTGGACACATCCAGTTACGCTCCGGGTACACATAATGTCGCAGTCACTTTTAACGGAAACAGCAAATACTTCAAGTCATCAGCTTCCGCTACAATAACAGTTAAAAAGGCAAAACCGTTCATTATTGTATCAAAGATGAAATATTTTGCAAAAGAAAAGATTAAAAAGTTCTACATGATTTTAAAGGATAATCGTTATAGGGTCATGAAAAATACCAAAGTCACATTGAAAGTAAATGGGAAAACATATGTTGCCAAGACAAATTCAAATGGAAGGGCCACTTTTAAAATCACCAAATTGAATAAAAAAGGCAAATATACCGCAACCGCCAAATATGCGGGCAATAAATATTATACAGCATTATCCCAATCCGCTAAAATCACAGTTAAGAAATGAACTAGTTAAAAAAATTCAAGTAACTGATTGTATGAAAAAAGTTAAGATTACAATTTTAAAGACAACATTTCAGGAAGATCTTGCAAAAGAATTTGGTGTTGACGGTCTTACAACATGCCCTCTGATGAAGGAAGGTGAGGTATACTATGCGGATTATGCAAAGCCTGACGGATTCTGTGATGAAGCATGGAAAGCTATATACCAGTATGTCTTCGCCTTGGCACATGGAGTTCAGGAGATATGGTATTACTCCGATTGGATTAAAACTCCAGGTGTTGCAATAGTGTCATGCAATGATGGCCTCAGGCCGGTTATCATGAAACTTGAAGCAACTGACATCGAATCAAAAGACGATTAGTTTTTGTGTTTTAACATAATATTCTATTTTGAAATTGCCATAATTTTATATAATATTAAATTTAACCTTAATATGATGAAAAACCTGAAATTTTTATTTATTTTATCAATTTTATTATTTTTAGCCGTTGGATTCGTATCCGCTGTTGATGTCAATTCAACTGATATCGTCCAGGCAGATAGTGAGGATGAACCTATATCACTTAATACTTCGGTTCAGGAAATTTCAAGCCCTGATAATGACAATTCAAATCAGTTGGGAATTTCTGAAAGTTATGGAGATAATTCCATCGGTGTCGAGTCATCAAAAAAGAATTTGACTGTTAAAACTGATTCCACTTCTGTTAAACAGGGAAATAATTATATCATGTATTTGACTGACTCAAGCGGTAAGTATGTGGCCGGAAAAACATTAATAATAAATCTAAATGGAAAGGATTATAAAAAGACCACAGATGGAAAAGGCAAGTTCACTATCCTGATTGACATGCCCAAATCAAATGTAAATCTGAAAATTTCCTATAGTGGTGATGCGGACTATAACGCATTTTCTCAAACGGTCAACGTAAAGATCATAAAAGCGGTTTCAATCGAGATTGGAAACTCCCGACTGCTTACCAACGGGTATCTTAGAGTCTATCTGCACGGTCCCTTAACCTTAATTTCCAATAAGAATATCCAAATTAAGGTTGGAAATAAAGTTTTTAAAATGAAAACCAATAAGGAGGGGTTTGTCGTCTTTAAGCCTAATGTCAGCCCTAATAATTATAAGGTCACAGTAACCTACGGGGATTTTGAGCAATCCAAAACAGTAAAATGCATTAAGGGCAATGTCATAAATCCTTTAAAGAAGAAGGTTCCAACTAAAGGCGGCGTTCCCGATGTTGATTTGATGCCTAAAAACTTTGTGATGGGAGATGGTGATGCTCAATATACTCTAAAAAAATCACATTATCTTGAAGTAATGAAACGGGATAGCTATGGTCTGTATTTATATGGCAAATTGTCTAAATATACATTTTTCAAAACAAAGCTTTCCCCAAAGGTTTATCACATCCTCAAGCGTGAAGAATGGAATGTTATAGAAAGGAAAATTTACACTAAAGTCGTTAAGAAGAATAAGTATAAATACTGGCCAAAAACCGTTACAGTGTCACTTAAGGGAAAATCATATACCTACTCTGAAGTTAGGGATATTCAAAATACAGAGTATACCTGCGGACCCACATCAGCCAGTGTCTGCTCTCAGGTTCTAAAGAATTTCCGTTCAGAAAAATACTTCCAGGTAAAAGGCCATGTTACCAGTGGAATTAATATTCCTGTTCTTAAAAAGATTATAGAAAGAAATCATTGCAGTGTAAAATATTTCTATGGAGATTCTTTCAAAAGCGCCATAAAGAAACTGAAAAAGGGTTCAGCGCTGATAGCATTTCTTCCAAATCATTATATATCCATTATAGATGTAAGTCCCGACGGCAAGAAGGTTTTGGTGAGCAATTCATATGGAAGCTACAATGACGGATGCAGACATGTTCCGACAGATTGGGTGTCCGTTAAAAAGTTGAAATCCAAGTTTGCCGGAGTGGGTCTGGTAATTAAACCTAAATACAAGTTATCAAAAAATGTTAAAAAACAATTGAAAAACTATTATTCAAGCATGGGCGGAAAATGGAATAGACAAAATGTCAATGAAAGAATTCCAAACATTAAGATTTAACCGATGCTGTTGAATTCATTTTGGGCATTTTCATAAAAATGAGCCAATTCCCTGCCATTGACGAATATATGGGAAACGGTTATTGAAACGCTCATTTCAAAGTCTTTGTTGACTTTTCCCCATGTTATCAAAGGTTGAATTGCATTTCCGTCAACGACACAGTTGGTAATCATGTCAAAGTCAACCCATGGGATGCAGGAAAAGTTTGCAATGTTTGTCAAGTCCCTCTTTTCCATCTCAATGAAGAATCCCTCTTTTTTGCCGGAAAGTATGTCCGAAGACAACTCCCTGACATAGTCATGCCAGGTCAGGATATCGTCAAATTCCTGTGGGGTCTTGACTCTCATTTCCTTATAGATTTCGTTTCCTTCATCCATTATCGGAGATACTCCGTCAAGATAGTCATATTCAACTGCTTTACCGTCAATTATTCTTCTTTTCAGTTCAGGAACTGAATTGACTGCATTCATAAGGCATCCCAGACTCATTATGAAAAATGACCTGTCATTTTCATGGCACCAGTTCCACATCTTTTCAACATTGACTCTTGCAGACATCGCATAGCGTGCTGATAAGAAATTCATAAAGGGATTTTCATCCAAATTAAATTCAATTTCTCTCATTTTTTAACCTAAATTCTTATTAATAGTTAGTTTTTTATATGTTTTCGATAATAAATATTATTGTTATAAATCATAGAGTGGTTTTGTTATAATGAAAGTAGTAATTGTAGGTGGAGGAGCTGGAGGAATATCAACAGCTTCAAATATTCGTAAACTCGACAAAGACATAGAAATAACAGTTCTCACAAGAGACAATAAGGTAGCATACTCACCATGCGCCATTCCTTACGTATTGTCCGGTACAATAGAATCATTTGATGATATTGTCATGAGAACTCCCGAAGACTATAAGGAAAAAAATATTGAAGTAATCACTGAAGTGGAAGTGACTGCGGTCGATTCCGACAAGAAAACAGTAACTTACGATAAGAACGGTAAAGATACAGTTTTAAAATATGATAAACTGGTTTTGGCAACTGGAGGAAATCCGTTTGTGCCTCCAATGCAGGGGGTTGAATTGGACGGAGTATTCAGAATCAGAAATATAGATGATGGTATTAAGGTTCAAAAAGCTATGGAAACCGCTAAAAGTGCTATCGTTACTGGTGCCGGTTTAATTGGTATTGAAATAGCATTTGCACTTAAGAAAAAAGGCTTGAATGTTATCCTAAGTGAAATGCTTCCTCAAATCGTGCCAAGATCCCTTGACAAGGACATGTCCGACATTCTAGTAAAATACCTGGAAATGGAAGGAATTCAGGTGATTTTAGGAAAACCTATCACCAAACTGATTGGTGACGGCAAGGTTGAAAAGGCATGTTTCGGCGATGAGGAGCTTTATGACGCCGACATGGTAATCATGGCAACCGGAGTGAGAGCCGAATTGGAACTTGCAAGAATGGCAGGATGTGAAATTGGAAGATGGGCCATACTCGTAAATGACAGAATGGAAACCTCAGTTGATGATGTTTATGCAGTTGGGGACTGTGTTGAGTCCAAAGACCTCATTTTAGGTTCAAATACCATTTCACAATTAGGTACCACTGCAGTTCGTGAATCAAAAACCCTGGCACGTACAATCTGCGGCAAAAAATCCAAATTCAATCCTGTTTTGAACTCTATGGTTTCAAAAGTCGGAAAACTGGAATTTGGTGCAGTAGGTTACACTACCAGTTTTGCACAGCAAAACCGTATCAGGCCTGTTGTGCAGAAAGTGCAGGCACTTACAAGAGCACGCTACTACCCGAATGCAAAACCGATGGATATTAAAGTTATTTGTGATGGAAACGGAACCATTATAGGCTGTCAAATCATAGCGGAAGAAAGGGTGGCTGAAAGAATCGATACAATGACTCTAGCCATAACAGAAGGTTTGACCTGCTTTGATTTGAGCAATATGGAATTTGCTTACGCACCGCCTGTATCAATGGTTACAGATCCATTAATCCTCGCTGTTGAGGAAGTCAGTAAAAAATTCAGTTAAATTAAATTATTTTGGAGATGATAATTATGCCAGAACATGGTCAAGGACATGGCCATCACGGTCATGGGGGTCAGATGACTCCGGAACAACAAATGCAAATGATGCAACAGGAAATCAGATTGGCTAAGAATTTAAGCCAAATCAAACATAAGATTGTTGTAATGAGTGGAAAAGGAGGAGTAGGAAAATCCACCGTTGCAGCCAACATCGCTGAGACATTGCAGGCAATGGGATACAAGACAGGTATCCTTGATGCTGATATTCACGGTCCAAACGTTCCTAAGATGCTCGGTATCGAAATGCTTGAAGAGCAGTTCAACCAATATCAATTTGATAAATTTAAACAACTTGTTGAAGAGGGTCTTGACACCAGCTTGCCTGAAGATGAACAACGCGAATACATTGATGAGAAAAGAAAAGAATATCAGCATTCAATATTCCCTGTTGAAACCGAAAGCGGCTTGAAAGTGATGTCAATGGCGTTTCTGATTGACAGCCTGGACAGACCAATCATCTGGAGAGGACCTCAAAAAACCGGTGCAATCAAACAGCTAATCAGTGATGCTCATTGGGGCAAATTAGACTTTTTGGTAATCGACAACCCACCTGGCACAGGTGATGAACCATTGACCGTTCTTCAATCAATTCCTGAAGCCGATTTGGTACTTATGGTTACCACACCGAATGTAGTCTCACAGGAAGACGTTCTCAAGTGTGTAAAGATGGTCGAAATGATGAACATCAAAAACATTGGCCTTATCGAGAACATGGCATACTATATCTGTCCGCACTGTGACGAAAAGCTTCACATTTTCGGTGAAGGCAACGGCAAGACATTCGCTGATGAAATGGAAATCACATATCTTGGAGACTTGCCTATTAAGGAAAGCGTTGCCGAATCTCCTACTAAAGATGCAACCATTTCAGTGCTTGACCCTGATGACGAAGTGTCAAAAAGGTTTGTTGAAATTGTTGAAGATATAAAAAAAGAGTTTTTAGAGTAAGCTAGTGTTGATTATATAGCTTACACTGCTTATATTTACCAGAAATCCTAAGAAATTAGGATCTTCTTTTAATTTTTTAAAGTAATCTGTTTTTTCAATGATATAATCCTTGTTTTCGGCCATCTCATTCAATGAGAAATACTGCATGCCCATGTCATATTCCCTTTTGTCTGTAAAGATGGGAACTATATAATCGCCGTCATTGCCGTATGGAATTTTGACAGGCTCATTGTTCTCTATTGATATTATGAATACATTATCCTTCAGGTATTCCTTCATATTCTCTTCTATTTTTTGGACGGCTTCCTGATTTTCGTTTTCACCATGCATATATGCCAGGTTAATGTAGTTTTTAAGTTCCGGATGTGTTATTTCTTCTATTTTCATTGTCTTATATTATATTTTTTTTAATATTTAAGGGCATTTGTCTTTAAAATAGTCATTCAATTCATTTTTTGGAATGAATTTCAATGCTGCAGAGTTTATGCAGTATCTGGGAGAGCCTCCGGGTCCGTCATGAAACAGGTGCCCCAAGTGCGAGTTTGATTTTGCGCTTCTCACTTCAATGCGTGTTGTTCCGTGTGAGAAATCTCTGTGCTTTTTAATAACATCTTCGCAAACGGGCTTTGAAAATGCAGGCCACCCACACCCTGAGTCAAACTTGTCATCTGAAGAGAAGAGAACTTCGCCATCCACAACATCTACATACACACCATCCTCAAAAAAGTCATCATACTTTCCACTAAAGGGCGGTTCTGTTAAAGAAAGCTGTGTTATTTCATATTCTTCCTTTGATAAGTGGTCGAATTCTTTATCGTTTATTAAATTTAAATCGACATGACAATAACCCTGCGGATTCCTTTCAAGATACTTCTGGTGATATCCTTCAGCGGGATAGAAACTGCTTATTGGTCGGGCCTCAACAACAATCCTTTCAGGGGACACTTTCTGCCTTTCTCTTAAAAAATTGATAACGGTGTCCCTTTGTGATTCCTCCTGCCAATAGATTCCTGTTCTGTATTGGGTTCCGATGTCTGGACCCTGACGGTTTAGGGAATATGGATCAATGATTTTAAAAAAGCTCTCCAGAATCTCTTCCAATGGGATGATTTTAGGATTGTAGGTTGCCTTGACTGTTTCCGCATGTCCTGTTTTTCCAGTACAAACTTTCTCATAGGTCGGTGCCAAATCACGTCCGTTGGCATAGCCCACTTCGGTATTGTTCACGCCTTTCAGTCTTGAAATGAATGCCTCAACACCCCAAAAGCACCCTCCGGCCAAATAGATTACTTGCTGTTTTTCAAACATAATTAATAATATCAGTTCAAGTCATATGTTTTTTTCGACAAAAATCTTTTTAATTATAAAATGTATATTAAATATTATATTGGAGGAAAACTCATGTTTTACAGTACAATAATGAAAATTGATTCAATTGACAGATTAAGAGATATCAGGGATGCACTGCTTGTTGAACAAGGTATCAACCCTACCCGTCAAGGTGAACAGGCCATTAAAGTGGTAGTTGAAAGAATCGATGAAATCCAGGCCACTCTCGATAAATCAGCCACTAAAAACTTAAACAGAAGATAGTGATTTAAGTGATAAGACGCGTAACAACCAGCAGACGGCTGCTTAGAAAAAGAATGTATAGGGCGCCACACTCAAGGCACAGGATTTCCCAGTACAAACGGGAAAACAAGAATCTGGCCAAGCCTCATCAGGAGAAATTCAGAGAAATGAATGGCCCTAACATAAAACGTAAAAAAAGGCCAAAAAGAGAAGTCATCTCTGGTTTTAAGATGTCTTACAGATACAAATATTATCAACAGAATAATGTTGAAGAAGAAAATGAAGAAGAATCAGAGTAATGACTGTATTAATCTCATATTAATGTTATATCCTTTTTTTATGTATTTTTTTACACATCTAATGATTAGTATATTTAAGTATCCAAAGACTATTTTATAAAGAATAAGAACAATATACTATAAATTTCGAAAACTTCAATCAATATGATGAGAGTTAAGCTAAAAAAAATTTTTAATGAAGTATTTTGATATAGTAAAGGAAAATTAATTGATTATTGATAAAATAGCACGATTTTTAATTAAATTTTAATAAGATAAAATATAAAATAAATTGTATGGAGAAAATTAGGTTACAATATATAGATTTATTGAAATTTTTTTCAATTTTAGCAATTATTTCAATCCATGCTTTTATGGTATGGAGGGATTCCCAAATATTAGGCTTTGATATCTATGCATTTTGTGAAATCTGTAGATTTGGAATTCCTGTTTTTATTATGGTTAGTGGAGCGTTATTATTGAATAGAAATATTGAAATAAAACCTTTTCTTCAAAAAAAAGTTAAAAGGCTTGTCTACCCTTTTATTTTTTTCTATATCTTAACCTTTATATTCCTAGTTTTGATGCATAAAACTCATGATCAGATGCAAATATTTGCATTTAGATGGTATTTCTGGATGATTTTAGGAGTTTATTTAAGTATTCCTATAATTAATAAATTTATTCAGCATTCATCAATAAAAGAAATAGAATATTTTATAGCATTATTCATTTTTGCAACAATATTTTATCAAGTAACATATTACTTTAATCTTGAACAATATTTCTACTTGACTTTATTCTTATCTCCATTAGGATATTTGGTTTTAGGTTACTATTTATCAATTAAAGATTTTAATTTAAGTCCAAATAAAATGATTTCAATATGCATTATATTGTTTATTACTTCAACTTTAATAAAATCCTGCGGTGAATTACATCTAATTCCATTGGTGGATAATTTTATTGCAAATCAATCTAAAATGTTACATTCTTGGGTAGATGTGGGCTTTTTTGAAATTGTACAATCTGCTTCAATGTTTTTATTATGTAAAAATATTTATGATTCAAGAGATGGTGTCTACTCTTATATTAATAGATTTTTGCAGTCAAATTTAATTCAAAAATTTATTATTTCAATCAGTAAAGCAAGTTATGGAATTTATTTAATAAATTTAATTCCAACTGTACTTTTTTATTATTATTTGCAACCTTTAAGTTTAACTGGAACTCAAATTTGTATTGTTATTTTTACAATTTCAATTTCAACATTGATTATGTCATGGATTGTAATTTTAATATTTAGTAAGATTCCATTTATTAAGGATTTATCAGGGTATGCTTAATATTCTTAAAGACAAAAAATCCTTTTGATAGAATCTTCATACTACTGAATATAATATTTTAGTGTTACTAGAGTAATTCTTCTTTTGTTATTATCTTATTTTTTGAATGAATATTCAAAACTAAACCGCTGAAAGCATCATCATTTTTTGCAAGTTCCATAAACAGTTCATCTGACACTTCAGTAGGTTCATAATCTGCCAATTCCAGATATTCAAAACCCTTTTCGTATTCATCCAAATCGGAAAAGACAATGATTTTAAAGTCATCCAAGGTTCCTGTAACTAAAAAATCCTTTTCATGATCTTCGCCTATTGTCGGACATATATACATCAAAAATCACCGTTCCTATCAAAATTGAAGTTCTGTGAGTGGGGATTGACTACAAAACCCTCAAAATACTCATCGCTTTTGGCCAAATCATCAATGTCTTCGGGAGTAATCACCTTCAAGTCAAGCTTGTCCAGGAATAATGTGGAGATCTTTGCGCTGCCGACAGCATATTCCCTCATGTCAGTAAATATTGGAATGATATACTCCTTGCTGGCATCTGTAATGGTAAGCTTAACGTATTCTCCGCCTTCATCGACTAATGTGAAGTAGATTTCAGTCGGATATGTTTGCCTGATATTCCTTTTTACAGGTTCAAGCTCCATGGCATCTTCGCTTTTGAGCTTTTTAGCCATATCCGCATATATCTGGATATACTCCTTCAGCTGGCTTTTGGAAGCCTTCACATTCTTTTCCTGATAGTCTCGGTAATCTTCAAGTTTCATATTTATTCACAGCAGTCGTGGACATCTTCACTGGCTATTACAAAGTCCCATTGAGGCGCATTGACAGCCAGTCCAATAAAATCTTCGTCTTCGGAGTGGTCAGCAACGATTTCACTGCCAATTTTTTTCTCACATTCAAAGTCGATATCTCCGAACTGTTCCTTAAATTCAGCAATAGCAATGTTTGCCTCTTCTTCGTCAGTGAAAACAGGTATTACAAATTCTTCGCCTTCTTCATCTTCATCATTGATTATCAAAGCGACAACCTCTTTTTCTTCACCGGATTGGTTGAATACGATTATGAATTCTTCATTGAAAACTTTGTGTTCGATTTCGTGATAGATTTCACCCATCTCATCAATCTGCTCTTCGTTTTCCTTGTCGAATTTCTCATCGATTTCATCAGCGGTTTCAAGATATGCTTCAATTTTTTCTTCTAAATCTTCATCAAGTTCAATAAATTTTTCCATTAATTCTTTAAGTTCGCTCATAATATCACAAAAATAATTCAATAAAAATAAGTTTTTTAAAACAAATGAACATTCTCTTCCTAAACACCACTAAAGGAATACAAACGAATGCTCATTTCAACCATCACCATTGTTCATATTATAAAAAAATAGTACATAACAATATGAACAATACTATTTTAATTTTTCACATATATAAACTTTTAGTTTCTAAAAGGTAATCTCAATACTTTTGATTAGGTT
The DNA here is from genome assembly GCF_900316895.1 of uncultured Methanobrevibacter sp. Taxonomy (GTDB): domain Archaea; phylum Methanobacteriota; class Methanobacteria; order Methanobacteriales; family Methanobacteriaceae; genus Methanocatella. The sequence goes on along the minus strand of NZ_ONER01000001.1, from coordinate 1,180 downwards.
ATAGATGACCTTATTTGTGTCTACATTGATGTTATTGGCCTCACCTAGTTGGATAACTTTCCCATTCAATGAATCAATTTCTGTCGGTATTTTCCTTTGGATATCCTGGTGTGTTGATGAATAGTGGTTATAGGTGTCCGGAACTAATTTTGAGTAGAATATGTCTTTGTAGTCATCTGAATTTTCCCAAAGGGTCTCATAAGGTGATGCCTTTATGACTTCAAATATCTCATCGATGATGCTGTTCATTATCTCCAGTGTGTAGGGGTTTTCGGTAAGCTGACCATAAGTAACGTCCAGTATTGCACCCAAGGGATTTAATGTACAGTTGTAAAGCATCTTGGCCCACAGGTATTTGTCGACTTCATAGGTAATGTCACAGTTTATTCCGGATTCTGTTATCAAATCGGCTATCTCCTGCAAATCTTTCGGGTCTTCTTTTTGAAGGGATCCGAGCAGTATGGGTTCGGTGTAGACTGTAACTTCACTGACATGTCTTTCGGGCCTTGTAAAACCGGTGATTACCCGTGCACAAAAGACCTGCTTTTTTGTGAAGTATTCAAGGTAAAACTCGTCATTACCGAATCCGTTCTGGAAGATGATTATTTTGGTGCTGTCCTTAAGGATGTCCCTGTGGTCATTCAGATTCTTTGCAATGTCCTCATTTGCGGTTGTTTTTGAGGCTATGAAAATGTAGTCGAAACTGTTTTTTGGGATGTCTTCATATCTTTCATAGACTGGAACGTCTTTAACATCATAGTGTGTGAACAGTCCAGTCCTTTTGATTCCATTTTCCTTTATTGCTTTTGCTGTTTCGCCACGTGCATAGATTGAGACATCAGCGCCCTGTGATGCGACTGAGGTTGCAAGCCCAATCCCGACACCGCCAGCACCTATAACTAAAATCTTCATGTATTTAATTTTGGATTTTTTGTTTTATATATGTATTATTCATTTTTAATTTAGAAAAATATCAAATTAAATTTAAACATATTTTAATTAAATTCAAATATATTTTAAAATTTATATACTATATTTTCTAATATATATTAGTGTAAAGTTGAAATTATTTTTATCAAAATTGACTTTATGAATAATGTTATAGGTGTATTGAATGAAAGTGAATAAAAAGATTTTTATTTGCGCGCTTTTGGTACTGATAATGATGTGTGTTGTCAGT